>CAZWTY010000004.1:0-18174 GCA_964637565.1 uncultured Desulforapulum sp.
TCCACTGCTCTACCGACTGAGCTACCTGGGCACGTCAAAAACGAGCAATTTATAGAGTCTGAGCCGTTGTTTGTCAAGAACTATTTATCCATATCCCCAAAAAGATACTGAACCAGGGCGCATGCGGCAAGGCTTGCTGTGTCCGCTTTCAGGATCCTCGGCCCCAGGGAAAGGGTTTTGAATCCCCGTTTCACCGCTTCATCGACCTCGTGATCCTCGAACCCGCCTTCAGGGCCAAGGCAGAGGCAGACAGAACGGCAAGGGGCGCCAGCATCCTTAAGCTCCCTGATCAGATCGGACAGGGGAGTGTCCGACTTTTCCCAGAAGAGAATTTTGACATCGCAGTCTGACGCCTGGGAAATGGCCTCCTTAAACGAAACGGTGTCCGATATTTCGGGCATGCGGGATCTTCCGCATTGTTTCAGGGCTTCATGGACGATCTTGACCCATCGTTCCTTACGGGACTTCAAACGATCTTTCTCGGGCCTGGCCACACTGCGGGCCGCCAAGAAGGGAAGCCATCGGGCGATGCCAAGTTCGGAAACCTGCCTGACCAGGGTGTCCATTTTCTTGTCTTTCAAAAAGGCTTGGGCCAGGGTGATGTGGACAGGGGATTCGGATTCGTAGGCCAGGTGATGGAGAAGATTTAGTCTGACCTCGTCTTTAAGCGTTTCTCCGATTTCCGCCAGGTACTCGTGACCCGTGCCGTCGAACAGGCAGACACGATCCCCCGGCTTCAGCCTGAGCGCATCTTTCAGATGCCTGGCGTCCTGTCCGGAGAGGATCACCTCGTTTTCCCTTATTTTGTTCTGGTCAACATAAAATCGTCTCATGGCCATGGTCATACCGTTTTTCAAGCCATCCTGTAAAGTTCAAATCGATGTCGAGGTTTCTGCATGGTCCGTGACCGAGAAGAAGGAAGCAAATTTTAAACATTTTTTTCATTGTCCGGTGAATAGGGTCTTGACAATATAAAACCGTTCATATAGAGGGTGATGGAACACTACTTTTAACCGTAAGGATTTTTATTCATGGCGTACGTAACCTCAGGCACTTATTATTTCTGGTACTATTATTTTAGCACCGGTTTGCCTGGCGTGCGCTTAAACCCCTCAACGAGTTAAGCGTATAAAAGCCGTGGTAAACCCATTCCACGGCTGAAAGACATAGAACAGAAAAGGCCGTGGAGAAAAAACTTCACGGCCTTTTTTTATGCTTGCACATGGAGAACGAACATGAGCGACATCGGAAAAATGATCAGGTTTGAACGGATTTTCAACCGCAACACAGGCAAGACGATCATCGTCCCCATGGACCACGGCATTTCCGTTGGCCCCATCCAGGGTGTGATCGATTTGAAACACACCATTCACCAGGTGGCCATGGGAGGCGCCAACGCCATCGTGGAGCACAAAGGCCTGGTCGGAGAAGGGCTTCGCGGCAAAGGGCCGGATATCGGCCTGATCATCCATCTGTCAGCCTCCACCTCCCTGTCTCCCTATCCCAACGCCAAAACCCTGGTCTGCACCGTGGAAGAAGCGATCAAGCTTGGAGCGGACGCCGTGTCCATCCACGTCAACCTGGGTGACGAAGACGAAAAGGTGATGCTGAACGATTTCGGAAACATCAGCAGGGATTGCCGAAACTGGGGAATACCCCTTCTGGCCATGATTTACGCCCGTGGCGAAAAAATCAAGGACGGGTTCCACGTCGACGTGGTGAAACATTCCGCCAGGGTGGGCTGTGAACTCGGCGCGGACATCGTCAAGGTGCCTTACACCGGAAGCCCCGAAACCTTCCGTGAAGTGACCGAGGGCTGTACGGTGCCCGTGGTAATCGCCGGCGGTGAAAAAATGGATTCGGACAGGGAGATTCTTGAAATGGTCAAAGGCTCCATCGATGCGGGTGGCGCAGGATTGTCCATTGGAAGGAACGTCTTCCAGCACGGGAACCCCAGAAAGATGGTCGAGGCCATGGCGGCCATCATCCATGAGGGCAAGTCTCTGGAAGAGGCCATGGCCATCCTTAAAAGTGCTTGATTTATCGATGGATTTCTATAAGATGCCTGGAAAAAGAACATTCCGCATCGCAACGGCCATGAATCTGACGATTCGGGCCTTCAATGACAACACATGACATGACCAAGGAACTATAATGAAAAAGATATGGGTTAAAATCGACCCCTGGGATAAGGAACTCGTCACCACGGCCCTTGAAGGCGGAGCCGACGGCATCATGGTGCCGGACGGGTACTCGGCCAGTGTCAAGGAGCTGGGAAAAATCACCACCATCTGTGACGATGGCGATATCGTTCCCGGAAGGGACTTGGAAACATTCCAGATCACCCACGGTGACCAGGAAGAGACCATTCTCAGGCTGTCCAAGGAAAAAATGGTGGTTCTCGAATGCACAGACTGGACGATTATTCCCCTTGAAAACCTGATTGCCAAGGGCGCGGATGTGGTAGCCAAAGTGAACAACCTGGATGAGGCGGTGGTCGCTTTCGGCATCCTTGAAAAGGGTGTGAAACAGATCCTTTTCCACACCGATGATCCGGTGGTTCTGAAAAAAGCCCTGGCCATTCTCAAAGAAGGAGAGGAGAAGGTTCCCCTGACCCTTGCAACGATCATCGAGGTCCTTCCCGTGGGAATGGGGGACCGGGTATGTGTGGATACCTGCACGGCCATGAAAAAAGGACAGGGCATGCTGGTGGGTAACAGCAGCGGCTCTTTGTTTCTCGTTCACGCGGAAACCGTCTCCAATCCCTATGTGGCCCCGCGGCCTTTCAGGATCAATGCGGGAGCGGTTCACGCTTACACCCGTGTTCCGGGTAACAGGACCCGGTACCTGTCCGAGCTCGAGGCAGGTGACTCCGTTCTGATTTACGATCACAGGGGAAAGGCCAGCATCGCCATCGTGGGCCGGCTGAAAATCGAAAAACGTCCCATGATGCTGATCCGGGCGGACATCGACGGAAAAGAAGTGTCCACCATCGTCCAGAACGCCGAGACCATCCGCCTCACCTCTCCGGAAGGCGACCCCTTGTCTGTGGTCAACCTGAAAAAAGGAGACAAGGTGGTGGCGTATACAGAAAGCTGCGGGCGGCATTTCGGCCATCAAATCGAAGAAACCATAACGGAAAAATAACCCCATGACGAACGAAAACAAACCCAAGCCGGACGAAGCTTATTACAGGGAACTCCAGGAACTGAGGGTGGCCATCGACACCGTGGACAACGACATAGTGGCCCTGATCAACAGGCGTCTTGGAATCAGCCAGGCCGTGGGGGAACTGAAAAAACGCTATGCCAACCAGGTCCTCGACGTGTCACGGGAAAACGAGATCATGAAGCGCCTTTGCGACCTCAACCAGGGCCCGGTGAGCAACACGGTGCTCCAGTACATCTTTTCCGTGATCATGGCTGCGTCCCGTGAACTCCAGAAACCGCTTCAGATCGCCTACCTGGGGCCTGAAGCCACCTACACACACATTGCGGCCCTGAACCATTTCAAGTATTCGGGCCTGTTCATTCCCCAGAAGAACATCAGCGAGATCTTCGCCGAAGTGGAGCGGGGAGCCTGCCAGTATGGCGTGGTGCCGGTGGAAAATTCCATCGAGGGCGCGGTGAACCACACCCTGGACCTGCTGTTCGAATCCAACGTGAAGATCTGTGCCGAAAGGTACCAGGCCATCTCCCACGATCTGATGTCGGAAACAGGGGATATCCGTGATATCAAGGTGATCTATTCCCATCCCCAGCCTTTTTCCCAGTGTCGCAACTGGCTCCAGCGGAACCTTCCTGACGCTGTTCTCGAAGAGTGCAGCAGCACGGCCCATGCAGCCCAGAAAGTCGTGGGCCGGAAGGACGCGGCGGCCATCGCCAGCAGCAAGGCGGCCCAGATCCACAACCTGAAAATCGTGGAATCGAAAATCGAGGATTCGTCTAAAAACGAGACGCGGTTCCTTGTCATCGGAAAAGACGACATGCCCAGAACCGGCAAAGACAAAACCTCCATCATGTTCGTCACCTCCCACGTCCCTGGAGCCCTGTTCAAGGCCCTGGAACCTGTGGCCCGTGCGGGAATCAACATGGTGAAGCTGGAATCCCGTCCCACGAAAAGCGAGAACTGGAGTTATTTTTTCATCATGGACATCGAGGGACACCAGGAGGACGACAAGATCAAGGAAATCCTCATGGTGATGAAGCACCTGTGCCTGTTCCTCAAGATCCTGGGGTCCTATCCCATTCAGTACAAGGAACAGCAGCAGTTCAACCGGGGTGAATTATGATGAACCGTATCAACGCCAAAACGTTTCTGTACGGCGTGCTGGGCCATCCCGTGTCCCACAGCCTGAGTCCCCTGATGCACAACGCGGCTTTTGAAAGGATCGGTTTCAATGGGGCCTACCTGGCCTTCGATGTCCAGGAACAGGATCTGGCCCAGGCTGTTTCGGGAATCCGGGCCTTAGGGATCCGAGGCGCCAGTGTGACCATACCCCACAAGATCCATGTGATGGAGTATCTGGACGAGGTTGACGAAACCGCCCTCAAAATCGGGGCGGTCAACACCATTGTCAACCGGGAAGGTCACCTTTACGGCTATAACTCCGATTGTCTCGGCGCCATGCGGGCCCTCCGGGATAAAACGGAGATCCGCGGGAAAAAGGTGGTCATGGCCGGGGCAGGCGGAGCGGCCCGGGCCATCGGGTTCGGCATCCTGGAAGAGGGGGGGGACCTGACCATATTGAACCACATCCGGGAAGAGGGTGAGCGACTTGCCTCGGATCTGGGCGTGGAATTTTACCCACTTTCCGAACATGTCCGGCATGGATGCGACATCCTGATCAACACCACGCCCCTGGGCATGACTCCCAACACCGATACCATGGCCGTTTCCCGGGAATACCTGAAAAAGGACATGGTGGTGATGGATATCGTGTACAACCCTTTGAAAACGATGCTTCTGAAAGAGGCCGAATCCATCGGGTGTACCGTGGTCGACGGCCTGGCCATGTTCGTGTACCAGGGGGCGTCCCAGTTTGAATCCTGGACTGGGCAGAAAGCTCCGTCGGATCTGATGCGGGAAGTGGCTCTCGATGCCCTGGGAAGGAAATAAGGCGTGGTCCCATGATGGATAATCAACATGAACAAATATAATCTAACAACTATAAATTACAAATGAAACGGACAAATCCATGTATCTTGTGAAACCTCTTCCAATCCGGGATGGCGACGTCCAGGTTCCGGGCTCCAAAAGCTACACCCACCGCCTTCTCATTGCGTCCGCCCTGTCGACCGGCACCTGCCGGGTGTCAAACTGCCTGAGAAGCGAAGACACCCTTCTCACCGCAGAGGCCTTGAGAACCATGGGCGTCATGATCCACGACGACGGCCACATCTTCACCATCGACGGATGCCATGGTCGTCTCAAACCGGCGACAAAGGAGATTTATCTCGCAAATTCAGGAACATCCATGCGTTTGTTAACGGGGATTTCAGCCCTTGGACAAGGGACCTATATCCTGACCGGAACACCTCGCATGCAGGAACGGCCCATCCAGGACCTCTTGGACGGTCTTGCCCAGATCGGCGTCGCATCACGGTCCGTGAACCAGACCGGATGCCCCCCCATCGAAATCATAGGCGGACGGGTCCGCGGGGGGCATATGGACATGGATTGCAGCATCAGCAGCCAGTTTCTGTCATCGGTTCTTCTTATGGCTCCCCTGACGGAACAGGGAATCGATGTGGCCATCGTCAAGGACCTTGTGTCCAAGCCCTATGTGGATATGACCGTGGACATCATGGAACGGCTGGGGGTCGAAGTGGGACGGGACGGCTACGCCCGTTTTTCGGTAAAAGGGGGTCAGAGCTATTGCCCCGGTGACTATGCCGTGGAACCCGATTGTTCCCAGGCCAGTTATTTCTGGGGGGCTGCGGCCATCACAGGAAAACGGATCAAGGTGAAAAACATCAGCCGGAACTCCAGGCAGGGCGACGTGAAATTCGCCGATGTCCTCGAAAAAATGGGGTGCCGGGTTTTCCATGAAAACGACGGGATCGCTGTCCAAGGAGGGAATCTCAAGGCTGTTTCCGTGGATATGTCCGTGATGCCCGATGTGGTGCCCACCCTGGCTGTGGTGGCATCCTTTGCCGAAGGAACCACGGAAATCACCAATGTGGCCCACCTTAAGGAAAAGGAGTGCGATCGTCTGGGCTGCGTGGCCACGGAGCTGATCCGCATGGGCGTGGATGCCCGGGCCACGGATTCGGGCCTTCTGATCACGGGCGGTTCAAATCACCACGGTGCTGACATCGAAACTTACGACGATCATCGCATGGCCATGTGTTTCGCCATTGCCGGTCTTCGGGTGCCGGGGGTGATGATCCGGAACGAAGGCTGTGTGAAGAAATCCTTTCCCAACTACTGGGACGTGTTCGAAGGACTTTACGCATGAAAAACATCTATCTGGTTGGATACAGGTGTACGGGTAAAACAACCGTTGGAAAGACCCTTGCCCAAAGGCTGGGCAAGGATTTCATAGACGCTGACGAGATGCTGGTAAGGGATGCGGGGATGACGGTCGCGGAGATCGTCCAGCGTTTCGGCTGGGATGATTTCAGAAACAGGGAATCCCGGATTCTCAAGACCATCGCCAGCATGAAGGGAAAAGTCGTGGCCACAGGCGGCGGCGTGATCCTGAGGGACGAAAACATAGAAACCATGAGGAAAGAAGGAACGGTGGTCTGGCTCAGGGCCTCGGTGAAGACCATTGCGGCCCGTATGGCAAATGACGTGAACTCGAAAGATCAGAGGCCAGGCCTCACCGACAAGGGACCGATGCGTGAAATCGAAGAAACCCTTGAGCTTCGGACCCCCATGTACAGAAAAGCCATGGATTTTTCAATTGAAACGGACGGAATCCCTGTTCATGACATCTGTGACCGGATTCTCGACAAACTCAGCGAGTTATAGACAGAGGAACGATATGCCAGGAAACGTGTTTGGAAAGATGTTCCGGATCACCACATTCGGTGAGTCCCATGGAAAAAGTGTGGGGGTCGTCATCGACGGGTGTCCTCCCAGGATTCCCCTGACCGAAGAGATCGTCCAGGCCATGCTGGACAAAAGAAAACCGGGCAAGGTGGTGACCAGCACCAGCCGGAAAGAACCGGATCAGGCCATGATTCTTTCAGGAGTTTTTGAAGGACTGACCACCGGAACGCCCATCGCCATCATGGTCAACAACAAGGATGCTCATTCCAACGACTATTCGGAGATTTCAAGACTGTACCGGCCGGGCCACGGGGACATCACCTGGCAGGCCAAATTCGGAATAAGAGACTACCGCGGGGGAGGGCGGGCCTCGGCACGGGAAACCCTGGCCAGGGTGGCTGCCGGAGCCGTGGCCTGCGAAATCCTTAAACGTGAAAACATCAAGATTTCGGCTTACACCCTTGAGCTCGGCGGAGTCCGTGCTGAAAAAATAGACATGGACGAGGTCGAAAACAACCCGTTTTTCTGTCCCGATGCCGAAGCGGCCAAAGCCATGGGCAAACGCGCCGCTGAAATCAAGGCTGAAGGCAACTCCATCGGAGGCATTGTGGAAATCCAGGCCACCGGAGTTCCCATGGGCTTGGGCGACCCTGTTTTCGACAAACTGGATGCCGATCTGGCCAAGGGCCTGATGAGCATCGGCGCGGTCAAAGGGGTGGAAATCGGCAGCGGTTTCGAAGCAGCCCGGAAAACCGGGTTGACCAACAACGATCCCATCTCTCCCGAAGGGTTTCTCAGCAACAACGCCGGAGGAATTCTGGGCGGCATATCGAACGGCGACACCCTGGTGGTCCGGGTGGCCGTCAAGCCCATCCCCTCGCTTTCCATCGCCCAGAACACCGTGGACATGGACAACGCTCCGGCCGTAATCAGGACAGAGGGACGCCACGATGTGTCTCCCATTCCACGGATCAACGTGGTGTGCGCGTCCATGGCGGCCATCGTTCTTGCGGATCATTTACTCAGACAAAAGGCAATTTCATGAATCAGGTGACAGTTGGGATTATCGGCGGGACCGGCGGCATGGGGCGCCTTTTTGAAAAAATATTTACCAAGTCCGGCCATCGTGTTCTCATCGCCGGACGAAAAACAGAACTCTCCTACCTTGACCTTGTCCATCAAAGCGACGTGGTCATCCTCAGCACACCGGAAGAATCTTCCCTGACGATTTGCGAAGCCATCGGGGCCCATATCCCCCCAGAAAAAGCCCTGATGGACTTCTGCTCGCTCAAGGAACGGATCGTGAAAAAAATGACGGCGTGCACCACGGCCGAGGTGGTGGGGACCCACCCCATGTTCGGTCCCTTCACAGAATGCATCGCCGGCCAGAACATCATCCTCTGCCCTTCCAGGGGGGAACGTTGGTACCGCTGGATCGAAGAAGTTTTCAAAAGGGAAGGGGCCGTGGTCTCCACCATGGATCCTGTGGACCATGACCGGGCCATGGCCGTGGCCCAGGGTCTGACCCATTTCCTCACCATCTGCATGGGCCGGACCCTCCAGAAACTGAACATGTCTCCGGCTGATGCCGGGCCTTATTCCACTCCGATCTTCAAACTGAAAAACGACCTTATCGGCCGTCTTTTCGCCCAGGACCCGGATCTTTACGTGACCCTGGTTGGTGAGAATCCCCATGTGTCCGATGTCCTTGCCACTTTTCTCCAGAGCCTCGATGAAAGCCGGCAGGCGCTGCTCACAGGAAACAGGATTGCGGGCCTTGATTTTCTTGAGGAAATACGGGGGTTTCTCGGGGCTTTCTGCCTCCAGGGCCTTACTGAGAGCAACAAGATCATGCGGTCCGTGGTCTGCTCGGCCAAGGTCGGGAGTTGATCATGATACGGTGGGGACTTTGCTGTATCTTCAAGGAAGAGCCGATTGCATTTAAAAGAACCACCGCCGCCTTTCTTTCCAAAAAGACACGAAAAGACCAGTTGGACTATCTCGGGGGAATCATAGCCCACAACGGGGAATCTCTTTTTAAGGCCCTTGTCTACTGCCATGAAAACGGAATCGGTGATTTCAGGATCAACAGCCAGATCCTTCCTCTGAAAACCCATCCTGAAATCGGTTACGATCTTCAGGATCTGCCCGATGTAATGACACTAAACAGCTTGTTTGAACGTTGCCGGGTCTTCGCCCGGGAAAACAATATCCGCCTGGGATTCCACCCGGACCAGTTCACGCTGCTGTCTTCGCCCCATGAAGACGTCACGGGAAAATCCATACTCGAGCTGGTCTATCAGGCCGAGATGGCGGAAAAAGTCGGGGCCGATGTGATCAACATCCATGGCGGCGGGGCCTACGGCGACAAAAAACAGGCCCTCGCCCGCCTGAGACGTAACATCGACCGCCTTGATCCTTCGATCCGAACCCGCCTGACCCTTGAGAACGACGACCGGGTGTACACTCCTTCGGATCTGCTGCCGGTCTGCATGGACATGGGCATTCCCCTGGTCTATGACGTTCACCACCATCGCTGCCTGCCTGATGGGGAATCCATGGAAAAAACCACGGAAAAGGCCCTGGGAACCTGGAGGCGCGAACCTCTTTTCCATATGTCGAGTCCCCAGGAATCCTGGGTATCAAAGAATCCCAGGAACCATTCGGATTACATTGATATCACGGATTTTCCCGAATGCTGGACATCGCTTGACATCACCGTTGAAGTCGAAGCCAAGGCCAAGGAACTGGCCGTGCTCCGAATGATGCACGAGTTTGGTCGGACGTTTCGCCCCGCATGAAAACAAATCTCGTGGATTCGTCGCTTTTCACCACGAAAGGGTTCAAGTTCCGGAGCATGATCTGCCGATAATACAGTCCGCACCACGTTAATTTATACGTTACATCCGATCACAGACATCATTTCAAGGAGGCCCCATGGCCTGGAACAACCTGTCGCTCCAAAAAAAATTCATCATCGTATTCGGCACGCTGATCGTCCTCGCTTTGTTGACCGCTTTTCTGACCCACAGGGGATTGTCACGGGTCGTCCTTGAAAAGGACAGGCTTCTTGACATTGAAGCGGCCGGTGATGACTTGGTCGAACAGCGGGCGCTTCATTCCACCCTGATCGCGGGAATGTACGCGACGCTGGCCGGACATGACATGAAAAGCACTTCGGAGGAAAAAGCCGGAGGGGAATGCGGGCTGACCGCCTGGTTTAAGGGTGATGAAAGAAAAACAATCGAAACCTGCATACCTGGCCTTGCGGTACAAATTCAGGCCTTGGAAGAATCACACAAGGCATTCCATGAGGCCAGAGACAAATTTGACCAGATCATGAAGGCGGGAGGCGGGGATAACCGTGAAGACATCGCCACCCAGGGACACGCGGTGATCCAGGCAGAGATCCTCGAAGCCTTTACCCGGATGGAAACGGCCATGAACACCATGGATGGGGAAATTCATGATGAGGCCGAACGTGTCAGCGAGGCTTTGAACGGTTCAGCCGGCGTGTTGAAACTCACAATCAGCGTCCTGTCCTTTCTCGCTGTTTTGTTCACGATTGCCGCCGGGTTTGTTCTGACACGCACCGTTCTATTTCGGATCAGGCATCTGATTTCTTTTTCGGAAAAAGTGTCAACCGGAGATCTTACCGCAGATCTTCCTGTGGATCACAACGATGAATTCGGGGAACTTGCCCAAAGCTTGAAAGCCATGTCCGGGAAACTCGGTTCCATGTTTTCCCATATCGTCGCCGATATCGTCAGCCTTTCTTCGTCGTCCAACCTACTTTTCAGCGTGTCCAACACCCTTGCCGAAGGTGCAGGAGGCATGTCAGAGCGTTCATTCACCGTGGCGGCGGCAGCCGAAGAGATGAGCAGCAACATGCATACCGTGGCCGCGGCCAGTGAAGAATCGTCCACCAGTATCACCATGGTGGCGGCGGCAACGGAAGAGATGACTTCTTCGGTAAACGCCATCGCTCTGGAGCTTGAAAAAGCCCGATCCATCACGGTGGAAGCCGTGACCAAGGCCAGGGGGGCATCGGAAAGGGTGTACGATCTGGGTCAGGCTGCGGCGGACATCGACAAGGTCACGGAAGTCATCACGGAGATATCCGAACAGACCAACCTCCTGGCCTTGAACGCCACCATCGAGGCGGCCAGGGCAGGGGACGCGGGAAAAGGTTTTGCCGTGGTGGCCAACGAAATCAAGGAGCTTGCGCGCCAGACAGCCCAGGCCACCCAGGATATCAAGGACAAAATTCAGGGAATTCAGGATACCACCACCGGAACGTCCCAGGAAATCGTTGAAATATCCAAGGTGATACACCATGTGAACGATATCGTCACGTTCATCGCCTCGTCTGTGGACGAGCAGGCCAAGGCAACCGCTGAAATCGCGGGAAACGTGTCACAGGCAAGTCTTGGAATCCAGGAGGTCAATATCAACGTGGCCCAGTGTTCCCTTGTGGCTGGTGAAATCGCCAAAGACATCTCACAGGTCAGCCATGTCGCCAATGATTTCAAAACAGGAAGCCGGCAAGTCAGCGACAGTGCAGGCGACCTGTCAACGTTTGCATCAAAGATCAGAAACATGGTGGCCTCCTTCAAACTTCCTGAATCTGAAGAAGACGTAAGAGATGATGGGCAAAATATCGTGGTCAGTGATCTGATGACCTTTGACAGCCGCATCATGCTGGGGATAGACACCATCGACAATCAGCACAGGAAACTGGTGGATCTGATCAACCGGCTTCACAAAAGCATGAAACTCAGACAAAGCCGGTCGATTTCCGCAGGGATCCTCGACGAGCTGGTGGAGTATACCGTCACCCATTTCACCTTCGAAGAAAACCTGATGAAAAAATTGGGTTACAATGAATCGGAAGACCATTTCCGGAAACACAAAGAACTTGTGTCCAAGGTCAACGATTTCAGAAGCCGTTTTTCCCAGGGCAATGCCACACTTTCCATGGATCTCATGGATTTTCTCAAAGAATGGCTGGTGGTCCATATCCATGTGACTGACAGGGGTTACGCCGAATTTTTCAAGAGCCGGGGCGTGGTTTGAACATGGTTTAGAAAAATCCGCCGGAAACCCAGGGTTCCCGGCGGTGGTGTGAAAAGGATCAGTCGATATAGCCCTGAACCATGTAAATGGGATCAGACTGTTTCATGGCCGGAAAGTATTCGTCGGTGTAGGGCCGGGGATACCCCCGTAAGGACAGGGATTCGACACGGTCAAATCCCGAAGCCAGGAAGTATTCCGCCACAAGCGCCACCCGTTCGAATTCATGCAGACCTGACCACAGCCGAATGGATTTGGTTGGAAACCATCGGTTCGAGAACGTCACGATAAACGTTCCCCCTGGTTTCAGAACACGCTTCACCTCCTTGAAAACGTCGAATGGCCGTGTCAGGTACTCGACGGAAAGGGAGCAGATCACCGCGTTAAAGGTTTTGTCAGGCCAGGGTACGACCGGATCGTTGTTCAGGTCGTGAACCTTGTAACTGTCGAACCGTTTGTTCGCGGCCAGTTCATCTTCGTTCATGCCAAGTCCGTGGAAACCTTCAAAGAGAAGGTCGTCAGGGACATGGGATTCCCAGCTGGCCATCAGGTCCAGCACCGTTTTACCGCCTTTGATTTTTTTTCCGTAAAGTCCCGCGAGATTCCGACGGGCTGTTTCGTCGATGTGACTGACCATGCGTGTCCTGGTGTAAAAGACCGGATCGGGATTTTCATCGTCCCGGGCAAAAGCGTCCCCTGAAAAAAAGTCCACGGGACTGTCTCCGGGTCTGGCCTGAATTCCAGGACCAGAGACCAGATGCTCAATCCAGTCGTGACACATGCCGCCCCGTTCTTTTCGTTTGGGCCTTATGTCCAGGACTTCAACGTCCACGGAAAGTGGAAGCCCGGCCAGCGGATGGTTGAAATCCGCGACAACACGCCGGTCATCCGAGTCCAAAACCCTGAACGGGGTGACATTTTCACTGAATATCCCGGCGATGCCGCTTAAGATCCCTTTGGGGTAAAAACGCCCTTTCACAGGGAGGGTGGACTTGCCGGGAATCCGTCTCATGTCGCACTGGTAAGGGAAAACGTTATGGATTTCTTTTTCGGAATAATCCGGAATCAGTTCTCCGGGTGAAAAGGTGAAGCTCAAGGTATCGCCCACGGCTTTGCCAAGAAGCTTTCCATCCATGGACTTGGGGAAAAAATCCCTGTAGAGATTCGCCTCGTCCGCAAAATAGACTTCCTTGTGGATCATTCCCTGTTTTTCCCAGGTCAGTGTGAGTTTGAGGTCAGCCAGTGAATCAGCGGTGGTTACTGTCATCGTATCTCCTTTCTGTCCCCAGCTTCGTATGAACCGGCTCTCCATGGATATCATCGAGAACCCTGGTTCATGGTTCATGTTCATGACAGATAGTGTAAGCCTGAAATAAATGTTTTCAAGATTCAGGAAAAAAACTATGATTCTGACGGGTTGAAATTTTTTTAACCCGGCTTCCTTATGATACAAACCGAAGGGTTCTGTGTTATCCCTGACGCAATTTTCGATCGTTCTTTAACCTGATATTTAGGAGCTTCCTATGATTGAAACCACGAAAAGGGTTGCTGAAACGGATATCGCTGTGGGTGTCAGTTCCTGCCTCATCGGAGAAAAGGTCAGGTGGAACGGAGGGCACCAGGCCAATCCCTTTATCAAGGATGTTCTCGGCTCTTTTTTCCGTTTTGTTCCCGTGTGTCCCGAATTTGAAATCGGCCTGGGTGTTCCGAGGGAACCCTTGAGACTTGTGGGTGATCCTGAAAATCCACGTTTGATGACCAACAGAACACGTGTGGATATCACTGAAAAGATGACCAAATGGGCAAATGCCCGTGTCAGAGAGCTTGAAAAAGAGGGTCTCTGCGGTTTTATCTTTAAAGGGAAGTCTCCCAGCAGCGGTTTGTTCCGGGTCAAGGTGTACAATGACAAAGGTTATCCTGCGAACCGGGGAACCGGTCTTTTCGCCCGGATTTTCGTCAACACGTTCCCACTGATTCCGGTCGAAGAGGACGGAAGGCTCTGTGATGACGCCATACGTGAAAACTTCATCGAAAGGATCTTCGTTTTCAAGAGATGGCGGGAGTTATTGAAAAACGAGCCCCGGGTCCGTCATGTGATGAATTTTCATACTCGACACAAGTACCTGATCATGTCCCACAGCCCGAAACATTACTCGCTCATGGGAAAGTTTGTCGCTTCTCTCAAAAAAGAGACGTTCCCTGAAGATCTGAAAACCTATGAGGGCCTTTTGAACGAGGCCATGAGCCTGAAAGCCACGGTGGCCAAACATGTGAACGTTCTCCAGCACATGGCCGGCTATTTCAAACGCGACATGAGTCCCGATGAAAAAAAAGAACTGGGAGAGCTGATCGGGCATTACAGGGCCGGATCCGTCCCCCTGATCGTTCCCATCACGTTGGTCAACCATTACGTCCGGAAAACAGGGCATCCTTATCTCAGTTCCCAGGTGTATCTCAATCCTCACCCTTTGGAGTTGAAGCTTAGAAACCACGTCTGATGTCTCGGA
Organism: uncultured Desulforapulum sp.; assembly: GCA_964637565.1. GTDB lineage: Bacteria > Desulfobacterota > Desulfobacteria > Desulfobacterales > Desulfolunaceae > DYJE01. Next base: position 14,580 of record CAZWTY010000004.1, read on the forward strand.
GGCAGTGAAACAGAAAGAATACGAAAGAAGCCCAATTCATGGTTGACATCCCGTTAAATAAAACCTAATGTTAAAGTAAACTTTAACATTAGGCGGGGTTTGACAAAGCCAATGAACCAGATTTTCCAGGATTTTTCCCTTCATACCATCGACGGCCACATTTCAACCATCTATCTTGCGGTTTATAAGGACAAAGTACTGATCCTTGACTGCGGATGCCAGTGCGATGTCAAGGTGGTCGAACATTACATCACGAAAAAACTGAAACGAAGCATCGCGTCGGTGGGCTTGGCCGTGGCGTCCCACGCCCATCCCGATCACGGGGGAGGGGCGTCTTTTTTCAGCAGGAAACACGGTGTGCCCCTTGCGGCCCCGCGTCACATCAATGAATGGTACACCGGGATTTCAGGGTATATCCAGCATCTCATCGACATCTTCCTGGGATACCACGTGGCGAGAACCACGGGAAAACCCGTGTCCAACCTGTTTTTCAACCGCAAATTAAAAATTGACCACTGCCTTGACCATGAAACCCCTCTGCCCGGATTCGAAGACTGGGTGGCGCTCAGTACGCCGGGGCATACACACCACGATATGGTTTTTTACAACAGAAAAGCGAAACTTCTGTACGCCGCCGATGTGATTCTCTGTGTCAACGGCAAGTACCTTCTTCCCTTTCCCGTGCCCATGGATAAAAAGATGACCCGGAGTCTTGACCTTATCGCGTCTCTTGAGGTGGATACCATGTTTATGGCCCATGGCGGGGTCAAGGAGATGATCGACCTTAAAACCGTTACCGAAGAGCTGAAAATTCAACTGACAAAACCCCTTCCCCCCGCACTGGAAAAACTCAAAATTCTTCAAATGTTTTCCCCCGTGGCCCGAAAAGAGCTCAGGCGGAAAAAATAACCTGATGCTTCCTTGTGTCAGGGAGGTTTCGAATCACTGTGAAAACCTTCATGGTCGAGGCATTTCACCGTGTTTCCTGTTGACAAGTGTTTGGGAAATTCGATAAAGAGTGTTTGGATTTTTTAATTACAACAAGGGTTTATTCTTTTACAGCGACCCGGTTTTTATCCGCCGGACTTACATATAAATTTCAGGGGATTGAATCGTGAAATCCAGATTTATTCTTGTTCAGCTTCTCACCTTGTCCCGAATCCCCATGGCCATGATTTTCGGGTTGACTTTGAACTTCTGCGACTGGTCCTACGGCGTTCTGCTCTTTTGCCTGATCCTTCTCGGCCTGATAGAGATTTCGGATCTTCTCGATGGATACAGCGCCAGAAAACTTGGACTGGTCAGCGAGCATGGCGCCATGCTCGATCCATACGCCGACAGTGTCAGTCGCCTGATCGTGTTCTGGTCCATGGCTTCCGCCCAGTACAATTCAACCCATTACATCATCTTTTTCGTTCCCCTGGTCATGGCCCTTCGTGACGTGACCGTGGCTTATTCCAGGATCATTCTGACCAAGCACAACCGTTCCGTGGCAGCCAAACGAAGCGGAAAGATCAAGGCCATTGTTCAAGGAGTGGGGGCTTTCATCATCCTTTTGGGCCCTGTCTACTGGTCTTTCATTGGAAGCTGGCCCCGCCATGTGCTCTCCTGGGTCATCATCATCGCGACGGCCGCGTCCGTGGTGGAGTATGCCGCATCGGCCATCAGCGTATCCATGGAAGAAAACCGGAAGAGTCACAGTGACATCTGAATCAGACCGATCCGTGGTTCCTCTTCTTGAGGATATCCCTTTAGAAGATCTCAAGCGCATTCGCGGCATTTTCTTTGATATCGACGATACATTTTCTCTGCATGGAAAAATCCCGGCATCAGCTTATACGTCGTTATGGCGTTTGAAAAACGCCGGATTCTCTGCCGTTCCCATCACAGGCAGGCCTGCGGGATGGTGTGACCATATCGCCCGGATGTGGCCAGTAGACGGTGTGGTCGGTGAGAACGGAGCCTTTTATTTCAGGGTGAATGAAGACAAGGGCGACTTTATCAAACGATTTGTCGACGATGCTGTGATACGGGAAGAGAAAAGAAAAAGACTGGAAACCATTCAAAAAGAGATTCTGGAAACTGTGCCGGGCACAGCTCTGGCTTCGGATCAGAATTACCGGGAAGCGGATCTTGCCATCGACTTCTGTGAAGACGTGCCCCGGCTTTCCTGGGATGAGGTGGACAGAATTTGCGATATATTCAAAAAACACGGGGCTACCTGCAAGGTGTCCTCGATTCATGTCAACGGATGGTTCGGTGATTACAGCAAGTTGCAAATGACCCGCCAGATCGCCTGGGATCTCTGGAACGTGGATCTCGACAGGAATAAGGACCGATACATTTATTTCGGTGATTCGCCCAACGACGAGCCGATGTTTCAGTATTTTCCCGTGAGTGTCGGGGTCCGGAACGTTCTGGACTTCGCAGACCGAATGAATTATCTCCCCGCCTACGTGACCAGCGCCGAAGGAGGGGAGGGGTTTTCAGAAGCCGTCGATCTTTTTTTGAGAAGACTTGGGCATTGAATGACCCCCCCTTCCATTTTTTTGGCCTTAAATTTTTAATCCTCATTGCAATGCAAAACGCTTTTGTTTAAGATTGTTTTTACAAAACCTGAAACAGTTCAGAATGTTAAGGGTTCCTTGTACAAACCAAAAGAAATGGAGAACGGCATTGTCTGACAGGGTTATTATAAAGAAATACAACAACAGAAGGCTTTACGACACGGAAAGCAGTAAATACATCACCATCAACCAGGTTTCTGACATGATCAAGGCCATGAAAGAAGTCAAGGTGATCGACGCCAATTCCGAAGAAGACGTCACAGCCTATATCCTGACCCAGATTGTCCTTGAAGAGGCCAAAAGCAAGAAGGCCCTTCTTCCTGTACCGCTTCTGCATATGCTGATCCGATATGGTGACAACATTCTCAGTGAGTTTTTTGAAAAGCATCTCCTGAAGACCATGGAAAACTATATCAATCAAAAATCCGCCTTCGATGAACATTTCAGAAAAATGCTTGAAATCAGCACGGAAATTTCAGGAGTCGCTCAGAAAACCATGGCGGAAATGTCGCCTTTCAAAACCATGATAAACATGTTCACCTACCCCATGACAGGGGCGGAAAGCAAAGACGACGACAAAAAGTGATGGCTTCGTAAAAAAATCCCATTCCTGCGTTGCGCTTCATCCCTCGTCACTCTTTTATCTACCCGAAAACAGAGAGCGTGTCAGATACCTGAATCATTTTTCCTGTGGATTGTAGAAAACACCCTTGTACAAGCAATATCAGATGTTATATCAATGTGGTGTTTGATAACTTAAGACGATAGAAACGAGGCGATGAGGCCTGGTACATCCATTTTCAAAACATTGGGCCACATGATTGTCGGGGCCATAATAGAATTGCGAATTGACTTATGGACTGTTCAGTGGAGCTAAGAACAAGCAAGGACGGTATGAGTTTTTATAGGAAGAATGTTTTTTCACTTGAAAGGACTTTTAGTAAATGAACATTACCCTGCAAGAAAATTTGGTTTTTTAAAACGGGAGGTTGAAACATTGCACGATCAAGCAGTACTCGAATCGATTA
>CAZWTY010000004.1:18274-80797 GCA_964637565.1 uncultured Desulforapulum sp.
TTTTTAAAACGGGAGGTTGAAACATTGCACGATCAAGCAGTACTCGAATCGATTAAATTAACGATTCCCGCAAAGATGTCGTTCTTTTATATCGCCAACGAGACGGCCAGACATTACGCATTAATGGCCGGTTTTTCCGAGGAAGATATTTATAAAATTCAGTTATCTTTGGAAGAAACGATCGGCATTATTATTTATAACGGCTTTGCGGAATGGGAAAAAGCGCCATCCTTGGATATATATTTTTCCATCAGCGATCCCTACGGTATCGTTATCAGAATTGAAGACAAAGGCATGCCGTTTGATCCTTTAACGGCTCCACATCATGATACGAACCGGGCGATAGAGGATCAGCAGATTTTTGGTTTCGGTTTGAAACTTGTGAAAGGTTTGATGGATAAAGTTGAATACCTTAATCTGGGAAAAGACGGCAAGTCAACCCTTTTGACCAAATATTGCCCGGCTCCTCTTCATATACCTGAACCTTCCGACCGTTTGGGAGCCCGCAGCGAAGAGAGTCATGATTATTTGAAAGCTCCGCTGGAATTCACTGTCCGTAGATTGAAGCGGGAGGAAGCTATTGAGGTTAGCCGCTGTGCGTACAAATCTCACGGTTACACATTTTTCGATGATGTTATCTACTATCCTGAAAAAATATGGGATTTGAATGAAAAAGATCTTATGATCTCTGCTGTCGCTGTCACACGCCGCAACGAATTCATGGGTCATGGTGCCATCTTGCTTTCTGAGCCCGGTGCACGGACTGGTGAAATTTCTTTTGTCTTCGTAGACGAGAAATTTCGTCAGAATGACTGCCTGGGTCGGATAGCGGATTTACTGATCAAAACGGCCATTGAAAAGAATTTTACCGGTATTTACTCCTATGCCGTAACGATCCACATAATAAGCCAGAAGGCGTGTGTAAAAGTGGGCTTCCATTCCCTGGCCATTTTACTGGGCACAGCCCCGAAGACCTGGGTATTCAAGGGAATTACCGAAAATCTGGCACAAAGAATCAGCTATATAATATTCTTTAACTATTTACATCGTCCAAAACCGCGCCGGATCTATTCGCCGGCCCGTCATGTTCAGATCATTCGTCAATTCTACTCAACGCTTGGCGCATCACATATTATTGAGGAAACGTCAGGCGACATGGGAGAATACCTTGAAGAACAATCCGTTATTGATATGAAAATCGACGAGATGGCAGGCTCTGCCGAACTTTGGATATTCCGTGCTGGACCTGACATCGATAGTGAATTGAGCGATGCCTTGCGCAGACTCTGTACAGGAGGCATCGCTTCGATCGCCCTGTTTGTAAGTATGGAAGACCAAACGGCACAGCGTTATACGGAAACATTTGAAGGTATGGGCTTCTTTTTTTCCGGGATTCTCCCGGAAACACCCATCGGCGACGCACTGATCTTGCAATATCTCAACAACATCGACATTGACTATGCAGCGATTAAAATTCTGCCTGGTGAGCCGGAAATGCTTCTCAACTATATTCGGTCATGTGATCCAAATTTGGGAAACAAGTTTCATTGACTGACGTCACAGGTGTCCGATTTCTAAAACGGTTTGCTATGACCGAAAGGACTGGCGACGTTTAGCGCATGGGTCTGGTCGCCAATATAATGCTGAGTGTGCTGTTTTCTATTTTGCTTTCAAGCGATGACTGCATCTCGGCAACAACCTGTCGGACCTCTCCTATTCGCTGATCGTCGTCAAACTCCAGAAAGATGTCGATGAAAATTCTTCCACCCGCCCGTCGAGAGCGGACGCCGTGAAACTGCGTATAAGCGTCATAAAATAAAACGAGTTCGCGGGTAATGATGAGCTGATAGCTTTCATCGAGTGTCTTGTCTATCAGATCGAACAATGATGATTTTATCAGTTCGAAAAACGTGTAAATAACATAACCGCACATGATAATCGATACGATGGGATCAATGTATGCCGACCATGAATATTTCTTCAAGATGACCATTAGAAGAAGAGTCAATAGAATGCCCGAGGAGATGAGGGCGTTTGACATAGGAACGCGCCATTGAATTTCCGTGATCGGCGATGGAAATACTTTGTAAATTCGGTAATTTCGAAACCAGAGACACCCAAAAATCGCAGTGGCAATCAGCATGATCACAGCACCCATAAGGGTTGTATCGGTTTCCAGGCGGATCGGTGAAATCAGTCGCCCGACGGAGGTATAAACGATGTATCCTAATGAAAGGACCAATGCGAATGCACCCATCACTGTGATCAGGTTTTCAATTTTTCCAGTTCCGAAATCATAATGGGCACCCATGCCTTTCCGAACCCTGTACAGGACAAGCCAAAGCATGAAGTTGGTAAAAAATACGTTAAAGTCCCCCAACAGATCCGCATACAGGGTCATCGAATTTGCATAAAAGGCTACAATAATCGATGGAATAAGGAGAGCAATATCGGCGATCATCGAAATGACGGCCGTTCGTTCTTTTGTAGTTTCAGCTTTTATGTTATTTCCCATTTAATTACCACAATCAACGTATAACATCATTATTTTATATTTTAGTAGAGATGATAGACATCACTTTCTAAAACAACTGTAAAAACGGCATACCTCACGCATTTGATAACTATCTGTTTAATTTTAGGATCCAACATGGCTTGAAGAGTCGTTTTATTCTTGTTTTTTGTCATGTTCAAATCCAGCACATATTTATTGCAGGTAGCATGCACTGTCAAGTTTGATTCACTGCTGCGGTGTGTTTAAGGGATTATCGGGAACAGGGGGCCGGAGAATAATAACACTGCCTCATGGATCATGGTACTTCTCACCATGCTGGCATCCATCATAATCAAATATTTTTACATTAGAAAAAACATCCAAGATTTCTCTGCGTTATCAATCTTGACAAAAAAGATCGCCGGATTTATTATCACTATACCCTACATGGGTATGGTATAAATTCAAAGGAGGTGACATGATCAACGAAGAAGTGAAAAACGGCGCCTTGCTGAGGCTGAAGAAAATTGAAGGGCAGATCCGGGGAATCATGAAAATGGTGGAGAACGAAAAGTACTGCATCGACATCATCAACCAGATTACCGCAGCGGAAAAAGCGCTGGAAGGGGTTTCCAAGATCATCATGAAACGTCATGTGGAAAGTTGCGTGGCGACGGCCATAAGCATGGGAAAAGGCGGGGAAGCCATCGACGAACTGGTTGAAACGATTTATAAAGTAAACAGGTAAAAATGGATATCGTATTGAATTTTTTTAAAGAAATTGCAGTTTTTTACAATGAGGTCGCCATTTACCTGATTCTGGGTTTTCTGGTGGCTGCCGTTCTTCACGTTTTCTTCCCGGAAACCATCATCAAGAAACATCTGGGGAAAGATTCGTTCATGTCTGTGTTCAAGGCCACCTTGTTCGGAATTCCTATCCCCATCTGCTCCTGCGGGGTGATCCCGGTGGCCACCTCCTTAAAAAACAGTGGCGCATCCAAGGGATCCACGGTGTCCTTTCTCATCACGACCCCACAGGTCGGAGCTGACAGCTTCATGATCACTTATTCTCTTCTGGGATGGTTTTTCGGCATATTCCGCATCGTATCTTCGTTTGTGACAGGAATTCTTGCCGGTATTTTCGTGAATATCTTCGGAAAAGACGATCACGGGACACTCCTGCCCATGGCCGGTCCCGTGGCAAAGGAAGAGACCATGGCCCAGAGGTTCAACGGGATTTTAAGTTACGTGGAGTACGAGCTGCTCGGCTCCATTGCCAACGCCCTGATGGTCGGGTTTTTAATTGCCGGACTCATCGCCGTTTTTGTTCCCGATGGTTTTTTCGAGATGTACATGGGCAGCGACTTTCTGTCCATGATGATCATGCTGGTGATCGGTATTCCCATGTACGTGTGCGCATCGGCTTCAACACCCATCGCGGCCTCCCTGATCATGAAGGGTATGTCTCCGGGTGCCGCCCTTGTTTTTCTCCTGACAGGGCCGGCTACGAACGCCATCGGAATTGCCGCCATCACGAAGGTCATCGGAAAGAAATCAACCCTGATCTATCTGGTGGTGATATCCCTCACTGCACTTGCCTTTGGGTACATCCTGAACCTCATGACAAGGGATATGGGCTTCTCCCATCTCATGCTTCATGACCACGGGGCGTTAATCCCCATGTGGCTGAAGATCGCAGGTTCCGTGCTCCTGACCGCCATGCTGGCGTGGTATTACGGGGATATTCTTCTATACAGAAGGTATGTTAAATCAAAAAAAACGAAAGGACATGACAACATGGCACAGACGATCACATTGAATGTTTCGGGAATGAACTGCATGCACTGCCAGAACTCTGTGAAAAAAGCCGTGGAAACCGTGGAAGGCACATCGAATGTGACGGTGGATCTGGCGGAAAAGACGGTGGTTTTTGATATCGTCCAGCATGCCCTGGTCGAAAAAGTCAGATCCGCCATTGTGTTCGCCGGTTTTACCGTCGAGAATGCCTGATACTTTCCGGGGATATCGGGTTCGTCAGAAGGACTAAACTCATGGAACAGGCTGATAACGATTGACTTGATCTCAGGAATGATGGAATAATCGCGGCCGGACAAACAACGGGTTGTGTTGCCAACCCTAAGATTTAACAACTTATTTGACATCAGGAATGCATTTGGTGAACGTTTCCAGAAAATATTATCGGGTCAACCCCAGGGATATCTGCTTCATCCGTTATGTATTCGAAGCCCATGACGGGCTTGCGGTGATCAGCACTCTTTCAGACGAAAGAGACACCATCGTCCTCCGGATCGCTCCAGGTTGCGAAGACGAGGTGGAGACGGTTTTGGACGGGCTGAAAAGGGAACTGTCCATCGACGAACGGAACATGGACATGAGTGGGACCCACGGAACGGATCATGAATTATAAAAATCTTTTTGTTTACACCATCGGATGCCAGATGAACGTCTACGACTCGGATATGTTCGGACGGGTCCTGCGGCCCATGGGCTATATTCCCACGGATTCCTTTGATGACGCCGATCTTGTCATTGTGAACACCTGTTCGGTGAGAAAAAAAGCGGAGGAAAAAGCTTTCAGCTTTATCGGGCGGCTTCAGAAGCTCAAGCGAAAAAATCCCGAACTGATTGTCGCCGTGGGCGGTTGTGTGGCCCAACAGGAAGGGGCGACTCTGGTCAGCCGTTTCCCCTGGGTGGACATCGTATTCGGCACGCGGGCGGTCGCCAAACTTCCCGGGTTGCTAAAGCGATTGGAAAGCCAGGGAAACCGGGTGGTGGATGTGGCGATGGATGAAACGTTCATCGAAGCCATGCTTCCTGAAGAAATCGACCAGAGTGCTTCGGTCTCCCGTTTCGTGACCATCATGAGAGGGTGCGACAATTTCTGCAGTTACTGCATCGTACCTTACGTAAGGGGGCGGGAAACCAGCCGGGCGCCTGAACTGATCATTGAGGAAATCGAAAAACTGGTGGACAGCGGTGCCAGGGAAGTCACGCTTCTTGGGCAGAATGTGAACAGCTATGGACTTAAAGAAAACATCTGTTCATTTCCGGATCTTTTGAGAAAGGTTTCAAAAATCGGGGGCCTTCAGAGGATAAGATTCGCCACGTCCCACCCCAAGGACCTTTCAGACGACCTGATACGCGCCTACGGCGAGCTTGAAAAGCTCTGCAACCACATTCACCTTCCGGTTCAGTCAGGTTCGGACCGGATTCTCTCCCTGATGAACAGAAAATACACCCGGGAGATTTATATCCAGCGCATCCTACGATTGAGAGAAGTCCGGCCCGACATCGCCGTCAGTTCCGATATGATCGTGGGATTTCCCGGAGAGACGGAGGAGGATTTCCAGCAAACCCTGGACCTTGTGGATGAGATCCATTTCGACGGCCTGTTTGCGTTCAAGTATTCGGATCGCCCCCATGCCCCGGCTGTGGATTTCAAGGACAAGGTATCCGATCAGGTGAAAAGCGAACGTCTTGAACGGCTCCTGACTCTTGAAAAACAATATTCGAGGTTCAACAACGACCGTTACCTGGGACGTGTCGAAGATGTGCTTGTGGAAGGGAAGGGGAAAAAACCGGGGAAAGATGGCCTGGTCACATGGAGTGGAAGGACATCAAGCAACAAAGTGGTCAACTTTACCTGCACTATTGAAGAAGACAATCCCATGCTGAAGGGGAGGCTCGTGAAAGTATCCATTGAAAAAGCCCTTCCCCATTCCCTCTGGGGGCAGGCCCTGTAACCATGACAGGAATAGGAGTTGCAAGCAGTCGGACGGACGTGGCATAATGAAACAACATAGTCTCACCTGAAGCAGCCTGGGAGCCCATCCCTTATACTGATGCCTGAGCCAATACAATCTGTTGATCACAAGGGATCATTAAACAAGAGGCGGACGTACCAACCTGTGATTGAAAGGAGATGCATCATGCTTCATGAAATGACCATTGTATCCGTATCCATCGATCCGCAAACCAATTCTCCCATCGTGGTTCTCAAATCCATGAAAGACGGTCAGTCACTCCTGATCTGGATTGGCGCCCTTGAAGCCGGGTCCATAGTCTATGCCCTTCAAGGCATGGAATTTGAAAGGCCGTTGACCCACGATCTGTTCAAGATTTTTCTGGAGAGAACCGCTTTCAGGGTCACTAAAATGGAGATCTGCGACCTTGAAAACAACACGTTTTTTGCCAAACTCTATTTTGAATCCGGAGATACGGAGTTTATCCTGGATGCAAGACCGAGCGACGCCATGGCCTTAGCCATCCGGTTCAACGCCCCGATTTTTGCCGAAGAACGGGTGATCGTCAAATCCAAACAGGGGCCGGAACCCCTTGAAGTCATGGATGAGAGCGAGGAGGGGAAAAAGTGGGCCGAGTTTCTTGAAACCCTCAGCAACGATGATTTTGGAAAATACAAAATTTAAAGGTGGAAAAAACGATGATCGATCTGCATACCCATTCTTTTTTCAGTGACGGGGTCCTGGTCCCGTCCGAACTTGTGAGACGCGCTGAAAACAAAGGGCTTCAAGCCATCGGGATCACGGATCATGGCGACCTGTCCAACATCGACTTTATCATTCCAAGGATGGTTTCCGTTTCAGAACAGTTGAACCAGGTCCTGTCCATCCGGGTGATTCCGGGAATCGAGCTGACCCACGTACCGCCTGCCCATATCGGACTGGCCGCGAAAAAAGCCCGTGATCTTGGGGCCAGAATCGTGATCGTTCACGGTGAAACCCTGGTGGAACCTGTGGCCCCCGGAACAAACCATGCGGCCTTATTGTCCGACATCGATATCCTGGCTCATCCTGGGCTGATCGATGAATCCGATGTGATCCTCGCCCGGGAAAAAGGGATTTTTCTCGAAATCACCGCAAGAAAAGGCCACTCTCTTTCAAACGGTTATGTGGCGAATCTTGCCAGAAAACACGGGGCAGGGCTGGTGATTAACACGGACTCCCACGCTCCGGGTGATTTGATCGACAGTGAATTTGCCATGAAAGTCGTCCGGGGGGCCGGTCTTTCCGAAGAGGATTTTCTGGTCATGCAGAACAACGCACGGAAGTTTGTTTCATAATGTAACCTTTTTTTCACAGGTTACGCCGACAAGCGAAACACCCTTTGCATGAAACAACCGCGATCCAGCTGTTGTCTTCAAAATTATTCAAAACGGTATGCTTATTGCTGTGGCTCCCTATACAAATCTCGGCATCTTTATTTTACATAAATATTGTTTGAGCTTTAAAGCCCAGACAGGCCGGGTTGGAATAATTTTTTAATTTAATACGGGGGGATAGTTAAAGTGAAACTTGCATCAAAACATTCAACGGGTGAGGGTGGATCATCGAACAGATCCACCATGATATTGGCTTTTTTACTATTTGTCTTTGGCTTTACAGCATCAGCAAACGCTTATTCCATCTCTTTCAACCAATTGACTGTAGGGCAGACATCAGTCAGTAACGACGCCGATGGCTGGACTGCGAAGACAACGGGAGGAAAATTTCAACAAAAATCACAAGATGGTTGGAACGGAGTGGGCATCTCCGGAAAAACAGGTGGTGAAATCGATACAACTGAATCCATTCTATTTACATTTAATAGTCCACAACATATCGACAACTTTATCCTGACTCTTTTGTTTTCCCAAGGCCCTTATGGCGATCCAAATGAAATCGCGGGAATTCAGGTCAACGGTACAGATTGGTATTATTTGACCGCAAAATATCCAGAAGCAGATGCCACATGGACTATGACTGATGGCAAAACCATTTCCGCCACAACAGCATGGAACTGTCTGACAGATGATGCCCATCTTACAGGTGGCGCGGCAGCCTGGGAAGTATACAATCCATTCGGCGATACGGCTGTATCGACACTTATTTTTACAGCGATTAATAGTCCCACCTGCTACAACAACTCGGATTACACTTTCAACTCCCTCCAAACATCGGCTCCCGTCCCCGAGCCGGCCACCATGTTTCTTCTCGGTACCGGAATGCTGAGCCTTCTGGGCGTGAAACGCAGAAAAAAATAACGGAAGTCTTCCGGATTTCCTATTAAAAATGAGGCGGAGAAACACCTGTTTCTCCGCCTCTTTACTTTCAGAACTTCATGCGGCCCCTTATCCTTTGATACCACTTTCCGTTTGCCCGTCTCGAACGGGAACTCCAAGAGCCCTCCTGAGTTTCAGGACGGCCAGCTTGTATCCGTATTCCGCATCAGAAACCTCACGTTCAGAAGCAACGAGAAGCGTGTTCGCGTCCATCATGTCCACGCTGTTGGAGAACCCGAGGCGGAATTGCTCCGAAACCGCATTGAAATTCCTCTGGGCAAAGACCAGCTTGTCTTTCAGGGACACCAGTCGGCTTTTTTGAGTTTCGACATGGAGGCGGGCTTCCTGGATTTCCAGACCGATTTTCTTTTTCAGATCCTCCACGGCAAGTCTGGCCTGCCGCTCCCGGGCATAGGCCTGTTTGACTTGGGCGTTTCTCAGTCCCCCGTCAAACAGGGTGAAGGTCAGCCTGGCTCCCAAAAAGAAACCGGAAACGTCTTGATCGTACTCCAGGGATTGGTCGCTCATCGTTCCGTCGTTGGTGTCGTTTGTCTTGGCATACTGACCTTCGATGGAAAGCACGGGCCAGCGGTCACCCTTGGCCAGACGGACACCTCTTTCCGCGGCCTGCCTGTACAGTTCCGCCGAGCGCAGTTCGGAACGGTTTGATTCACTTCCCTGTTCGGGCTCATCACCATAACTTGCCTCTGAAATGAAGGCGTCCATTTCAGGGCCCTCCATTACCTTGAAATCCGGTGGAATGTTGACCAGGGTCCTCAAGGCCGACTTGCTGAGAATGAACCGGTTCTTGTCCTCGATCAGTTTGGCCCTGGCGTCGGAAAGCTCCGATTCGGCCCTGTACATGTCGGTGAGGGTGACATCTGAAACCTTCAACCTTGCGTTCACCGATTCCTTGTGTTTCTCAAGCCTCTGGACACTGGCCTTGGCGATCTCCCATCCTTTCTGGGCGCGCAGTACGTTGTAGTAGGCCGTGGCCACATCGAGAAGAAGGTTTTCCCGAACTGTGTTCAGGTCCTGTTCCCGGCGGCTGATGTGATCTTTACTGATATTCAGGGCGGAAATTTCTTTGCCGTTCAGGGTGAAGGATTGATCGAATCTCACGCCCCAGCTCAGGCTGTCGGTTTTCAGGTCATAAGTTTCACCGACCAGAAAATCCGGGTCTGTGGTCTGCTCCATATCGCTGATACTGTAACCGCCAAATGCGGTGAACCGAGGCATCAGGACGGAAAGGGCACGGCTTTTGTCTTTTTCGGCGATCAACAGTTCCTCCCTGGCGATCTGGATGGTTTCCGACTGTTTCAGTGCCATGCCGTACAAATCGTTCAGGGTATAAACTTCCTTGATACCGTTGATTTTTTCCGGATCGGCCTGGGACCATGAAAGACGTGGCACGAAGAGTAGAATGACCATGTTTGCCAACAGGATGAAACGTTTCAATGTCATGCTGAACTCCATCATTGGATAAGGGTTTGACCGGATGGAAGGGAGCTGTATCTTGGCAACCTGACACAATCTTTCGAAAGAAAAGATTCAGGTTTTTTTGCCCTGACAGATTCACCGGTTTTGTCACATGTTTCCTGACGTTGAGGGCAACTATACGTTGAGGGTCGATCCATGTCAAGATTATGGCCCTGCGTGAGGAGCGCGAAGTGTTTCCGCAACACGGGAAACCCTGTTTTTTTAACCTGCCAGTGAAAGCGCGGAGTGGTTCTTGACTTTCACCTTTCTATCCCGGATAATCGTTGCCAATTGCGTTGCGATCTTGACTTTTGTTCCAATTAACATCATCTCAAATCAAGGAGGAAATTCATGCGCTGCCATGAAGTGGACTATCGGATCATCGGTGATGACATGCAGATCGTTGAAGTGGAACTGGACCCAGGCGAAACCGTGGTAGCGGAAGCCGGAGCCATGAATTATATGGAAGATGGGATCACTTTCGAGGCCAGAATGGGTGACGGAACCGAAGCCGATACAGGTTTTTTCGGCAAGCTCATGGGGGCGGGGAAACGGGTGCTCACCGGAGAATCCATTTTCATGACCCATTTCACCAACCGCGGAAGCGTTAAACGAAGCGTTGCGTTTGCGGCGCCCTATCCTGGGAAAATCATTCCCATCGACATGACCACCGTTGATGGAGAACTTTTATGCCAGAAAGACGCCTTTCTCTGCGCCGCCTATGGAACAAAAGTCAGTATCGCGTTCACCAAACGTTTGGGTGCCGGATTTTTCGGAGGAGAGGGGTTTATCCTCCAGAATCTCAAAGGAGACGGCATGGCCTTTATCCATGTGGGTGGCACCGTGGTGGAAAAGAAACTGAACAACGAAACACTCCGGGTCGACACAGGGTGCATCGCGGCTTTTACCACTGGAATCGATTACAACATCGAACGGGCCGGAAATCTGAAATCCATGTTCTTCGGGGGTGAGGGGCTTTTCCTCGCGACCCTGAGAGGCACAGGAACCGTTTACCTTCAGAGTCTGCCTTTTTCACGCATGGCCGACCGCATCATCCAGCATGCCCCGTCCATGGGTGGAAGCAGCAAGGGAGAGGGTTCTGTGCTGGGTGCCCTGGGCCGGATCATGGATGGGGATTGAAAATAAGCGACATTCTTTCCATATCTTGGGGAGGGACCCATCCCCCCCCAAACCCCATTATTTCAATGAAAAAATTTTAAAATCATAGGGTTTTACAACCAAGCCTTCTACAAATCGAAGATTTCTTAAACCCATATCTTGACGTCTTATACGCTCTGATTTAGGATGCGGAAACATTTTTGATGATAACGGCAAACTTTCAGAGGATAGCACAGCATATGACGACAAACCGAGTTGAACAAATCGACGATCGGGTGAAAATCAATACGGTTCTGATCAGTGTGTCTGACAAAACAGGACTGGACACACTCATTCCCGGGCTGGTCCGAATAAACCCCGGGATAAAAATCCTTTCCACGGGCGGAACCCATAAAACCATCTGCGACATTCTGGGCGATCAGGCCGGGAAAAACCTGGTTCAGGTTTCCGATTACACCGGACAACCCGAAACCCAGGGCGGACTGGTCAAGACCCTGGACTTCAAAATCTACCTGGGGCTTCTCACCGAAACCTACAACACGGCCCACCAGGAGGACATGAAGCGCCTTGACGCCCTTTCCATCGACATGGTCGTGGTCAACCTCTATCCGTTCAAGGCAACCATCTCCAAGTCCGACGTGACACCCGAAGCGGCCCGCAGCAACATCGATATCGGCGGCCCGACCATGGTGAGGGCCTCGGCCAAAAACTATATCCGCGTGGCGTCGGTGGTGGACCCCCTGGATTATCCGGTTATCCTGAGTGACCTCGAGAAAAACGACGGTCACCTCGATCTTGAGTGCCGTTTCAACCTGGCCCGCAAAGCCTTCGAACATACCGCGTCCTACGACAGGGACATCGCCGATTACCTTTGCGCAAGAACCTTTGACCAGATCGCCTCGTGCTACAGGAGCCAGCCATGACGGACACTTCAAAAACAAGCCATCTGAAAGACATGTACAAAACCATCATGGACGACCATTTCGCCCCGAACATGGAGCTCAGTTTCGTGGACGGAGACCGGCGCCAGACACTGTATTTCGAAAAAGCGGCCTGGGTCATCGACGGGGTGAGAAAAGGGCTGAGATACGGTGAAAACCCCGGACAGGAGGCGGCGCTGTACAGGCTGGTGAACGGCAACCTGGCCATCGGGGACATCCAGACCATTCTGCCGGGCCAGTACCTGGCATCCGACGTGGAACTGCTCCAGTCCGGAAAGCATCCCGGAAAAACCAACCTGACCGATGCGGACAACGCCCTGAACATCCTTCGTTACTTCACGGACAGGCCAACCGCCGTAATCGTGAAGCACAACAACCCCTGCGGCGTGGCCCGAAGGGACAGCCTGGAGGCTGCGTACAGCACAGCCTACATGGCGGATCGGGTGGCGGCTTTCGGGGGCTGTATCGCCCTGAACAGGTCCGTGGACCTGGCCACGGCCGAGGCGATTTCAAACCAGTACGCCGAAGTGGTGGTGGCCCCGGATTTCGAGGACGGTGTCATGGCCCTGTTCGAAAAAAAGAAAAACCTCCGGGTGATGCGGATCGGAAACATGGACAAGCTTCAGTCTTTCGTGGGTCAGCGTTTCGTGGATCTTAAAAGCCTGATCGATGGAGGAATAATCGCCCAGCTGTCTTTCGTTCCAGAAGCCCGTAAAAAAGAGGATCTGATCCTGGCTCATTGTGATTACAACGGGAAGCGCTACACCATCAACCGAAAACCCACCGAATCCGAATACGAAGACATGCTCTTCGGGTGGCTGGTGGAAGCCGGCATCACCTCCAATTCAGTGATCTATGTCAAGGACCAGGTTACCGTAGGTATCGGGACCGGTGAACAGGACAGGGTGGGAGTTGCTGAAATTGCCGTGGACAAGGCTTACAGGAAGCTCGCCGATCGATACGCTTACGAAGCCTGTGCAACCGCTTACCATGACCTGAAAGACCAGGACCTGAAAAAGGAGATCGACCAGCGAGTGAGCCGTGAAAAAGGTGGCCTGATTGGAGCCTCTATGGTCAGCGACGCATTTTTCCCGTTCAGGGACGGAGCCGATGTGGGCCTGCGCCAGGGCGTTTCGGCCATCGTTCATTCCGGAGGCTCGCTGAACGATTACCAGGCCATCGAAGCCTGCAACGAAGTGAACGCCACCATGGTGTTTACCGGACAGCGAAGCTTCAAACACTGATTTAAGGATTGATTTAAGGCGTTGTTTTTAGTAAGAGAGCCTTAAATTTTTACAATATTCAGCTTCCCAGATTAAGAGAAACCGCCTGCCTGGATGATGGTAACAGTTCAGTCCGGGGAGTTATATACCTTTACACCCCAAACTTGATGGAGGATGATTACATGAACAGATTACCCCTGGAAGAGGCCTATTCTTTTGACGATGTGCTTGTTCAGCCCAACTACTCGGATGTGCTTCCCAGTGACGTGAGCACCGTGACCCAGCTTTCCCGGAACATCACCCTTAACATTCCCATTGTCAGCGCAGCCATGGACACGGTTACCGAAGCCAGGACGGCCATCAGCATGGCCAGGGCCGGGGGGATCGGCTTCATTCACCGGAACCTGCCCATCGAGAACCAGGCCATGGAAGTGAACCGGGTGAAAAAGTCTGAAAGCGGAATGATCATCGACCCGGTTACCGTGAAACCAAGCGCCCCCATCAGCGAAGTCCAGAAACTGATGTCCCATTACAGGATCTCCGGTGTTCCGGTGACCGACGGCGAGCAGCTCGTGGGAATCGTGACCAACAGAGACCTGAGATTCGAAACCGACATGACCCGCAAGGTTTCGGAAGTGATGACCAGCAAAGACCTGATCACCACCCCCGAAGGCATCAGCCTTGAAGACTGCAAGAAAATGCTCCACAAACACCGCATCGAAAAACTTCTGGTGGTCAACTCCGAAGGCAAACTGTCTGGCATCATCACCACCAAAGACATCGAAAAAATCAAAAAATACCCCAACGCCTGCAAGGATTCCATGGGAAGATTAAGGGCCGGAGCCGCCATCGGCGTTGGACCGGACATGATGCCCAGGGCCGAGGCCCTGCTTCGGGCCGGAGCGGACATTCTGGTGATCGACACATCCCACGGCCATTCCAGAAACGTTATCGAATCGGTGAAAGCACTCAAGGCCACTTTCAAGGACATCGAACTGGTGGCAGGCAACGTGGCCACGGCCGAAGGGGCCCAGGCCCTGATCGAGGCCGGTGTGGACGCCGTGAAAGTCGGCATCGGTCCCGGCTCCATCTGCACCACCCGCATCGTGGCCGGCGTGGGTGTTCCCCAGCTCACCGCCATCATGAACTGCCGCGAGATTTCAAATAAAACAGGCGTTCCCATCATCGCCGACGGCGGCATCAAATTTTCCGGAGACATCGTGAAAGCCATCGGTGCGGGTGCCCACTGTGTCATGCTGGGCGGTCTTTTCGCCGGAACGGACGAGAGCCCCGGTGAAACCATCATTTACCAGGGCCGGAGCTACAAAGTCTACCGGGGTATGGGTTCCCTTGAAGCCATGCAGGCCGGCAGCAAGGACCGCTACTACCTGGGCGACAAGGAAGAAGAGGGTGGAGAAAAGCTGGTGCCCGAGGGCATTGTAGGCCGTGTTCCGTACAAAGGGCCCATCGGTGAAAACGTGTTCCAGCTGATCGGTGGCCTCAAGGCAGGCATGGGTTACGTGGGAAGCCGGACCATTCAGGAACTCCGTGAAAAGGCCAGATTCGTCAGAATCACCGGAGCAGGGCTCCGTGAAAGCCATGTTCATGACGTGATCATCACCGAAGAAGCCCCGAACTACAGACTGGAATAAGTGATACATTGAAACAAGCCATCCGTCCGTACGGGTCTTTTCCGGCGGACGGATATTCTTTTTAACGGATTGCCCATGACGTCTCCCGCCCCAGATTTTGTCCATCTTCACCTCCACACCCAGTACAGCCTGCTGGATGGGGCGATCCGTCTGGACAACCTGTTTAAACGTGCCAAAGAGTACGACATGTCCTCCGTGGCCATCACAGACCATGGAACCATGTTCGGTGTTCTGGAATTTTACGAGTACGCCACCAAAGCGGGTATCAAACCCATCATCGGCTGCGAAGCCTATGTAGCCCCCCGGAGTATGGCCGACCGGTCTTCAGCCGAAGACGGAAACAAATCCCATCACCTGGTGCTTCTGGCAGAAAACAACGAAGGCTACAAAAACCTCTGCAAACTGGCCACCATCGCCCAGACCCAAGGGTTCTACTACAAACCGAGAATCGACAAGGATGTGATCGAACGTCACAGCCAGGGAATCATCGCCCTGTCCGCCTGTCTTGCCGGAGAGATTCCCCGGCTGATCGAGAAGGGAAAACTCGACGAAGCGGACCAGGTGGCCCAGTATTACCAGAAAGTCTTTGGTGAGCGGAATTTTTTCCTGGAAGTCCAGGACAACAACCTGGCCGAACAGAACTTCGTGAATGACGTGCTCTACGACATGTCCAAGCGGTTGTCCATTCCCCTGGTGGCCACCAACGACTGTCACTACCTGGACAAGGAGGATGTGAGGGCCCACGAAATTCTCCTCTGTGTCCAGACCGGCAACACCATCAACGATCCCAAACGTTTTCGGTTCGGAACAGACCAGCTTTTCTTCAAAACCAAAGAGGAGATGGCGGCATCTTTTTCGAAACATCCCGAATCTCTCAGCAATACCGTGGACATCGCCAACCGATGCCATGTGGAATTCGATTTCAAGACCTACCATTTTCCCAAATTCGACGACGGTTCTGGCCGAGACCCTAACCTGATTTTTGAACAGCAGGCCCGCGAGGGATTTGAGCGGAGGTTTAAAACCCTGCTCTCCAAAAACCCCAATCTTGACCGGAAAGCTTACGAAGACCGTCTCGATTACGAGATCAAGACCATCATCAACATGGGGTTTCCCGGGTATTTTCTCATCGTGGCCGACTTTATCCGCTACGGCAAGGAAAACGGCATCCCCATCGGGCCTGGCAGGGGTTCGGCGGCCGGTAGCATGGTGGCTTACTCGATGAACATCACCGATCTCGACCCCATCGAGCATGGCCTGATCTTCGAGCGTTTCCTCAATCCGGCCCGTATCAGCATGCCGGATATCGACGTGGACTTCTGCATCAACGGCCGTGAAAAAGTGTTCAAATATGTGTCGGAACGGTACGGCGGAGGGGATTACGTTTCCCAGATCACCACGTTCGGAACCATGAAAACCAAGGCCGTGATCCGTGACGTGGGGCGCGCCCTGGAAATTCCCCTGCCGGAAGTTGACAAGATCGCCAAACTGGTGCCCGATGTCCTGAACATCAAGCTCAAGGACGCTCTGGAGCAGGAGCCCGAACTGGCGGCCCTGGCCGAAAGCCCGGAATACAAGGAGCTGATCTCCATCTGCAAGGTGCTCGAAGGCCTCACGCGTCACGCCTCGGTCCATGCCGCGGGTGTGGTGGTGGGGGACACGAAACTGGTCGAGTACCTTCCCCTGTACAAAGGTAAAAACGGCGAAATTGTGACCCAGTTCGACATGAAGCGTGTGGAAAAGATCGGGCTGGTGAAGTTCGATTTTCTGGGTCTCCGGAACCTCACGGTCATCGACGACACCCTGCGGCTGATCCGGGAGCAGGGCAAGGAACCCCCCGATCTTCTGGAACTGGATTTCAACGATCCCGACACGTATAAACTGCTTTCTTCCGGCGACACCACCGGCGTTTTCCAGCTTGAAAGCTCGGGCATGAAAGACCTGCTTGTCCGTCTTAAACCCGAATGCTTCAATGATATCACGGCTCTTGTGGCCCTGTACCGGCCCGGCCCACTGGACAGCGGGATGGCCGACGCCTACGTGAACCGGAAACACGGCCGGGAACCTGTGGAGTACCTGCTCCCCGGTCTTGAAGAGATCCTGAAGGAAACCTACGGGGTCATCCTTTACCAGGAACAGGCCATGAGGATCGCCAGCGTCATTGCCAGTTATTCCATGTCTGACGCAGACGGCCTTCGAAAAGCCATGGGGAAGAAGCTGGCCGAAGACATGGCCAAGCACCGGGGCCTCTTCATGAATGGGGCCAAAGCCAACAACCATGACGAGAAAAAAGCGGGTGAACTTTTCGATCTCATCGAAAAATTCGGTGGTTATGGTTTCAACAAGTCCCACAGCGCGGCCTACGCCCTGATCTGTTTCCAGACCGCCTACCTCAAGGCCCATTACCCCGTGGAGTTCATGGCGGCTCTTCTCACCAGTGAAATGGACTCGGTGGACGGGGTGGTGAAGTTCATCGCCGAATGCAAAAACCACGATATCAAGGTGCTCCCCCCGGACGTGAACGAAAGCAGCAAGGCCTTTTCCGTGGTAAACGGTCAGATCCGTTTCGGTCTTGTGGCTGTTAAGAACGTGGGAGAAGCGGCCATTGACAACATCATCGAGGTGCGTCAATCCCATGGACGGTTCACCTCGATTTTCGATTTCTGCGAGCAGGTGGATCTTCGCAAGGTGAACAAACGGGTGATCGAGGCCCTGATCAAATGCGGGGCTTTCGATTCCACAGGCCACAACAGAAACCAGATGACGACGGTCCTGGAAGACGCCCTGGAGCATGGTCAGATCGTCCAGAAAGAGAAGAACGACCGGCAGATGAGCCTGTTCGGGGATATGGAGGAGAACGGGGTTTCCATCAACGCCCCCAGTCTTCCGGCCATGGATGAGTGGGATGACAGGTACAGGCTGACCCTTGAAAAAGAATCCCTGGGTTTTTATATTTCAGGCCATCCCCTGGATCGTTACGCCGGACTCCTTGAAAAATTCTCCGATGTGAACGGCATGACCGTTCAGGAGATCACCACCAACCGGGCGGTGCGGTTTGGGGGTATCGTCACGGCCAAGAAGGTGATACGGACCAAGAAAAACGATCAGATGGCCTTCGTGACCCTCGAGGACATGTTCGGGTCTGTGGAAGTGGTGGTTTTTCCCTCGGTCTACGAGACGGACGGGGATCTTTTTGTGGAAGACGCGGCCCTGATCGTGGAAGGTGAAGCCCAGGTCAAGGAAAAAGGCCTGAGCATCCTGGCCGAGAAAGTCGTTCCCCTGGAACGGGCCGAAGAAGAGTGGTCGGCCAGCCTTCAACTTGTCCTTGGGACGGACCCTTCTGAAAAAGACAAACCGGCTCTTGTTCAGGACATCCTTTCACGGTATCCCGGTAACTGCAAAGTGTTCATCAAAATGGTGATTCCCGAAAAATCCCAGGTGGTCCTGGAGCTTCCCGACCGTCTGAAAGTCAATGTCTGCCCGGAACTGTTGAGAGAACTCAAGGCCCTTTTGGGAAGAACCGCGGTGGACACAGCGTGCAGACCGGCCATGCTTGCCCAGAAAAACAACGGAAAAAAACAGTACCTGAAAAGGGTCAAGTAATCATTCCATTCCCACCACGTCCACCATGGCCGAGGTCAGGGTGGAAAGATCCTGATCGGACATGACAAACGGAGGCATGGTGTAGACCAGTTTCCCAAAAGGCCGGATCCAGACGCCTCTTTCTACAAAACGTTTCTGGATGCGTGCCATATCCACAGGTTTCTTCATCTCGATCACTCCGATGGCTCCCAGACAGCGGACATCCTCCACCTGGTCCAGATGCCGGGCTGGACCAAGCCCCTGGATCAGGCCCCGCTCAAGCCGCGTGATCTCCTCTTTCCAGTTGCCCGACAGAAGAAGCCGTATGCTTGCACAGGCCACGGCGCAGGCCAGAGGATTTCCCATGAACGTGGGGCCGTGCATGAACGCTCCGGGGCTTCCCGAGGAGATCCCATCGCTGATCTTCCGGGTGGTCAGCGTTGCCGCCAGGGTCATGTACCCGCCGGTCAGCGCCTTGCCCAGACAGAGAATGTCCGGACTCACCCCGGCATGCTCACAGGCGAACATTTTTCCGGTTCGGCCAAAACCTGTGGCGATTTCATCGAAAATCACAAGAACGTCATACCGGTCGCAGAGTTCCCTGGCTTTTTTCAGGTAATCGGGGGAGTAGAACCGCATGCCTCCGGCGCCCTGGACCACCGGTTCGAGAATCAGGGCCGCGATGCGTTCATGGTGTTCTTCAAGGATTTGGGCCAGGCTTTCCAGGTCCTTTTCATGGCAGGGATCATGAAAACCGCAGACCGGGGCGTCGGCAAAAAACTGTTCGGGCATGAATCCCTGGAAGAGGTTGTGCATCCCTGAGACCGGATCACAGACGCTCATGGCACCGGTGGTGTCCCCATGGTAGCCGTTCCGGATGGTCACAAAACGTTTTTTCAAAGGCCTGCCCATGGCGGTCCAGTACTGAACCGCCATTTTAAGGGCCACTTCCACGGAAACTGAACCGGAATCGCAGAGAAAGACCTGGGTCAGGGGGGGCGGGGTCAGATCGACCAGAAGAGATGACAGGGTCACCGCCGGTTCATGGGTCAGTCCCCCGAACATCACATGGGCCATGGAGTCGAGCTGGTCCCTGGCCGCCTTGTTCAGCACCGGATGGTTGTAGCCGTGTATCGCCGCCCACCAGGAACTCATACCGTCGATCAGCTCCCGCCCGTCTTTCAGGGTAAGCCGGACACCTTTGGCCGAGGCCACCTCAAAGACGGGGAGGGGAGCTTTCATGGACGTGTAGGGATGCCACACATGGTCCCTGTCAAAATTCAGAACGTTCAGATCGTTCATTTTCCCGCTTCGGCCAAAAGTTTGTTGGCAAAGGCGATCATCATCTGGTTTCGGTCTTCCATCTGGAGGCAGGCTTCAAGACCGCCGGCGTCGATGTTGATCGAAATGGCCTCTTTGGTCATCCGGATTCCCATGGGGTTTTTACTCACCATGATCTTGGCCAGTTCTTCGGCTGTTTCAATGAGTTTGTCCCGGGAGACTTTCCGGCTGGCGAAGCCGAGGGACATGGCGGTGTCCGCGTCCATCCAGTTGCCTGTGAGAAGGAATTCGTTGGCCCGGCCGGAACCGATCAGGCGGGGGAGGAAATAGCTGGAGGCCATGTCGGCGCCGCCAAGCCCAATATTGATGTAAGCTGCTGAAAAACGGGCGTCGTCTGAAATGATCCGGATATCGGAGGCCATGGTCAGTGAAAAACCGAGTCCTGCGGCAGACCCGTGGACACAGGCGATGACAGGCTGGGGAATCTGCCTCATGGCAAGAAGCAACCGTGACATGCGCGCCTGGGCGTCGTAAGCTTTGACAGGAGCCATGGTAAAAATGGCCGGACCGAAGGAGTTCATGTCAAGGCCCGCACAGAAACCCTTGGCATTTCCGCCGTCCAGAATGATCACCCGTGTCCGTTCATCGTAGCGTTTGTCTCTGAAAAACGCTTCAAGCTCAAGGACCATGGGTTCGTCGATGGCGTTGTACTTGTCCGGTCTGTTCAGGGTCAGATAGCCGATTCCGTTTTCCTCTCTGTAAAGCAGTCGATCCATGTGTTTCCTCCTTATTTTTAAAAAGGAAAATCTACCACCAAGGCCGAAGTTTCTCAAGGTTTGAATCATATAAAAATAAGGAAACGCGAGGCGTAATCGGGGGATTCTCAGCCAACTTCTTTGTAACATATTGAAAAAGACGACGGATTCGGCTAAGGTAGGGCCTGAATTGACAGTGACCCGTCATCCGCCCATCCAAGGAGACATGTTATGAATAAATTTTCATCCGTTGGCTTAACCTCTCTTGTGTTCGGTCTTGTTCTCGTGGTTCTCAAGGCCATTTCCAATGTGCTCAACAAACCCTTTGAGTTTGCGGACAAAACCCCGAATCTTTTTATCTATCCAGATGGCGTGGTGGAAGGAAGCGGTTTTTTTTATTCTCTGATCTCACCGGCCATGAACGCTCCCATCTATCTTCTGTGCATCATCGCGGGGGTGATCCTTCTTGTCATCGGAGGCCTTTACTTTAAATGATGACATGACGTTTGATGGGACAAGGATGATCAAACCCTGGAGTGAAAAGGATTTTAACGCGATTCTGGAGAAGCTGGTCTCAACACCGGGGCCGAGCCTTAATGAAGAGCCGAGACGACGTGTTCTGCAGCGGTATTTTGAGACGCACGGTGTGCCCACTGAAACCGATTCGGCCGGAAACCTCCTGGTGACTCTGGGCCATGGCCCCTGGGAAGATTCTGTCATTTTTGACGCCCATATGGATGTGGTCCAGGAAGGTTACGAGGATTGCATCGTTTACAGAGACGGAACCGCCATCGGATTGGGGGTTGCCGACAACCTGACGGCCGTGACCCTTCTTGCCATGGCGGCTGTTTCGCTCCACCCCAAAACAGATCGTTTCCGTCGGCCTGTGGTCTTTCTTTTTTCCACAGGTGAAGAGGGGCATGGAAATCTCCAGGGTGTCAGGCAGGTCGTGGCGGATCACCCGTCGCCCCCCTTTGTTTTTGTCTCATTTGATCTTTCCTTTGAAGAATACTCGGTCCAGGGGCTTGGATCTGCCCGATACCGGCTCAAGGTCGCCGGACCAGGCGGCCACAGCTGGGAGAATTTCGGCCTTCCCAGCGCCATTGACCTGACCCTCGATTTTTTTTCAGCCTTGAAACAGGAGTTCAGGAAAATTTCAAAGAATTATCCAGGGTCTCTTTCTTTCAACATCGGCAGCATCGAAGGAGGGGAGGGGATCAATTCCATCGCCCGTTCGGCACAAGCCACGTTTGAATTCCGTTCCATTTTTCCTGAAACTTTGACGGTTCTTGACTCTGTGGTTTCCGATCTCTGCCTTACCATGAACGGCCGGGCCGGTATCACCATGGCCTGTGATGTCACAGGCCTGAGACCGGCGGCCGGGCCTGTCGAACCTGGGCGGATCGAACCCTTTGTCACATCCATATATTCCGAAATTGGGGAAAAAACACGTTCTGTGATCCGAAGCACGAACATCAATGCCACTCTTGACGCCGGATGGCCGTCGATCTGCATGGGGCTCTGCCGGAGCGGCCGATTCCACACCCATGAGGAATACGTGGTTCTCGATTCACTTCCCAAAGGCTGGACCGTTCTTGAAAAACTGGTGGAGAATCTTGTTTTCACACCGTGAACCGGGCCACCAGGTCACGCAGCTGCTCTGAGAGGGCGGTGAGCTCCACGGAACTTGATCTGACCTGTTCTCCGTCTTCCCTGAGTTCAGCCGTCGATGCGTCAACACCGGAGATATCCCGGGCCATGTTCTGGGCGGCTGTAGCCGTGAGTCCCGCTCTCCTGCTGGCATCTTTGACCTCTGTGGAACTCTGGGCCACGTTACCGGCCACATCACTGATCACGTGGACCTGTTCTTCGATCGCAGATGAAATGCGGGTCACCATATCCCCAACCTCTGAAATCACGCCGGTGATTTTTCCGATATCGCTGACAGCTGATCGGCTGATATCCTGAACGTTTACTATTCTCGCTTTGATATCCACAATGGCCGAGGATGTCTGCTTGGCCAGTTCCTTGATCTCATTGGCCACCACCGCGAAACCTTTGCCCGCTTCACCGGCTCGGGCCGCTTCGATGGTGGCGTTCAGGGCCAGCAGATCTGTCTGTGACGAGATGTCTGTAATCACTTCGGTGACCTGGCTGATTTCCCTTGCGGCGTCGCTGAGCTTTCCCATAAGATCCGATACGGAAGCGGCCTGAACGCCAGCTTCGTCACTGATATTTTTTGCCTGAACCGTATGGGAGGCAAGCCCCTCCATGGTTGAATTCATTTCCTCTATGGCATCGGCAACATAGGCCAGACTGGCCGACGCCTGCTCCA
The DNA here is from genome assembly GCA_964637565.1 of uncultured Desulforapulum sp. GTDB lineage: Bacteria > Desulfobacterota > Desulfobacteria > Desulfobacterales > Desulfolunaceae > DYJE01. The sequence goes on from CAZWTY010000004.1 coordinate 41,215, forward strand.
TGCCGCTGGCCATGGCCACGGCGTTATCGCTGGATTCCCCGGCAGACGCGCTCATCGTCGATGTTCTGGAAGACAGGGCGCTCACGTTTGAAGCGGTTCTCTGGCCGATTTCGGAGAGTCTGGACGCGGAAGAGGCCACGGTTTCAACGCCTTGTGAGATATTTTTCACCAGATTGCGGATATTGACAACCATGGTGTGGTAAGCTTTGGCCAGATCCCCGATTTCATCTTTCCGTCGCTGGAATTCATCAGGAACGTCATGAGCGAAATTCCCCAGGGACAGCATTTCGGTGAACCTTACACAATCGGTGATCGCCCTGACGATTCCACGTGAGACCCAAACGGCCAGAGGTACGACAAGAATGGAACTCAGACACAGAAATATCAGCAACTTGACGATAAGGCTTTTCATCATGGCCTGGATGCTTTCAAGGGTGATATCCACGCAGAGAAGGCCGTCGAATTTTCCGTCCGCTGTTCGAATCGGAGCGTAGGCGCTGAGAAAGGTCCCCCATTTGTCTGAATAGAACTCCGTTTCAACCACAGGTTCCTTGATCCCTTCAATGGATTTGGCCAGGATCGGGGTGGCTTCTTCATAAACGTCGCCAGGATGGGACCGGTCTTCTTCAGATTCTTCCGCATCAGCAATGAAAACAAACTGACCGTTTTCGTTCTTTCTCATGGTATAGACATAGCGCAATCCGTTGCTTTGATCTCTGATCTGTCTCAGTTGAGCGACCACGTTCTTGTATGATTCGGAGGCTTCATCCTCCGCGTTTTTTATCGTCGCATGATCTTCAGCGGAAATGATCTGAACACCCAGTGCCGTGTAATCTCTGACCCGGGTCCTCATGTTCTCGAACAATTCTCTCCAGGTGAGCCTGTAGGAGAGAAAGATAAGAATCGAGGCTCCGATGAGCCAGAGGCACACCAAGGCAAAGGCGATGCGTTTTGCGATTTTCATGTTGTTGAGGCTTAGCGAAGACAGGCTCATGATCGTTGCTCCTCTTAAATCAAACACAGTCGATGGATATCTGGATAGAATGAGAGATCAGGCCTTGGTGCGCCTCCTGAATCGTCCTCAGGTGTGGCCGTCCTGGCTGATCGGCTTTGATAGTTCAACACGTCTTATCGGTTGGGTTCGAATGAAACTGAACTTCCAATGGATGATTTTTTTAAAGGAATTTTCGACATTCCCTAAACATATCCTGGGTTCTTGTTGTCACAGATAGGTGCAGGCGCCCACAAATCGTTTTAGCCAGTAACTGTCAGACAGGGAGTCTATCCGAATGGTCTTGCCTTTGCTGGGAGCATGGATGAAATTGCCCTCTCCGATGTAGATTCCCACATGGGAAATCCGGTTGGAACAGGTGGTGGCGAAAAACACAAGATCACCTTTTAGAAGGCTGTCCTTGTCGATGGCGTTTCCGACGGAAAACTGGGCTGCGGAGTTGCGGGGCAGGTCCAGGCCGTTCAATTGATAGACGGTCATGGTGAGTCCGCTGCAGTCAAACCCTGTTTCCACCGATGTCCCTCCCCACAGATAAGGCACATCGATAAAGGTGTGGGCTGATTTCACGATTTCTTCCCGAAGGTAATCGAGCTGGTGATCCGCCAGTTTATCGCTTTTGGTCACCGAGTAGTCTTCAGGGATGACGATGTAAAACTCTTCGATGACACCCGCGTTTTTAAGGGCGATAGCCCTTCTTCTGGCGGATTCCCTTGTTTTGAAATTGCCGAACCGAACTTTGTACAATCCCGTGCTGGCGGCGAAATATGTGGCGTCAAGGCCCTGGGAGCAGAGGGATTCTGAAAAACGGACAGCATTGTCAGGATTGGCGAAGGCGCCAGCCTGGATGGTATACCCCATACGTTTGAGGGATTTTTTGACTTTTTTTTCAGAAACACCTGATTTTTTTTTGACCGGATAGAGTTCTTTGAAACGCCTCGGGGTACAGGCGGACAAGGCAAGAGTCAGACAAAGGATCACGATCCCCAATTTCTTATAGACATTGTTTCGAGCCATGTGCTCTCCGGTTCGATTCTGTTGCAAATACACGTTTCAAAGCATGGGAGGCCTTATTTTTATTACATTACCCCATGGATTGTCGAGTGGAATAACGGATCGTTGTAATTTTTTAAGCGGCATCACAGGTTTTCAGGATAAACCAAATAAAAAACCCCATGGAATGGGGTTTTTTATTTGGATAAATTGTAATGTCGCCAGTATGGCGCGCCCGGAGGGATTCGAACCCCCGGCCTACGGATTCGAAGTCCGGCGCTCTATCCAGCTGAGCTACGGGCGCTTGACGTTTTTTTTAAATGGGGTGAGCGACGGGGCTCGAACCCGCGACGACCGGAACCACAATCCGGTGCTCTACCAGCTGAACTACGCTCACCATAATCAAGAACACAGGCTTTTTAACAGATAATGGTGGCCTTGACAAGGGAATTTATCACGTTTTTGGATGGGGGGACGGCAAGGGGAGATCGATGAATCCCATGGTTATGAAAAACGACTGATTTCTTGACATGGCGGATTGATTTGTTTATCTGATGGAATGTTACCGCGTGCTTCCGGGGCTTCTTTTTTCCCAATCATCCAAGCCAATGAACCAACAGAGGTTGTTCTTATGTTCTTCATTTCCGACTGGTATATCCTCCCTGCGGTGTTTTTACTGGATTTTCTTCTCGGCGATCCCCTTTGGCTTCCACACCCGGTTCGATGGATGGGAAAGGGAATTGCGCATTTCGAGCTTTTGTTCAGAGACAAAATTCCATCACCCAGGTGGTCCGGTCTTTTTTTTGCCCTTTTTCTTGTGTCCATGACATGGCTTTTTTCCATACTTCTTCTGGCCATGGCCCGGAGTCTTGACCCCCTTTTCGGAAAACTTTTGGAAATTCTATTGATTTACTATGCCGTCGCTGCATTTTCTCTGAAAAATTCCGCCATGGATGTTTATCTCGCCCTTAAAAACAACGGACTTGAGGCCGCGAAAGAAAAAGTATCACGCATTGTGGGCCGGGATGTGGAAAGTCTGGACAGGGAAGGGGTGGTGAGGGCCACTGTTGAAACGGTGGGCGAAAACCTGGTGGATGGCGTCATTTCCCCTCTGTTCTGGGCCGCGGTGGGGGGGGCGCCCCTTGCCATGACTTACCGGATGATCAACACCCTGGACTCCATGGTAGGATACAAAAACGAAAAATACAGGGATTTTGGAATGGCCTCGGCCAGAATCGACGATCTGGCCAACTGGATTCCGGCGCGGCTATCAGTGCCTGTGATCGCCCTTGCCGCTTTTTTTGCGAAGCTTCCCTGGAAACAGGCTTTTGAGACGGGTTTCGCGGAAGGGAAAAACCATGCCAGTCCCAATTCGGGCTACCCTGAAGCCGCGTTTGCAGGAGCGCTGGGCGTACGTCTCGGAGGGCCCAGCTATTATGGCCGGGTGCTTGTGGAAAAACCCTGGATAGGCCAAGCTTTCGGGGCGGTTGTTGACGATGATGTGAAACGGGCCTGCCGGTTGCTTTTGATCGCATCCCTGATGGCGATTTTTATGGCCATGGGTATCGCCCATGCCATGTCCATGGTTTAACAAAAGGACGTATCGTGAACGAACGTAGCGAGATGACGACAAGGACGCCAGGGTTAAGGACACTCGAGCACTCTTACAAAAAAATCTATCCTTTCAGGCTGGGGACCACTTCCTTTATCTATCCGGACCTATATTCGGAAAATGTCAGGCTTCTGGGGCCCTATCTTGATGAAATCGAACTTCTTTTTTTTGAGAGCAGGGATCCGGGATGTTTTCCCTCAACTTACGAAATTGATGAACTGCTGAGGCTGAAAAACCGGTGGGACCTGACCTACAACATCCACCTTCCCACAGACGTGGATCTGTCGTCGCCCGATCCCCATGAGCGGGAAACGGCCGTTTCCAATCTTGAGCATGTGATCGAGATGACGGAGCCCCTGAAGCCAGTGACCTACACCCTTCATATTCCCTTTGACAGCGAAAGACCGGGTGGGGAGACGCTGTGGAGGGCTTACGCCTCCAAAGGCATCCGTGCCCTTCTGTCACGAGGTGTCCAATCTCGAAAGATCTCTGTTGAAACCCTGATGTATCCACCCTTGTTGCTGAAACCCCTGGTCGACGAATTTGATCTTTCCATGTGCCTTGACGTGGGCCATGTGATGCTGGCCGGAGGCGATCCCCTGGAAGTGTTCCGGGAATTCCGGGATCGGATTTCCATCATTCACCTTCACGGCGTCAGGAACCAAAGCGATCATCTTTCCCTGGATCATTTCGACGCGCAGGATTTTTCAAAAATCCGTCACATGTTGAATGATTTTACCGAAACCGTTTCCATCGAAGTATTTTCGTTCAAGGATCTTGAGCTTTCGCTGAGTTACTTGAGAGAATATTTTTAACGGGGCGGTGGAATCACTGCATTGACAAAGAAAAAGTATTGACGATTCTTCTTTCTTTCCGCTAAAAATAGATCGATTTTGATCACATAAGCTTTTACGCAAACGGAACACGGTGTAATTCCGTGACGGACCCGCCGCTGTAACCGGATTGCATTTCGCAGGTTTCTGAACACTTAAAAGAAACAGCCACTGATCTTCTGTATCGGGAAGGCGCGGAAAGCAGATATCCGGAAGTCAGAAGACGTGTGTAAAAAGCCATGCTGGAGCTTGATGGCAAAGGGTTCTGGGAAGGTTCGATGACCTTCCGGAACCCTTTTTGTTTTGGAAGGATCATCCATCATCGCTTTTTAACGCAGCATCATGGAGAAAACCTTATGAAAACTCAGATCGAACTTGCCAGGGATGGCGTGGTGACAGAACAGATGAAAAAAGTAGCCAAGGATGAAGGGCACGATGTGGATTTTATACGCAGGAAAGTTGCTCTTGGTGAAATCGTGATTCCGAACAATCCTTTGCGCAAACATCAGAATGTGGTGGGAATCGGGGCAGGACTCCGAACCAAAGTCAACGCCTCCATCGGAACGTCGTCGGATATCTGCGACGTGGACGCCGAAATAAGAAAAGCCATTGCAGCGGAAGAAGAGGGGGCCGATACCCTGATGGAGCTTTCGGCCGGCGGGGATCTCGATGCGGTAAGAAGGGCCGTCATCTCAGCCACAAGTCTTCCTGTGGGCAATGTCCCCCTTTATCAGGCGTTCAGCGATGCCGCAAAAAAGTACAAAAACCCCTCCAAACTCGATCCCGAGTACCTTTTTGACCTGATCGAACGTCAGCTGGCCGACGGCCTGAGTTTCATGGCCATTCATTGCGGGATCAATCTCTACACCATCGAACGCCTGAGAAAACAGGGGTACCGCTATGGGGGCCTCGTTTCAAAAGGCGGTACGTTCATGGTGGCCTGGATGGATCACAACAAAAAAGAAAACCCCCTTTACGAGCAGTTCGACCGGGTTTGTTCTCTCATGAAAAAATACGACGCTGTTTTATCCCTGGGCAACGGCATCAGGGCAGGGGCCATCCATGACAGCCATGACCGGGCGCAGATGGCTGAAATGATCATCAACTGCGAACTGGCTGAACTTGGCCGCGAGATGGGATGCCAGATGATGGTGGAAGGCCCGGGGCATGTCCCATTGGATGAAATCGAGGGAAACATCATGCTGGAAAAACGAATGAGCGGAAACGCTCCGTATTACGTCTTAGGGCCTCTTCCACTTGACACAGGTGCCGGTTACGACCATGTGGTCAGCGCTATCGGAGCGGCCAATTCAGCCCGGTACGGAGCGGATCTTGTCTGTTACATCACCCCGTCCGAGCACCTGGCGTTGCCGAACGAAGCCGATGTGCGTGAAGGGGTCAGGACTACCCGGCTTGCCGTCCGCATCGGCGATGTGGCCAGGAACCCGCATATGAGAGAAAATGAAAAAATGGCCGCCATGGCGAGAAGGGATATGCGATGGGATGACCTTGAAAAATATCTGATGTTTCCCGATACGGCCAGATCCATCCGTGAAAGTCGCCTGCCCGAAGAGCCATCGACCTGCACCATGTGCGGTGAATTCTGCGCCATGAAAAAAGGCATGCAGGTGTTTGAAAAGGACATTTCCCTCGCAAAGGGTTTTTCTGGTTGTCATATTATCAAGGAACAAGGAGAGTTAGCATCATGAATATTCTGAACAACGCTTTGTCATCCATCGTCCCACCGGACAAAGACATCCACGCCAAAGCCCTGGACCGTCTGGCAAACCAGGCGAGACCCGCTGGCAGCCTGGGAATGCTCGAGCCTTTATCGGCCAGACTGGCATCGATCAAAGGCCGGATGGACCCACGTTTTGAGAAAAAAATCATTGTGACGTGTGCGGGTGACCACGGCATTGTGGATGAAGGCGTCAGTCTTTTTCCTCAGGAAGTAACGGCCCAGATGGTCTATAATTTCGTGAACGGGGGAGCATCCATCAGTGTGCTGGCCCGCCATGCCGGGGCCAGGGTCCGTGTGGCCGACTTGGGGGTCAACGCTGATTTCGAATCCTCGCTTCCGATCTTTCATAAAAAAGTCGCCAAGGGGACCCGAAACTTCGCCAAAGAGCCAGCCATGACCCGGGAGCAGGCCATACAATCCATTGAGGCGGGCGTGGACATCGTCAATATCCTGGTCCGTGAAGACGGTCTTGATATGCTTGGAACAGGGGACATGGGTATTGGAAACACAACACCGTCTTCTGCGATCATCGCCGCTTTTTCAGGTGTTTCAGTCAACAAACTTACCGGGAGAGGGACAGGAATCGGTGATGAGACCCTGTCCCATAAAATCAGGGTAATCGAAAAAGCCCTGGCGTTTCACAACCCGGATCCCGAAGACGCTCTGGACGTGCTTTCCAAGGTCGGCGGCTTCGAGATCGGCGGTCTTGCCGGTCTTGTCATCGGGGCAGCGGCAAATGGCATACCCGTGGTCTGTGACGGCCTGATTTCCACGGCCGGAGCTTTGATCGCCTGTGAACTCGCACCGGCCGCAAAAGAATTCCTTTTTGTGAGTCATAAATCCGTCGAGGCAGGGCATGCCTACATGCATGAACGGCTGGGGCTTTCACCGATTCTTGACCTTGGACTGCGTCTTGGTGAAGGAACAGGCGCTGCCCTGGCCATGGAAATTCTTGACGCATCCACCCGTGTCCTTGCCGAAATCAAGACGTTCGAAGAAGTCGGCATTCAAAACGCGGGAAAATAATCCGCATTCCATTGTTTACCGTGGCTTTGAAAAACCAAATTTCAAGGCCACGGACAATCCTTATCCATCACTTTAATAATGGCTATATATTTATCAAAAATCATTAAAAAAACCGTATTTATACATTCGTTATGTATAAATACGCGTATAAATACATGAAAAACCTTTGTTTTCGCCTTCAAACCACCTATTTTCTATTGATTTCAAAGATAATTGGTGCCATGGTACCTGATCATGCAGGAGACACAAACCAGAGAAACTCAAACAACACGGACAGGAGCTGTGAAAGCCGCCACTGGAACTGCGGGCATGGTAAGGAACCTCGCTTCAGCTTTCAGAACGTTTTCACTCTACCCTGAAGACCACGCCCTTTCTATAAAGAGCGTCGGTCAAATCTCATCTGAGCTTCGAAGATACACTGAAACTTACGACTCTCTGGTGCTGACAGTCGAAAAAGATGGGATTTATTCAGGGGGGCAGAATGTCGTTAAAACAACAGGAGACGATGATCCTTTCCATGGCCCCCTGAAACGGGACGGAATCATTGGGCTTGAATTTTCCCGAGGAATTGAAGCCAGGGAAATCGTCATATTTTTCCAGATACTCAAAAAAAACAAAAACGTCACGGAAGAAGCTGACAGTGACACGGTGACCGATCTTTGGGAAGCCGATCTGCCTCATATTCATTTTCAGGCTTCAGAGTTCATGTGGGATTCGGATACGGTTTTTTCTTTTCCCACACCTTCAACCAGCGTTTTGTCTTTCCCGACCTTTGAACTCAACCACGGTCAGATCAAAGAAAATGTCAAAGAGAACAAAAATGGATGGCTGGATTACGAACCGTCTTTTTATAAACCCGCCAATCTCAATGGCCCCCTGTTTGATGGCATCAATCTTTCAATTCATCCCGATGAGTTGAAAGAACTTGAAAAGATTGTAAAAGAACAGGAAAGCGGAATCTATGACGATGAGTTGGTCGAGCTTCTTCTTTTCGTTCTTGAAGAGGTCTCCCAGCCTGAAGATCTGAAAAACATCCTGTCTTCTCTCGCGGACGAGTTCGGCAGGGCCTTGTCATTCGGTGAAATGTACAAAGCCTATTCCATTATCGAGAAAATTTCCGCCTACCGTTCCCGCCATGCATGGATCACCCCCCATGTCGATGATTTTTTCATGACGTTCATCCGGCAGATTTCAGGCCCTGTTTTTCAGAAAGTAATATCCGGTCTGATTCCTGTTTTAAAAGAGAACAATGCCGGAGATATCTTTTTTCTCCGTAAAATTATCAATACCCTGGAATCTTCGGCGATCATTTGTCTGTGTGACATTCTCCCTCTTCTGGAATCCGTTTATTCCAGGGATCTTGTTCTCGATATCATAAAAAACAAAGCCAGAGACGATGCGGACCTGATCAATCAAATGATGGCCAGTCCGGACAAAATGGTGGTTTTGATTGCCATATCCCTGCTTAAAAAAAACAAGAACACAAACAGCGATTATCTTCTTTACGCCGCGCTGAAACATCCTCAGGAGCAGATTCGAACCAGTGCTCTTGATTATTTTCTGGAAAAGCCTGTCAGTGTCTTGAACAGTCTTTTCTTTCTCATCAATGATCCGAGCATGGATATACGGATCAAATTGTTGAAGTGTATCGGTTCAAAACGAGCCGTTTCATCGGAAACGCTGATGCTTCAGTATCTTGAGAGCTTTTCTGATGAGGAGGCTGACAGGAATCACCTGTTGAACTGCTACAGAATGCTTGGCAAGTGTGGTTCCGAACGATCTCTCGCGTTTTTGAAGAAGAGGCTGTTCAGCGGCGCATGGACGGGAATACTTGGAAACAGACAGTCCCTCCACAGACAGGGTGCACTTCTTGCCCTATCTGAACTTGGAAGTCCTGGGGCCCTTAAAATGATTCAGAAAGCGGCGAACAGCCGTTCTCCTCTTGTCCGAAAGGCATATGCCGCAATGTTTTCGGAATAATTAAGGATGTCAAAGCTTGGTATGAGAAACGAAACGGTCATAGGAGAACAGATGATCACGATGCTTTTCAAACTCGTGATGTCTGTCAAGCTCCACGGTCAGAACAACAAGGCTGTCAGGAACATGGCTGACACGCTGCTTTCGTTGCTGCGTGATTACTCGAACTTCGAAAAATTCGTTTCCCTGAAAATATCCGACAACCGCTTTTATTTCCAGAATGAAAAAATTCCCCACCGTCGTGAAACCCTTGGATTTATGAGCAAGGCCAGGGATTTTTTCCTTCAGCGCGGAATAGGCGAAATCCGGATCGACCTACAGGAAAGTCCGGATCATTCGGTTGTCATCAAAACGGCATTGTATCTCTATCATGCCAACAAAGCCGAAGATCCTTTTATCTGGTTCAAAAAAAAGCTGGCTTTCGAAAACCTATTCTGGATTGAGGTTGAAAAACCGGCCGATAATAAAGAGGCGTCAGAAAAATCAAAGACCCCTGAAAAAGTGTATTCCATATCTCCTTCACAGGACTTTGTCTCAAAAAAGGAAAAGGGCGTCAGGACTTACGCCAATGCCATTCAGTCAATCAAGATGGTGGCTGAAAAAGTATCTGACCACAGTTTTGCCAGCATCCGGAAAACCCAGAGAATGGTCCAGAAAATGGTGGATCTTATTGTCGAAGACGATTCGATTCTGATGGGTATGAGCACGATCAGGGACTACGATGATTACACCTATTGTCATTCTGTCAACGTGGCCATTCTCTCCATGTGTCTTGGGCTTAAAATCGGTCTTTCAAGAAAATCGGTCGAGATTCTTGGGATCTGCGGTCTTTTCCATGATCTTGGGAAAGTGGATATCCCTTCCGAAATCATTCAAAAACCTGGAAGGCTGACTCCCGAAGAAACACGAATCGTTGAAAAACATTCGCTGTTCAGTGTCACTAAAATATTGAAACTGAACGCCCCCAGGGAAATCAAAGCCAAAATCATCCGTCCACCTTTCGAGCATCACATCAAATACGACCATTCAGGATATCCAAGGTATAATGTGAACAAGCCGGTCAGTTTGTTTGGCCGAATTCTGACGATCGCCGATGTGTTTGACGCCATCACGTCACCTCGATCCTACAGACCCGTGGCTTTGAGCCCCGATGAGGCCCTCGGACGGATGCTGGAGGGTTCGGGAACGGATTTTGATCCGCTTCTTCTCAAGGCCTTTATCAATATGGTGGGGTTTTATCCTGTGGGAACACTCCTTCAGTTGGATACCGGTGAGCTGGGACTTGTTTCCGGCAAAGGGAAATGTTCCAATGGAAGCCGTCCGGATGTGGTGGTCATCAAAACAGACAAGGACAAGGCGTACAGAAAAGGTCCGGTGATCAGTCTTGAAGAGCGGGATTCCACAACCATGGACTACATACGTAACATTGTGGCCAGTTTTCATCCCGGCCGTTTTGGAATCCAGCCGGCGGAATACCTTTTATGACCTTGAAAAACAACCGGCCTTGTATTATAAAAGCAAAGTAAATTACAATCCTTTGGTTAACCGATCTACCCTTTGACAGGCCGTTTTTTTTCGTAAAACGGCCCTGATATTTTCAATCACCATGGCGTATGTGATCCAGCAGTTTATTTTTAAAAGGAGGTTTTTATGGCAAATCGTTTGGATGTATACCGTTGCAGTCTCTGTGGCCATATCGTTGAAGTGATCAACCAGGGCATGGGAACCCTGGTCTGCTGCAATCAGGACATGACCCTTCTTTCAGAAAATACCCAGGATGCGGCGACGGAAAAGCATGTTCCTGTCATCGAAGTGACCGATGGCGGGATTAAAGTGAAAGTTGGAGCCGTGGCACACCCCATGACCGAAGAACATTACATTCAGTGGATTGAAGTGGTGGTGGACGATAAAATCTGCCGTGCCTGGTTGAAACCCGGCGACGCCCCTGAAGCTTTTTTCAACGTGAAGGGATCGAAGATCGTTGCCAGGGAGTACTGCAATCTTCACGGTCATTGGAAAGCGACAACCTGATACGGATGAATCGTAACTTTTTTATGATTGTGTAATCCAACAAAAAAAGCCCGGCTAAGCCGGGCTTTTTTTGTTTCATGTGCGGGTAATATTATCAGCTCAGAGTGGCAACCGTATCCTGCGCGATCTGAAGTTCTTCATTGGTGGGAATGACCCACACCTGAACCTTGCTGCCTTCTTTGTGAATGGCCTGGGGGCTTCCGAAGCGGCCTTTGTTTTTCTCTGTGTCAAAGTCAATACCGAGCCCTTCCATATCCATACAGATGTCCCTGCGGGCAATGTCATCATTTTCACCGATACCGGCGGTGAAAGCTATCACATCCACAGTTCCGAGAACTGCCGCGTAGGAGCCGATGTATTTTTTAACACGGTAGACAAACATTTCGAGGGCGAGTTTCGCCATCTCGTCACCTTGTTCCGCCTTGGCGTGGATATCCCTCATGTCGTTCATTCCACAGATCCCTTTAAGACCGCTCTGCTTGTTGAGAACGTTGTCGATGTCGTCGACATTCATCCCTTTGTGCTTGACGAGATAGGGGATAATGGCCGGATCGAAATCGCCGGAACGGGTTCCCATCATGACTCCTGCAAGGGGAGTCATGCCCATGGATGTGTCAACACATTTGCCTTTTTTGACAGCAGCCATGGAACAACCGTTACCCAGATGGACCGTGATAATATTGACATCTTCGGGTTTCTTGCCCAGCAGGGAAGCGGCTTTGTGGGCCACGTACTTGTGGGATGTGCCATGAAAACCGTAACGTCTGATTCTCAGCTCTTTGTAATATTCGTAGGGAAGGGCATAGAGAAACGCCTTGGGAGGCATGGTCTGATGAAATTCCGTGTCGAAAACCGCCACGTTGGGAGTTCCCGGGAAAAGTTCTTCAGCCACTTCGATTCCCACGAGGTTTGCGGGGTTGTGGAGAGGCGCAAGAGGATTATTGTCCTTGATGGCCTGTTTGATCGAATCGTTGATGCGGATGGAGGTGTTGAACTGCTCACCACCCTGAACCACCCGATGGCCAATGGCGTAGATTTCTTTCTTGTCTGAAATCACCCCTTTTTCCGGATCGGTGATCAGGTCGACCGCAAGATGCATGGCTTCCTTGTGGTTGGGGAAGGGCCGTTCAATGACGGTTTTCTCTTCACCGGAACCGTTGATTTTCTTGTGGGTGATCGTACCGGTTTTATCACCGATTCTTTCAACAAGGCCGGTTGCCATGACCGTTTCTTTTTCCATGTTCAAAAGCTGGTATTTCAGCGATGAACTACCTGCGTTGATAACGAGAACATTCATTTTACTTGATTCCTTTCCCTGCCTGTGCCTGGATTGCCGTAATGGCGACTGTGTTAACAATATCGGGGACGGTGCATCCCCGGCTTAAATCGTTGACCGGTTTGTTCAGCCCCTGCAGAATGGGACCGATGGCGATCACGTTGCTGGATGCACGCTGAACCGCCTTGTAGGTGTTGTTACCCGTATTGAGATCCGGAAAAATGAATACCGTGGCGCGGCCTGCAACCTCACTGTCGGGAAGTTTGGTCTGGGCGACAATGGGATCGATGGCGGCGTCGTACTGAATCGGACCTTCGATCAGAAGAGAGGGGTTCTTTTCCTTGGCGATCCGTGTGGCTTCGATGACTTTTTCAACTTCCACGCCTTTACCGGATGATCCGGTGGAGTACGAAAGCATGGCGACCCTGGGTTCCACACCGAAAATTTTCGCTGTTTCTGCAGAAACAACTGCGATTTCAGAGAGTTCTTCGGCCGTCGGACTGGGGTTGACGGCGCAGTCACCGAAAACGAGAACCCGGTCCTTGATACACATCAGAAATACGGAAGACACGATGGAAGAGCCGGGGATAGTCTTGATGATCTGGAACGCCGGCCGTATAGTATGGGCTGTGGTGTTTATAGAACCTGATACCATGCCGTCAGCGTGACCTTTGTAAACCATCATGGTGCCGAAGTAAGTCACATCTTCCATGGCGTCCCTGGCCAGCTCCTCGGTCATGCCTTTTTTCTTGCGCATTTCGTAGTATGTTTCCACGTATTCCTTAAAATACGGGCTCTGGTCGGGTTGGACGATATTCGCCCCGGAAAGATCGAGGCCCAGTTTCGAAATCTTGTTCCGGATTTCACTTTCCTTCCCGAGAAGGGTCAGATCGCAGACGTTCCGTTTCAGAAGAATTTCGCTGGCATTGAGGATTCTCTCACCCACGCCTTCGGGAAGAACGATATGCTGTTTGTTTTTTCTCGCTTTTTGAATCAGGTTGTATTCGAACATCTGGGGAGAGACTTTGGACGATTTTCTCTTGATCAGTTTGTCTCTCAGTTCCGATGTATTCACGTTGGCTTCGAACAGGCCAAGGGCTGTGGCGATTTTCGCAGGATTGTTCGGATCGATCCGGCCATGGAGGTGGTTGAGTGCCCTCATCACAGGATAGGTCGACTCCCTGACAAGCAGGATGGGTACGGGAATTCCCTCCCAGCCCTGGACAAGGCGCTGGATGTTCGCGGAAGGATAGATTCCGCCGGTGAGAAGGATACCGGAGATATCCGGATAGGCGGTTGAAATCTTGGTGGCCATGGCACTGAGAATGATGTCTTCACGGTCACCGGAAGTCACCACCAGGCTGTCTTTCTGGATGTAATTGAGAAAATTGGAAATCTGCATGGCCGCGATGACGTAACCGTCCACTTTCTTGTTCGTGGCTTTTTTCCCGTAAAGAATTTCAGCGCCAAGAAATTTCTGAAGATCGGAAATGGTGGGTTTGACAAGATTCTCGTTTTCCGGAATCACGTAGAACAGTCCGCCAGGAAGGGAGGTGATTTCTTTAAGGGCTTTAAGCACACTTTCTTTCTGATCTTCATCAACGCGGTTTGCTATGGTGCCGATGATGTCCACGCCTTTTTCGGTCAGGCCTTCGATGGCCAGCTCCGTCAAGGCGATCAGTTCATTGGTCGGGGTTTTTCTGGCATTGGTGATGACCAGGGTGGGGGCGTTCAAATAAGCGGCGATATCGGAGTTGATTTCAAAGGTGAAAGCCTCGTTGCCTGCGATGAAGTCCGTGCCTTCGATCAGGACGAAATCGCATTTTTCTTCGAGATTCTTGTATTTGATCAGAATGTTTTCGAGAAGCTCGTTCTGTTTGCCTTCCTGAATGAGGGCCTTGGCCTGATCCAGGGTGTAGGCATACGTGTCCTCGTAGGTGAGGCCCAGATAAAAATGGGACAATACAAGATCGATGTCATGATCTTTCTGACCTTCGGCAATGGGGTTGATGACAGGTCTGAAGAAACCCACCTTGTGAAGGTTTCTGAGAAGAAGCTGCATGATGCCCAGAACAATGGAAGATTTTCCGCTCCGTGACTTTGTCGTGGTGATGTACAAACTTTTTGACATTTTCATACCTCATATAAAACGAATACGTTACAATTATAAAACCCTACAAGGCGACCGCGCCTTTAAACCCTGTTTTGAAAAGGTGTCATTTACTCCAAGACGGATAAACAATCAACATTTTTCGAATATTCAAAAAAACGACCGTGAACCCGAGCTTTCTTTTTAGGAGTTCATTTATATAAGGGCATCCCATGATCGTCGTCTGCAATGCCAATACTGCCTGTTTAAATTTATAACACAACCATTCGATATTATATATCATATATTGTTTGGTTCAGTTTTTGACAAAATGAAACCAGTGCTATCTATTTCGGCAGGGCCCCACTTTTTCTGAAACACGGCACAAAAAAACATGATGGGGTTTGCATGAAAAACATTGTTTATTTTCTAAATAAAAAATTAAAATCACCCGGTGAACATTGTCCTCAATCATGACTGACGGAAATCGTTACGACCAGATTAAAACCCACAATGACATTTGCAATGTGAAAAACACCATGATATAGCTTTGTCGGTTAATGCGAATTTATGAAAATTATATTTTCAACAATCCATTTTTCTTCTTCCACATCCAGGTTTCAACCGACCTCATTTGGTTTAACAGGAGTTTTTCATGCGTAAAATCATTGTAACCCTCGGCGTGATTTCTGTGGTTTCAATTCTTTCTGTATCCACAGCCTTTTCTCAAAACGATTCCGATGTCGCGGCAACGGTTAATGGGCAAAAAATCACCATTTCGGAAATTAACCGTGTGGTTCAGGCCCTTCCTCAATATCACAAACTTCAACTCGAAATGCTTGAGGACATGATTGTCAAAACCCTGATTTATCAGGAGAGCGTCAAGGCCGGAGTCAAGGTTGAGAAGAGCGAAGTGGACAGTGGTTTCAAAGAATATCTGAAGAGACTGAACCTGAGCGACGACGTGGTGAAACGAGAGATGAAACGAATGAACCTCACCGAAGACGTCATGAAAGAGGAAATCAGAAAACAGCTCATGGTCGAGCGCTTTTTAAAAAACAGGGCAAAGACTCTGAATCTTACCGTTTCCGATGAAGAAGTCCGGTCGTTTTACAACGAAAATCCCGACACGTTCAACAAACCAGAGCGTGTACATATCCGTCATATTCTGGTACAATCCGATCCAACGGATAAACAGAAGATGGAAGCCGCCAAGAAAAAGATCTACGAAGTCAGGGATAAACTCAAACGTAAGGAAGGGACTTTTGCTGAACTTGCGAAAAAATATTCCGATGATAAGTCCAATGCGGAAAATGGTGGGGAAATCACCCGTAACAGCCCCCTTCCTAAAGCGTTTATCGATACGGCTTTTGCCCTTGGAAAAGATCAGGTGAGCGAGGTTGTGAGAACCCCCATGGGATTTCATCTGATTCAGATGATCGAAAAAAAACCTGCAGGCAAAACTCAGCTTAATGAAATCAAAGATTCGTTGAGATTCAGACTTCTGGAGCAGAAAAACAACAACGCAATGAAAAAGTATGTGGATTCACTGGTTGAAAAATCCAAAATCGACATCAAACTCGAAAAACGCAACGTGAAATAAAAGGATAACCACTATGAAAAGAGCCACAATCAAAAGTACAGGACGTTATATACCTTCACGTCTGGTAACCAACGACGATCTGACAAAGATGATGGATACGAGCGATGCGTGGATCAGAGAAAGAACCGGTGTGGAACAGCGCTACTGGGTCCCTGAAGGCGAAAATATCGGCGCATCCGACCTGGGTCTTGAAGCGTCAAAAATCGCACTTGACAAGGCTGGCTGGAAGGCGGAGGACCTCGACCTCATTATTTTCGCAACCCTTAGCCCCGATATCTTCTTTCCGGGACCGGGCTGCCTTCTTCAACACAAACTCGGTTTAACCTCCACTCCCACCATTGATATTCGTCAGCAGTGCACCGGTTTTCTGTACGGTCAGTCCATTGCCGACGCATACATCCGAAGCGGCTTAGCCAACAAGATACTGTTTGTCGGATCGGAAGTCCACAGCACGGGCCTTGACAAAACCACCAGGGGAAGGGATGTGGCCGTGATCTTCGGTGACGGGGCCGCCGCGGTCTGTTTTGAAGGAATCGAAACCGACAAAAACACAGGGATCATTTCAACGGTGCTTCATACAGCAGGAGAGTTTGCTGAAAGTCTGATGCTGGAACTCCCCGCCTCACGGCTCCCTGAGCGTGGACTTCTGGATAATCCGGATATCGCACGGCTCTACCCCTCGATGAACGGGTCGAAAATTTTCAAACTTGCCTTGAGAAGGCTTCCTGAAGTGACCATGGAAGTTCTTGAAAAAGCCGGAATGAACCTGGAGGACATCGATATGTTCATTCCACATCAGGCGAATCTCAGGATCAACGAGGCCTACCAGAAGACCCTGAACATTCCTGATGATAAAATTTACAACAATATTCAGAAATACGGCAACACCACCGCAGCCACCATTCCTTTGGCACTTGATGAGCTGATCGAAATGGGCAGGGTGGACACCACGAAAAGCACCCTTCTTTTCGTGGCCCTTGGAGCTGGCCTGACCTGGGCTGCTTCAATTTACAAGTTTGGTGAATAAAAAACAACGTCATTCGAATGGGGGGGGATTTATCCCCCCATTTCTCACCCCAGGGTTCCTTCAAACAACGTTTCCAGATAAAACCGTGTGATAGGATCAAGCTCGCTGAAATTATGCTCCGGTGTCGTGTTTTTCCTGGCAATTTCCCGGCGGAGATCGTTGGCAATGGTCTTTCCCAACTCCACCCCAAACTGATCAAAAGGGTTGATGTCCCAGACAAAGGCCTTGTAGACGGTCTGGGCCTCGTAATACGAAAGCAGACGGCCTATGTTTGTCGGGGACAGATCGTTCATGAGGATGGTGGACGATGGACGGTTCCCCTGAAAAAAACGGACCTTTTCTGCAGAGTCCTTTCCCACGGCAAGGGCCGTTGCCTGTGAGATCATGTTGGCCCATAATTCCTGGTGATTGGTGACTCCATTAGGGCGGCAGTCCCCCTGAACGTATTGGGGTGTCAGCACCCCGATGAAGTCAATGGGGAAAGGGTGGCCTTGATGGGCAAGCTGGAAAAACGAATGTTGGGCGTTTGTTCCAGGTTCACCGAACACGATGACTCCGGAAGATTCATCCAGCTCGTAGTTGTTGATGGTCACTGATTTCCCGTTGCTTTCCATGTTGAGCTGCTGGATATGAGGGGCAAGTTTGGAAAGAGGGGAGGCGTAGGGAATGATGGCCTGGGCCTGATATCCGAGAAAGTTGTTGTTCCAGATGCCAATGAGGGCCGAGACAAGAGGGATATTTTCCTGTATCGGGGCGTATTTCGTGTGGATATCCATTTCAGAGGCCCCTTCGAGGAAACGCCCGAAGTGGTCGTATCCGAGATAAAGGCTCAGTGGAACTCCGCCTACAGCGGAGGTGACGCTGAACCTCCCGCCGATGAAATCGAACATGTGAAATGTTGCAAGTACCGGATTTTCAGGGTTGTCTCCGGGACTTCCCTTGCTCGTGACCGTGATGAAATGTCGAGACGGATCAAGTCCGAAGGATTTCACGTAGTCTTCTGCGTGCATCATGTTGGCGTAAGTTTCCACGGTGGTGAAACTTTTGGAAATGATGATCCACAGAGTCGTTTCAGGCTCGATCTGGGTTTTGACGGTCTCGAAATTATGGGGGTCCACATTGGTTAAAAAATGAATGCGGATGTTCTTTCGGGCAAAGGCGAAAAGGGCGTTGGAGACAAATTCCGTTCCAAGGTAGGACCCTCCGATCCCGATGACCACGATATGTCTGAATGACTTTCCCGTAGACCCTGTGATATCTCCTCTGTGAATTTTTTCGGAGAACTCCCGGATGTTTTGACGTTCCTTTTCAATGTCAGGCATGATATTGATACCGTCAACGTACACGGGCCGTTCCGACAGATTCCTCGCGGCGGTATGAAGAGCGGCCCTGTTTTCGGTGACATTGATTTTTTCCCCGTTGATCATGGCCTTGTATTTTTTCTGTACCTGGGCTGTTTCCGCCAGCTCGAAAAGGAGGTCCATGGCCTTTTCGTCGACTCTCTGGCGGGAAAAGTCATAGAAAAAATCCACGGCTTTCAAGGAGAAGTCTTTCAGTCTGTTCTTTTTCTGGATCAAATATTTGAGATGGTTTTCAGGCCGTTTGATATAATCCGCGTGTTCTTTGAGTTTTTTCCAGACATGTGTATGGCTGATACCATGGTGTTCAATGGGCATAGGCTTTGACGGTTACCTGACGCTGAGAGTATTTTACGTGATAAATTAATTGAAACTTCGTGAAAATTGTTGGAAATTATATGTCGCATTTTTTGGGTGTGCAAGGAAAAAACCAGAGGTGTGTCAAAAACTCAAACAAGACCGACGATAATTACAGCCGTGTTTTGACAAGGGATGAACATGAAAAATAAACTGAAACGACTTGTTGAAAAAGGCGTGAAGATCACATCGCCCTCAGCTGTTGAAATCGGCGATGACGTCGATATCGACCGCATATCAGGGGATAATGTCACCATTTTCGGCGGATGCAGGATTTTCGGAAAAAACACATGGATTTCAAAAGGCTGCACCATTGGGAAAGAAGGACCGGTGACCCTTGATAACTGCTGGATAGGGCCAGAGGTCAAAATCCAGGGGGGGTATGTCAACTCTTCGGTTTTTCTGAGCAAAGCGTCTGTGGGATACGGCGCCCATATCCGTGAGGGGTGCATTCTTGAAGAAGAGGCCAGCACCGCCCATACGGTGGGGCTGAAGCAGACCATCCTTTTCCCGTTCGTTACCCTGGGAAGCCTGATCAATTTTTGTGACTGCTTCATGGCCGGAGGAACGAGCCGGAAAAATCACAGCGAGGTGGGGAGTTCCTATATCCATTTCAACTACACCCCAAACCAGGACAAGGCCACGGCTTCCCTGATCGGAGATGTGCCCCGTGGCGTCATGTTGAACAACAGACCGATTTTTCTTGGGGGCCAGGGAGGTTTGGTGGGGCCCTGCCGGCTAAATTTCGGAACGGTGATTGCGGCAGGAACCATCCAGAGAAAAGATGAGACGGAACCCGACAGACTGCTGTTCGGGGGCGCTCTTCGCCCCGGCAATATCAAACACACTCCGGGCCAGTTCCAGAACATACCCCGTGTGGTCAAAAACAACCTTTTTTATATAGCGAATCTTGTCTCTCTGATGAACTGGTACAGATACGTGCGGAGCCGTTTCATCTCGGAGTCTTTCCCGGCACCCCTGCTTGAAGGGCTTGAAACAACGCTTGATCTGGGCATTAAAGAACGAATCAAACGGTTCAAGGACTTTCTCGATAAAGCCTTTATGGCGCAATGCCCGGATGAAACCAAGGCGTTGGCAGGTGGCTGGCCAAATATCACGCACGAGCTGGAACAACAGCTGAATTCAGAAAGCATAGCCTGTGATGAACAGTACCGCCGTTTTTCAGATCTACTGGACCGAGACCTCCAGAAATCAGGAACCGGTCAGTACACTGAGGCTATTCAAAGGCTGGAACCTTCGACTACCGTGGCGGGAACAGCCTGGCTTTCAGCCATTGTCGATGGTTTTATCGAAAAGACCTGTGGACACATACCTGGAATGAAATCCTAACCTTATATTTTCAAGGAACATACAATGGGTAAACTATTCGGAACGGACGGCATACGTGGAAAGGCCAACACCTATCCCATGACAGCGGAAATTGCTTTACGGACAGGCAGGGCTGTCGCCCGTCAATTCTGCCGTGAAAATCATGGGCAAGTCATTATCGGGAAGGACACCCGACTTTCGGGAGATGTTTTTGAAATGGCCCTGGCCGCCGGACTTTGTTCCATGGGTGTTGACGTTCTTCTTGCCGGGGTGATTCCAACACCCGGAATCGCGTACCTGTGCAGAGACATGGAAGATGTGGCGGCGGGAATCGTCGTTTCGGCGTCACACAACCCTTACGAAGACAATGGAATCAAGATTTTCGACAAAGATGGATACAAGCTTGACCCGGCCGTCGAAGAGGAGCTTGAAACCACCATTCTGGACGAGTCCAATTCCATGATGTCTGAAAATATGACAAGTCCTGGAAGAGTCCTGATACTGGACAATGCCCGGGACAGATACCAGGCCTTTCTGAAGCAGGTGATTCCAGGAGCCGACTTTTCAGGCTTGAGGGCTGTGCTGGACTGTTCCAACGGCGCTTCGAGCTTTATCGCATCCGATCTTTTCAAAGGTCTCGGGCTTGAGGTGACTGTCCTTTCAGCAAGTCCGGACGGCAAAAACATCAACAGGGACTGTGGGTCCGAACACCTTGAAAACATGATAGAAACCGTGAAATCTTCACAGGCCGATCTGGGGCTTGCCTTTGACGGTGACGCGGACCGGCTGATCGCCGTGGATGCCTCGGGCCGGCCTGTTTCCGGAGACCAGCTCATCGCCATCACGGCCTGGCATGAAAAAAACCAGGGCAGTCTGTCAAATGACACGGTGGTGACCACGGTCATGAGCAACATGGGATTGGGCGCCTGTTTCAGAGAACTTGGAATCAGCCATATCATGGCCCAGGTCGGCGACAGGAATGTGATGCTCGACATGAAACGTACCGGAGCCTCGGTTGGGGGAGAAGATTCGGGCCACATGATTTTTCTCAATCACCACAGCACAGGTGACGGGCTGATCAGCGCCCTGAAACTCCTCCATGTGATGAAATCCACCGACCGGTCTCTTGTCGATCTTGCTGGAATTATGACCATTTTCCCCCAGAAACTCATCAATGTCACGGTGAAGGAAAAGCCGGATATTTCAACGGTCACAGAAGTTCAGAACGCCATCACCGACGTGGAAAAACAACTCGAAGGAAAGGGGAGGGTGCTTGTCAGGTACTCGGGAACCCAGAACATGTGCCGGGTGATGGTGGAGGCGCCCACGGTGGAGCTGACGGATGGTTTTGCGGAAAAGATCGCCGATGCCGTCAGGCGTTCCATCGGTGGTTGAACATCACCCAACGTAACAAAGAAAAAGGGTGAAAACATCGGTTGTTTTCACCCTTTTTTATTTAAAAAAGTCTGTCTGCTTTAGTCTCTGTTGCCAAGAATTCTCAACAAAAACAGAAACATGTTAATGAAATCAAGGTAGAGGGAAAGGGCGCCGATAATGGCCCCTTTGCGAAGGGTCCCGCTGTCCAGGTCGGCGGGCTGGCTCAGGGCCATGTGTTTGATTTTCTGTGCGTCAAACGCGGTCAGGCCCACAAAAACAAGAACACCGATGTAGCTGATGATCATTTCCATGGGGCCGCTTTTGAGGAAGATGTTCACCACGGACGCGATGATGATTCCAATGAGGCCCATCATCATGAAGTTTCCGATGGAGGTGAGATCACGCTTTGTCACCATACCGTAAACGCTGCACGCCGCGAAAGTGGCGGCACAGACGGCAAAGGTGGAGGCGATGGATGATCCGGTATAGAACTTGAGGACAGCGGTAAGCGTCGCCCCGTTAAGGGCGGCATACACAAGGAAGAGGGACGTGGCGGCTCCAGAGGATATTCTGGCGATGCGGGCGCTGAGGTAAAACACGAATCCCAGCTCGGCGATGATCAAACCAAAGAAAACCAGCCTGTTATATATAAGAACTTGCTGGGCGGCCACGCTGTTCATGACAAGATAGGCCACAAGGCCCGTAAGGGCGAGCCCGATGGTCATCCAGTGGTATACGTTCACCACGAAGGAGTTCACATAGGCTTGGGTACGGGTTTGTTCCATGGATGAAAGGTTTCTCATTGTTCCTCCGGATTTTTCAATTTTCTGTGACAGTGGTCTGTGATATCTGTTGTGTTCATTATTTTGTTTCACAATTTAACACATAACGGCAAAAATTCAAGGTTTACAGAGAAAATCAGGACATGAAGCACGAAGAACTGTACCGGCATCTCAAAGAACTCGCTGAAAAACTTGGCATCAGGTTTTATGAAAAGAATTTCCGGGTTCCCGGGCTTATCGTCAAAAGCGGGTTGTGCCGGATTGAAGGGACATGGCATTTTTACATGGACAAGCATCTCAAGGTCCGTGAAAAAACAGAGGTTCTGGCCCAGGCTTTCCATGATTTTCCAATAGACGATGTTTACATCATTCCGGCGGTGAGGGAATTTATCGATAAGAGCAGGCCATGATATGGCAGGGGTTTATTCAGTGATAATATTATAGTTTACATAATATATCTTATCGGACGAATAAATCCGATAAAAATCTTAGAAACACCCTTAAATCAAAGGATTCACTATTTCATGGGTCGCTTCTTTCTTTTATGTATTTTCGAGTATCTTCTGGTATAAGCTTCATCATCCTGATATCGGGAATTTATTTTTATAGATCATTTATAACATCATATCGGACCCATAGACATGCCAGTCCCTGACAAAACCCCTCGCGTCGTTATAAGGCCCGGAGCTGAAAAATCTCTGCACCGGAAACATCCATGGCTCTTTTCAGGTGCCATCGATAAAATCAAAGGCAATCCGAGTTTTGGCGACACGGTAATCGTTCAATCGTCCAAAGGCCATGATCTTGCCGTCGGAGCCTATTCCCCCCAGTCTCAGATACGCGTGAGAATCTGGTCGTTCAATCCGGAAGAACCCATCGGGCGACTGTTCTTTGATAACCGAATCAAAAGAGCCGTTGAAACAAGGAACCAGCTGGCCCTTCCGTCTGTGACCACGGCTTTGCGGCTTGTCAATTCGGAAAATGACGGGATTCCGGGACTGATTGTGGATCGTTACGACCGGTGGCTTGTCTGCCAGTTTCTTTCAGCCGGAGTCGAAACCTGGAAAAACGACATTGTTTCGATTTTATCTGAAATCCCTGATGTGAACGGTATCTATGAACGTTCGGACACCGAAAGCCGGAAAAAAGAAGGCATGAACCAGAAAACCGGATCGCTTTCCGGCAAGACCCCTCCTGAAACCATCGTGGTCGATGAATCCGGCGTCCGTTTTCATGTTGACATCATCAACGGTCATAAAACAGGATTTTATATCGACCAGAGGGAAAACCGGAAGGCACTCGGGGATTTTGCCTCTGGGAAAAGAGTCCTCAACTGTTTTTCATACACCGGGGGTTTCAACGCCTGGGCCTTGAAAGGTCTCGCGCAAAGCGTCACCAACATCGACGTATCGGAAAGCGCCCTCTCCCTTCTGAAGAAAAACGCGGATCTCAACGGGTTCGGCCATGACAGGTATACCGTCCTCTGCTCCGATGTCTTTCAGACCTTGAGAACCATGAGAGACAGAAATGAAACGTTCGACATGATCGTCCTCGATCCCCCGAAATTCGCCCACACGTCCCAACAGGTGGTCAAAGCGGCCAGAGGCTACAAAGATATCAACCTTCTTGCCTTGAAGCTGCTTTCCAGAGGTGGACTTCTTTTCACCTTCTCCTGTTCAGGTCATATATCATCCGATCTGTTCCAGAAAATCCTGGCCGACGCTGCCGTCGATTCAAGGCGTGATGTGTCGATTGTCCGCTATCTTCAACAGTCTGAAGATCACGCCGTGGCCCTGAATTTTCCCGAAGGATTGTATCTTAAAGGGCTGATCTGCAAAGCGTATTGATTTCATATGGGCCAGCGGCAACAAATTTCTTTGTTTGTCAAAGGAGATGTGCTAGGTTATACAGATTTTTAAAGCGCAGGCTTTGTTCAAACTAACATGAGCTGAAGGTAACCGGCCTTTGATCCGTGAAGAAAGACAAAAGCAGTCAAAGATATACACGGTTTCAGGTTTGACGACGGAAATCAAGTCGCTTCTTGAAGACACATATCCTTTTGTCTGGATTCAAGGTGAAATTTCCAACCTCAGCCGCCCTTCTTCAGGCCACGTCTACCTCACCCTGAAAGACGCCCGGTCCCAGATTTCTGCCGTGGTTTTCAGAAACCTGGCCCATCATCTGAAATTCCAGCTTGAAAACGGACTCGAAATCACGGGGATGGCCAGGTTAACCCTATACGAGCCCAGGGGAACCTACCAGCTTGTATTCGAGTTTATCGAACCCAAGGGAACCGGCGCCCTCCAGATCGCTTTCGAACAGCTCAAAAGCCGTCTGGCCCAGGAGGGCTTGTTCGATGAAAAAAACAAGAAAAAGCTCCCCTCTCTTCCCGACAGGATCAGCGTCATCACCTCTCCCGGCGGAGCCGTGATCCACGACATCATAACGGTGATCGGCCGGCGTTTCCCATCCATGACTCTTGAAATCGTTCCGGTAAAGGTCCAGGGAGACCAGGCGGCCCATGAAATTCGTGAGGCCCTTGCCATGGTAAACGAACGAGGGACTTCGGATCTCGTTATCATAGCCAGGGGGGGCGGTTCTCTTGAAGATCTTGCGCCTTTCAATTCGGAGATGGTCGCAAGAGCCGTTTTTGCTTCAACCCTGCCTGTTGTGTCCGCCGTGGGACATGAAACAGATTACACAATCTGTGATTTCGTGGCCGATCTGAGGGCGCCGACTCCTTCGGTCGCCGCCGAACTCGTTGTCCCTGTGAAAAAAAACCTGGTGGATCACGTGGAAGCCCTGGAGAGTTCTCTCATCAATCGAATAACCTTCACCATGGATCAAAAAAAACGGCAACTTCAACGGCTCTCCGAAAAACTCGTCGACCCCCGGCGCCGTATCATCGATTATCGGCTGAAAGTGGATGATTACACCCAGCGACTATCCCGGACCATGAATCAGTTGCTTGCCATTAAAAAATCCCACTTGGCCTGGAAAGTGGAAAAACTGTTTCTATTCGACCCTCGGAAAAAGAACGATGAACAAAAAAAACGGCTGAACCGCCTGAGTACGGATCTTGTCAGGCACATACGGGCCCTGATCCACAAAAAACGTGGATTTTCCATCGAGGTCATGACAAAAATCGAAGCGCTGAATCCCCTGGCCATTCTTCAGCGTGGTTACAGCGTCACCCGGACCATTCCGGGTGGCAAGGTTCTGACCGACGCAGGACAGGTCACCCAGGGCCAGGAACTGGAAATCATCCTGGCTGAGGGAAGCCTTCGCGCAGGTGTAAAAGGAGTTATGAAAAATGGCGAAAAAAAATTTTGA
This sequence comes from uncultured Desulforapulum sp., assembly GCA_964637565.1. Classification (GTDB taxonomy): domain Bacteria; phylum Desulfobacterota; class Desulfobacteria; order Desulfobacterales; family Desulfolunaceae; genus DYJE01. The sequence continues at coordinate 66,968 of CAZWTY010000004.1, forward strand.
ACTATCCATCGAACAACTTGAAAAAATCGTCACCGAACTGGAATCCGGGGACCTTTCCCTGGAAGATTCCATCAAAAAATTCGAAGAAGGTATCAAACTTTCAAGGCTGTGTTCCAGGATGCTCGATGAAACCGAGCAGAAAATCATGATGCTTGTCAAAAACGATAACGGCCAGGTCACGGAAGTCCCCTTCCACGAAAATGACATGTAAATTGTATGCGGAAAACCGTTCCTATGTTCGATTTAAAAGCTTACCTCCAATCCAGACGCGAGGTTTTTGAAAACCATCTCCGGATCATGATCGACCGCCCTGCCCTTGGCTCCGGTCGTCTTGTCTCAGCCATGGCCTATTCCCTTCTTTCCGGGGGGAAACGGCTGAGGCCCATTCTCTGTTTTGCCGCAGCGGAAGCTGTGGGCGGATGCATGGACGACTGCATGGCCACCGCGTGCGCCATTGAAATGATTCACACCTATTCCCTGATTCATGACGATCTTCCCGCCATGGACAACGACGAGCTTCGGCGCGGCAGGCCCACCTGTCATATCGCCTTTGACGAGGCAACGGCCATTCTTGCAGGAGACGCCCTGCTCACCCTGGCGTTCCAGGTTCTTGCAACGAACCGCCCTCCTTCTCTTGATTCAGGTGCGCAGTTGAAGATCATCGACATCATTTCCCATGCTGCCGGAGAACAAGGTATGATCGAAGGTCAGATGCGGGATATGGAATCCGAAAGCCGTATCCTTTCACGTGATGAACTTGAAAGCATTCACCGCCTGAAAACAGGCGCCTTGATCAGGGCTTCAGTCAAAGCAGGCGCCCTTTCAGCAGGAGCCAACGATCAACAGATGAAGTCGCTGGACAGCTACGCCGCACACATCGGTCTTGCGTTTCAGGTGGCCGATGATATTTTGAACGTCACAGGTGACCCGAAACTCATGGGAAAAGCCACAGGGACGGACGAGCATCAGAACAAAGCCACCTACCCTTCCCTGCTTGGGCTGGAACAATCAAAGACGTTTGCACAACAATGTGTGGACATGGCCTTGAACGAACTTTCCATGTTCGATGAACGTGCCGAGCCTTTGCGGGCCATTGCAACCTACATCATCGAACGGAACCGCTAAGGAGTTTTTGAAATTTGAGATTCATCGATCAAATTAACAGCCCTAAAGATCTGAAAAAGCTTAAGAAAAACGATCTCCCCGTTCTTGCCGAGGAAATCAGGTCGATTATCGTGGATACAGTGTCAAAAAACGGCGGTCACCTGGCATCGAGCCTTGGCGTGGTTGAATTGACCATTGCCCTGCATTACGTGTACGATGTCCCTTTGGATAAAATTATCTGGGATGTGGGGCATCAGGCCTATGCCCACAAGCTGATTACCGGAAGACGAAACGCCTTCAACACCCTGAGAAAAAAAGGGGGGTTGTCCGGTTTCCCGAAGATGAGCGAAAGCCCCTACGACGCGTTTACCACAGGCCATAGCAGCACGTCGATTTCTGCGGGTTTTGGGATGGCCTGTGCACGGTCCATCAAAGGAGAGCCCGGCAAAATCATTTCGGTCATCGGCGATGGAAGCATGACCAGCGGGCTGGCGTTCGAGGGCCTGAACCATGCGGGTGGGGACTGGAAAAACCAGCTGGTCATTCTGAATGACAACGAAATGTCCATATCCAAGAATGTGGGCTCCCTGTCCTCCTTTTTGAGCCGGACCTTTTCCACCAAGTATCTCCATGACCTGCGTGATGAATTCAAGAAATTTTTCAAATCCCTGCCCATGATCGGGGACGACATCTACAAGTTTGCCAAAAAAACGGAAGAATCCTTCAAGACCTTCGTGACTCCCGGAATGCTGTTCGAAGCGTTTGAATACGAGTACATGGGCCCCATCGACGGGCACAACCTCGACCACCTCATCAACATTCTGGAAAATATCAAGGGAATCACCAAGCCGATCCTTCTTCATGTCAGTACAACCAAAGGCAAAGGGTATCGTCCGGCTGAAACGAATCCCACCCATTTCCACGGTGTGGCTCCCTTTGAAGTCGTGACCGGTGACGCCATTAAATCCCAAAGCCCTGTCCCATCCTACACCCAGGTTTTCGGGAAAACTCTGATCGAGCTGGCTGAACAAAACCCCAGGATCGTGGCCATTACCGCGGCCATGCCTGAAGGAACAGGGCTGACTGATTTTTCCAATGTTTTCCCGAAACGCTTTTTCGATGTGGGGATTGCCGAACAGCATGCCGTGACATTTTCCGCAGGCCTTGCCACCGAAGGTCTGAAACCCGTGGTCGCCATTTACTCGACCTTTCTTCAGCGGGCGTTTGATCAGGTCATTCACGATGTATGCATGGAAAAACTGCCGGTGGTCTTCGCCATCGACCGGGGTGGAATTGTTGGTGAGGACGGCCCGACTCATAACGGCCTTTTCGATTTTTCCTATCTCCGGATGATTCCCCATATGGTGGTCATGGCTCCCAAAGATGAAAATGAACTCCGGCATATGCTCAAAACAGCCGTCGACCATCCCGGCCCCATCGCCCTGAGATATCCCAGGAGCCAAGGCGAAGGGGTGGCTATGGACGAGCCGCCCTCCCCTCTTCCCATTGGCAAAGGTGAAATAATCTGTCACGGGAACGATCTTCTGATTCTTGCCATTGGGAAAACCGTGGGAACCGCCATAAAAGCCCGGGAACTGCTGATTCATGAAAATATCACGGCCACGGTCGTCAACGCCCGTTTCGTCAAACCCCTTGACCAGGAGCTCATTCTTGGTCTTGCCCGGAAAACAAAAAAAATCATCACAGTGGAAGACCATGTCAAAACAGGCGGCTTCGGTTCAGCTGTTCTGGAATGCCTTGCCGATAACGGCCTCGATGACGTCGTTGTCCGGAGGATAGGTGTCGACGATACGTTTGTCGAGCATGGAACCCAGGCCGAGTTGAGAGAAAAATACGAAATCGACGCGTCGTCCATTGTCAAACACGCCAGGAGTCTTTTACAGCACAATGGGTAGGCCGGATAAAAATACTAAAAACCGCCTGGACATGCTGATCGTGGAAAAAGGTCTTTGCGAAAGCCGTCAAAGAGCACAGGCCCTGATCATGGCCGGCCACGTGTTCGTCGATTCCGTTAAAGTGGACAAACCTGGCACAAAAATATCCGAAACCGCCCAGATCCTTCTCAAATCCGATGATTTTCCCTATGTGAGCCGAGGAGCGTTGAAGCTTGAAAACGCATTGAAATATCTTGAAATCGATATCCATAATGATGTATGTCTTGATGTCGGTGCTTCAACCGGGGGATTTACAGACTGTTTGCTTCAATTCGGCGCGGCGAAGGTCTACGCCGTGGATGTGGGATACGGTCAGCTGGCGTGGAAACTCAGGCAGGATCCCAGAGTCATTTCCATGGAACGTACGAATATCAGGTATCTTTCCAGGGATTCGATCAGTGATCCCATTGATCTGGCAACCATTGACACTTCGTTTATCTCATTGAAACTCGTTGTACCGGCCGTTCTCGGCTTTCTTAAGGAATACGCCAGAATCCTGGCCCTGATCAAACCTCAGTTCGAGGTGGGAAAAGGCCGGGTGGGAAAAGGAGGGGTGGTCCGGGACCCTCGTCTTCACGAAGAGGTTATTGGCGACCTGACGTCTTTTTTCAAAGACATGAACCTTGAAACGGAAGCCGTGATTCCCTCTCCCATTCTTGGACCAAAAGGAAACAGGGAATTTATAATTTCTTTGATAACCCGAAAGAATTTGTTATAGATGACCTTTTAACTGATAACGGTGTTCAACCAGCCGTTATTGCAATGTAAATATTTTTTAGGATTTAGAACACCACGACATGCCCAATATTTAATATCAACAGGAGGTTTGTGAATGAATCTTGAATCTGAAAAAGTGAGAAATGTCGCCTTGGTCGCCCATGGCGGCGCCGGCAAAACGTCTCTGGCTGAAGCCTTGATCTACAATTCTGGTGAAACAAACAGAATGGGACGTGTGGAAGACGGCAACACCATCATGGATTATGATGAAGAAGAACGGAAACGCGGAACGTCCATTAACAGCAGTTTCTACCAGTACAAATGGAAAAAGAACCTTATCAGCCTCATCGATACGCCGGGTGACCAGAATTTCTTTTCAGATGCAAAAACATGCCTTCCCGCAGCCGACGGAGCCGTGGTGGTGATTGAATCGGCAAGTGGTGTTGAAGTAAGAACTGAGCAGGCTGTTCAGTTTGCTGGAGATAACGAGCTTCCCTGTGTGGGATTCATCAACAAACTGGACCAAGAACGGTCCGATTATCGAAAAGCTTTCCAGAGTGCGGTCGACCAGCTGAGCCCCAAACCCATTCTTCTCCACCTGCCCATTGGAGAAAAAAGCGAGTTCAAAGGCATTGTGGACCTGATTGCCAATAAAGCCTATATATATAAAGACGGAAAAGCCACTGTTTCCGACATTCCTGCCGACATGGCCGATGATGCGGAAGCGGAAAGAGCTGAGCTTATTGAAAACATCGCCGAGGCAGACGATGAACTCCTCGAACGTTACCTCGAAGGAGGGGAAATTTCTGACAGCGAACTGATTGGCGCACTTCAGACAGGAACGAAAAACAGGCAGTTCATGCCCGTGCTTCTTGGCTCCGCCACCCAGAATATCGGTGTGGACCTACTTTCCGATTTCATCGTCAACTGCATGCCCACCCCGCTTGAACGCAAACCGTTCAAAGCAAAAGATTCTTCGGGCAATATGATTGAAGTCAAGGTGGACGGTAACACTCCCCTTGCAGGCTTTGTCTTTAAAACCATCGTTGACCCTTACGCGGGTCGCCTTTCCGTTTTCAAAATCGTTTCAGGGACTTTGACGAAAGATGGCAACCTCTACAATGTCAACAAGGGCGCCAAGGAACGGTACACCCAGCTTCTCATCCTTCAGGGAAAAGAACAGAAAACCATCGATCAGGCTGGCCCCGGAACCATCGTCGCGTTTGCCAAGCTCAAGGAAACCTTCACAGGCGACTCTCTCTGTGCAGATAACAACAAGCTTGAATTTGAACGGACCAAGCCCATCAATCCCGTGATTTCTTTCGCCGTGGAAGCCACGAAACAGGGGGATGAAGACAAAATCTTCTCATCCCTTACACGTCTCCAGGAAGAAGACAGCGCCCTGGTTCTTTCACGTAATGCGGAAACCAAGGAAATCCTCGTTTCCGGTGTGGGAATGATTCATATTGAAGCCACCATTGAAAAAGTGAAACGCAAATTCAACGTGGAAATGGCCCTCAAGCCGCCGAAGGTCCCCTACCGCGAAACCATCAAGAAGAAAGTTCGTGTTCAGGGAAGACATAAAAAACAGTCCGGCGGCCATGGTCAGTTCGGTGACTGCTGGATCCAGATGGAACCCCTGCCCCGTGGTGGTGGATTCGAATTTGTGGATGCCATTGTGGGCGGTTCGGTTCCTAAAAACTATATCCCGGCCATTGAAAAGGGAATTGTCGAAACAGCGATCAGGGGCTGCCTTGCAGGTTTCCCCTGCGTGGATTTCAAAGTGACTCTGGACGATGGTTCCTACCACGCGGTAGACTCTTCGGAAATGGCTTTCAAAATCGCAGGAGCCCTCGCCTTCAAAAAAGCGGCCGAAACAGCCGGCCCTGTGCTGCTTGAACCCGTCATGAAGGTTTCGGTCATTGCCCCCGATGAATTTACAGGAGACATCATGGGTGACCTGAACTCACGCAGAGGCCGTGTTCTCGGCATGGACAGCGAAGGGAAATACCAGATCATCAATGCGAATGTTCCCATGAGTGAGATCCTCATGTATGCTTCCGATCTGAACTCCATGACCGGTGCACGCGGAACGTTCACCATGGAACTGTCTCATTATGACGAAGTTCCGGGTGATATCGCCTCAAAAATTGTGGAAAAAACAAAAGCGGAACAGGAAGCGAAATAAGCTTTCTTCTTTTCAAATCATAAATGCGGAAGTGGGCCTCTCCCACTTCCGCATTTTTTGATTTCCACCATGATCAATTCCTCACTTCATACCCTTCCCATAATGGCAAACAAGCCTTTACAATTGACTTTCATGCTGATAAATTACCATGTTTTAATTCAGTATGTATTTTTGCCATGATGATAACCCACTTGAGGTCTTTCGAACATGAGAAGAGACATTGTCCATGCCGGTTCAAACCAGTTGTCATATGAAATCAGAGAGATCGTGGCGGTTGCCGAAGATCTGAAAAAACTTGGCGTTGAAATTACCTGGGAAAATATCGGGGATCCCATCGCAAAAGGTGAAAAAGTCCCTGACTGGATCAAAGAGATCATCACCCAGCTGGTTTCCCAGGATCTCACATACGGATACGTTGCAACGCGCGGCGTGGAATCCACCCAGGTTTTTCTTGCGGACCAGGTCAACAAACGCGGTGGTTGCCAGATTACAAAAAATGATATTGTATTCTTTAACGGTCTTGGGGACGCTGTCGCCAAAATCTTCGGATTCCTGAAACGTGAAGCCCGTGTTATCGGTCCCTCGCCCGCTTATTCCACCCATTCATCGGCCGAGGCAGCCCATTCCGGTTACAGCCATCTTACGTACGAACTCGATCCCGACAACAACTGGATGCCGGATCTTGAGGACATCGAAAACAAAGTTAAATACAACGACGCCATCGCTGGAATCCTGATCATCAATCCGGACAACCCCACAGGTGCGGTGTATCCCCGTGAGATCCTGGAGAAAATCGTCGATATTGCAAGGCGTTACAAACTTTTTGTGATCTGCGACGAAATTTACGCCCACATCGTTTATGAAGATGCCGCCACCGTCCATTTAAGCGAGGTGATCGGAGATGTTCCGGGCATCGCTCTCCGAGGTATTTCAAAAGAATACCCATGGCCGGGTGCTCGATGCGGGTGGCTCGAAGTTTTCAACCAGGACAAGTTTCCCATGTTCAAGCAGTACATTCAGAGCATTGTCAATGCAAAAATGCTCGAGGTCTGCTCGACCAGCCTTCCCCAGTACTCGATCCCAAAAGTCATTGGCGATCCAAGGTATCTGGCTCATCTGACCCACAGGAAAAAAATGTTCGAAGAAAGGGTCGATGAAGCCTACGATATCCTTACACGAACACCGGCATTGAAGATCATCAAACCCAAAGGCGCTTTTTACATGGCGGTTCTATTCCAGGAAGGGATATTGAACCAGAAACAGAAACTGGAGATCAAGGACCCGAAAGTCCGGGAGTACATCGAAGAAAAAGTCAAAGGCGTAGAGGTTGACAAACGTTTTGTCTATTATCTTCTGGGTGCGACCGGAATCTGTGTGGTGCCGCTGACGGGTTTTTGCTGCTCACGGAAAGGTTTCCGAATCACACTGCTGGAGACAGACGACGAAAAACGCCGCTGGACATGGGCAACCATCACCAAAGCCGTAGATGAATATGTTCACTCCTGATTGATAAATCCTGGCGGAAAGAGAGAGCTCTCTTTCCGCCAGGATTCAGAGAAAGCGGGTCTTAAGAGGCTCAACGCGGCCCAAAAAGTTCGAATTCATTCTTCTCCTCTTCTCCATCCTGCTTTGGCGCCCGATCTTTTCTCAAAGATTCTTTCTGCAAAGATCTTTTCCGTATCATTTCATTCAAACGGCTTTTCGGCATGGTTTCCGTTGTCACAAGAAGGTCTCCGGGAATGAACACCGCTGTTCCAGGCTCGATCATATCCGGATTGACATTCGGGTTGACGCGAGCGATCTTGGAAGCGTTTTCAGGTTTTCCGGTGTACCACCGGGCGATCATTTCAAGGTTTTCCCCTTTCCGGGAAACAGAATGAACATAACCCGAGGCGCCTTTTTTAATCACGACCCATTTATTATCCGGAGCCAACATGGAACAACCATTGCCGAGCATCAGCAATAAAACGATGGCTACCCCAATAATTCTGCAATTTGAATTATTCATCACATCAAGAGGTCATTTCAAAATTATCGATAGGACTTCATCGACCAACGGTTATGCCTGTCCTGAAACAACGCCATAACCCCTCATTTTTTTGATTCAAGAAACCGGATGGCATTAGTATTCAGCGGATTGGCTTCAACGGCTTTTTTCATGAAACGCATAGCATCCTGCTTTCTTCCGGTTTGGTATTCAATCAGTCCAAGGTTGAAATAGGCCTGGTCAACGAATGACGGAGACCTTTCAATCACACGTTTATACATTTCCTTGGCTTTGTCATAATTTCCCATGGACGCATGGCTGTATCCCATATTGAAGTAGATATCCGGATTGTCAGAGTCAAGTCGGACGGCCATCTGATAGTACCCCAGTGCTTTTTCATTGTCTTTGAGGACAGTATGGATCTTTCCAAGAAGAAAACAGGTCCGGCTGTTATCAGGATTGACTTTCCATGATTTTTCGAGAGTTAACCTTGAAGCCACGAGATCACTGACCATTTGCGTTTCACCGAGGGACGTCAGGGCGTCGGAATAATCCTGCCTGTAAGTTTCCATTAAATCCGGCGTTTTTCTCAGGGCATCTTCAAAAGCCGCGACAGCCTGGTCATACCGTCTGCTTTCTTTCAATTCCACGCCCTTTTCAGCCAGCTTTTGATCCTGGTTCATCGTGCGATGGTTTTGAATCAAGGCGCGAATCTGGACATCTGCTCCGAGCTTTTGCAATCCGAAAACTGTTGGGACAACCAGCAAAACCACATAACAGAACACCCGAAAACGTCTCCATAACACCCGGGCCTGACGATGACCAGGCCTGTTTTCATGGATGGTCAGAACCGTGCTTTCAGATGGCTCCTGAATCAAGTACCTCTCTGCATTCAGAAGTGTTCTGGTTTTGCAGTCGTCGCATTCATCGTCGAAAAGAGATCGCATAAAGGAAGCCATGTCTTTTTGCGAGATTCTTGTGCCGGTTTCAGCCATGAATAAATCGATATCTTTCATCATGGATTCAGCACTCTGGTATCTTCTTTCAGGTTCTTTCCTGAGAGCCTTGTTCATTATCCTGTAAATCTGCTCTGGAAGATCATCTCTGAGCGCCTCTGCCGGCGTGAAGCTCGCGTTTCGCGCTTTGGCAAGAACCTGGAAGGTATCTCCGTCATACATCCTGGTCAGGGTCAGAAGTTCATACAGAACGATTCCGACAGAAAAAATGTCCGATCTGTGATCAATGACTTCTCCGTTGGCCTGTTCTGGAGACATATAGGACACCTTGCCTTTGATGGTTCCAAACTGGGTGTTGGTGTCCTGATTGGCTGCTTTGGCGATTCCAAAATCGATGATCTTGATCTGACCGTCGTACGTGACGAAAATATTCTGGGGTCCAATGTCCCTGTGAATGATCTGCAGATGATTCCCGTCAAAATCATTCAGGGTGTGAGCATAATCAAGACCGGCTAAAACCTGTGAAGCGATAAAAAGAGCGATGCGATAATCGATCCCTGTTTTTTTCTCAAGAATACGCTTGAAGGTAAAGCGAAGGTCTTTCCCGAAAAGGCACTCCATGGCGATGAAATAAGTTTCATCCATGAATCCGAAATCGTAAATCTGAACAATATTGGGGTGATGCAGATACGCCGCGAGTTTGGCCTCTTCGATAAAAGACTCGATCAGTTTTTCTTCGCCATTGAGATGATGGAGGATTCTTTTAATGACAATGAGCTTTTCAAATCCTTCGGCCCCGGTAAGCTTTGCCCTGAACAATTCTGCCATCCCGCCCGTAGCGATTTTTTCCAGCAGGACATATTTTCCGAAATGGACGGACTGGGCGGCATTCATATCCATGTGTTTCCTGAACAAGCTTTCTTATATTAAGGTCTATTGTCATGGTGCTTATTTTTAAAAAAGCATATATATCACATCGGACAGAGCTCCTCAACAGTCGACTTAAATGGCCGTCATGGCTTGCTTTTACAATCGCATTGTTTTTTCTCCTGTCTCGTTGTATTCTTTCACTGTCACCGCTGTCTGCCACATAGCCATTCAGACCGTTGAAGGTTGCCTATGAAAACGATAAAACGACTCTTTGTTTTTCAGGTTATTTTCATGATCTCAATGACCATTGGCTGTTCCATGCAATCCATGGTCAAGAAGAGCATTGAGACTATTTACAAGACAAGCGTGGATGAACGGTCGGTCGGCCATATCCTCAACGACAAGAAATTAAGCGGATTGATCATGACGGAGCTGGTCAAGGACGATATGACCAACCTTCTCGATGTGACAGCCGAGTGCTTTTTTGGGTATCCCTTCGTGGTCGGCGAATGCAACAATCTCGAAGAGGCTCAGCGGATCATGGACATTGCCCAGAGAATAACAGAAAAACCACCGATTCCATATCTGGTAAAAAAAGGAAGTGTCGAAGACTGTAACCCTGCCCTGAACCTGAAAATTTCCACGGAAGTGAAAGCCAGACTTGTCGCTGACAAAAAAATCTTCGCGACGAATGTGGTGGTCAAATCAGTTCAATGCCAGGTCGTTCTGCTTGGCGTTTTAGGATCAAAAGAATCCATTCTTGCCGCTATTGAGCATTCCGAAAAAGTTGAAGGAGTGAAAACCGTTCATTCTTTTCTTGTTTCAACTGACACAGGTAGGTCATGGGACAGCGTGTTCAAGGCCATGGGTAAGAAAGCTGCTGATAAAACAGACGAAGCGATAAATGGTCATGGGGAAGACCAGAAAGCAGATGGTGCCGGGCAAGGACCACGGGCACCGCACGAAACGACAACTTCTCCGGATGTTGGAAAAGAAACCATAGAACCCTCTTCTGAAGAAAGCGAACCACCCGTGAATACACCCCTGAATCCAGTCGATTCAGGGGTGACGAATTAAGTTGTCACAACATTCAAAGTGATAGAACCTCACGATTCTTTGGATTTTCCACAGGAAGCCAGACCGTGAATGTACTCCCGCTGTCAGGGGTACTATCGACAGATATTTTCCCATCCATGGCATCCACCAGCCCTTTGACAATAGAAAGACCAAGGCCTGTTCCAATGATATGGCGGGTTTTGTCGTTTTTTATCCTGTAGAATTTTTCAAAGATCATTTTGATATGCTGAGCGTCGATTCCAAATCCATTGTCTCGGACGGATACTTTGACATTTCCACCTTCAACGTCGGATGTGACGATAATTTCTCCTTCATTTGGAGTGTACTTGATGGCGTTGGATATCAGATTTCCGAAAATACTTTCGATGGCCAGGGGATCGGCCACCACGAAGGGCATGTTTTTCTGTTCATGGATGATCCGGAGTTTCTGATTTTTTCTCTCCGCACGGCTTTTTAAAAAATCAACAATCCCATCAAGGATTTCACTGACTTTGACCTGGCTCGGGCGGTTGTAATCATTTCCAGCTTCAATTCGTGACAGATCAAGAAGGTCTCCGATCAAGGAAATCAAACTTTTTGTTTTTTCCCTGGCCCTTTCAAGGAGATGCCTGTTTTCATCGTCAAGGTGACCCACATCTTCGATGACCGCACCAAGTTGCTCATGGATTGTGGCAAGCGGAGAACGCAGCTCGTGGGCCACTTTGGCCACAAACTCGGATTTCAGTTGATCGAAATTTTTGAGATCCGTGATATTGGTGAAAATCATGACGGCGCCAAGACAGTCGCCGTCATCGGCAAGCACAGACTGTCCCCTGGCCAGAAGATAGATCTCCCCAGGCAAAGTCAACTCGCAGGTCGGAACTTTTTCCGATTCAACATGCATGCCTTGTGAGATTTCATGAATCAGGCGGCAAAGTCCCTGATCGTGGACATAGGTTTCAATGGGTTGTCCAGGATCTGTGTCAGAATCAATTTCGAATCTTTTTTTAAAATCCGGATTCATCAGGACCACGACGCCTTTGGCATTGGTCACCACAATTCCGTTGGGAAGAGACTCGATAATGGCGTGAATCCGGCTTTTTTCCGCTCCCAGATCAGCAAGGTTTTTCAACCTCTCAATTTCAAGGGCTTTTGCCTGGCGCCTCAGCCGAAGCTTTTCCATGGCCCTGCTGACCACAATCCGCAGCTGATCCGGCTCAAATGGTTTGGCAATAAAATCGTATGCGCCCTGCTTCATCGCTTCGATGGCTGTATCGATGGTTGCAAAACCGGTAATGATGATCACCAGGGCATTTTCATCCAGATCCTTTAATCTCCTCAGAACTTCTATGCCGTCAATGCCAGGCATTTTGAGATCGCAAAGTACGATGGAGATGTGATGTTGTTGATATAAAGCTATCCCTTCTTCACCCGTGCTGGCTTTGAAAACCTGGCAGCTCATCCGTTTGAGGATCCGTTCACAGCCATCACGCAAATCCTGCTCGTCATCGATAACGAGAACATTGGTTTTGTCTTCACTGTCTATCAACTGGACGTTCCTCCTTCATTGTTTTTCAACAGCTCAATACGAAACTTCGTTCCCCGTCCTCTTTCACTTTCAACGGCAATCGATCCCCCATGATTTTCAATAATTCCATACACCATGCTCAAACCAAGGCCTGTGCCTTTGCCTTCGCCTTTGGTTGTGAAAAAGGGTTCGAATATATGGGGAATGATGTCTTCGGGGATACCACAACCAGTGTCTTGAATTTCAATATAAACACGTGCTTCATTTTCGACCCGGCCTGTGGTGACAGTAAGCTTTCCTGAGCCGTCCATGGCGTCGGCGGCGTTGAGAATGATGTTCATGAACACATGGTTCATTTGTTGGCCGTCTGCTTGAACCAAAGGAAGATCCGGGTCATAATTGCATTCGATCTCTATATTGTGAAATAAGGTCTGGCTTTCCAGGAGAAAAAGCGTCCGAGACAGGGATTTGTTGATATCGAGAGGGTGCATTTCACGTCGGGTCTGTCGTGCAAATTCCAAAAGTTCCTTGACGGTATCACTGCACCTCTGAGCGTCTCGTAATATTCGGTTGATATCATCACTCGCCCCCTCAGGCAGATCGTATTCTTCGAGAATAAGCTTGGCAAACAGCATAACGCCACCCAAAGGGTTGTTCAGCTGATGGGCTACACCCGCGGCAAGTTTACCAAGAGAAGACATTTTTTCAGCTTGAAGAAGCTGGATCTGCGTTTTTCGAAGTTTCGACTGCATTTCAAGGTATTCTCTCAGGTCATGGAAAAAACCAATGGTCGCTACTTCTTTGTCCCCTTCATAAATAATGGCGGCATTCAGGCTGATGGGCATGACCTGACCGTGTTTGTCCATGCCATCGGCTCTGTATCCTTTCAGTTTACCTTTTCCTCCGTACTCGTCACTTCGAAGAAGACGCATGATTTCTTCAGCAACACCTGGTGGATAGGTCATTCGGATATCAAGATGTTCAAGAGCGTATTCGACGGAATAACCAGTTATTTCAGCTGCGGCATCGTTAAATATTATAATTTTCCCCGACATATCCGCGGCAATAACTCCGTCGACGGCGCTGTTGATCAGATTGTGGAGAAAGGCATTGGATCGCCTGAGTTGGTGCTCGATTTCATGGATACCAGGTTCTTCATAATCCATGACCACTGCGGAAAATGTCATTCCTTCGTCTTCGATGGGATAGGAGTATTTACATCGTTCTTTCTTGTTTTTTTGAAAACCGTCGTTTTCAAAACGATTAAATGGCTTCCCGGTTTTTATGGTTTTGATCGCGATACAGTCGGCACATGGTTCATTACAGTTGTAAATAAACTCGTAACAGAATTTTCCAACACCTTCCGACTGAAAATCATTTTTGTCATCATGATTCGTCGCGACAATTTTCCTGTCGTCTGAGACAATGATCAATCGCCTTCTGTATCCGTCAACGGCTTTTACAAGAAG
>CAZWTY010000004.1:80897-85411 GCA_964637565.1 uncultured Desulforapulum sp.
CGTCTGAGACAATGATCAATCGCCTTCTGTATCCGTCAACGGCTTTTACAAGAAGTTTTTTTTCTTTGTCCGTTCTCATGGCTATTCCGTCTTTTCATTTACAGACATCCAAGAAACCCTTTAACCGGATCATACCGATAAAATCACTATGCTGAACGGAAGGCTCAACCTCCATTCAGTAAACCTGACCGTTAAGAGCAAAAATCCATACAAAAAAGAAAAGCCGTACTTTAGAAAAATACGGCTTTTTGACAAATAAAATGAGGAGCGATCGATGTATGAATAATCAATCCACTACAGGTCTTGGAAGGACTTTGGCCAGTTCGGCAATTTCCGGAACCTTGTGCTCCCACTCAATGGCCATAAGATGAACACCGGCGACGCCTTTCATTTCCTTAAACTCCTCGATCTGTTCACAGGCAATTTTAATCCCTTCATCCGCGACTTTCTTTTTATCAACCCCTTCAAGGCGCTTGATGATTTCATCGGGGACTTCAATTCCGGGAACCTTGCTTTTCATGTACTTGGCCATACCTATACTTTTCATCGGAGTGATTCCGGCGAGAATGTATGTTTTTTCCGTCAATCCCATGTCATTAGCAATTCTGATGAACTCACGCATCTTGTTCATATTGTAGACACACTGGGTCTGAATGAAATCGCATCCCGCTTCAACTTTTTTTGCAAGCCGATGAACTCTCCACTCAAAAGGATCTGCAAACGGGTTAGACGCGGCACCGATAAAGAATTTGGGAGGCTCGTGAATTTCTTCTCCACTCAGGAATTTTCCTTCGTCCCGCATTTTTTTGACCATCGATATAAGCTGCATGGAGTCAATGTCGAAAACTCCTTTCGCGTTGGGATGGTCGCCAAACTGCTGATGGTCTCCTGATAGACAGAGAATGTTGCGAAGACCATGGGCGTAAGCTCCAAGAATATCGGACTGCATGGCGATCCGGTTCCTGTCACGACAGACCATCTGGTAGTTGGGTTCAAGTCCGATACTTTTCACGATCAATGACGCAGCCCAACTGGACATACGCACCATCGCCGTCTGGTTGTCGGTGATGTTTACCATGTCTACGTTACCGACAAGATGCTGGGCCTTTTCTTTAACATGTTCAACACTGGTGCCGCGAGGTGGACCCAGCTCTCCGGTAAATGCGAAATGTCCTGCTTTCAATATTTTTTCTAAATTGCTTCCAGCTTTCATATCGATACTTTCCTTCATTTAATAATGTGAGTATCAATAACAACAATTGTTATTTAAACATAGCCATTCGATCAAGTTACTCTCTGTCATACCGGGGATAAACACCTTGTTCTCGGCATATGCTCCGCGCAAGCGCGAGCATTTCTGGAATGTTGATGCCAAGAGGGCAGTAACATCGGGTGCACAGAGCGCATCTTTCCCAGACATTGTCACGGATTTCCCCAAGGGTCACCTTGTCAACCATTCCCTTTTTCTTGTATAATATACCGATAGAATTGATGAATTTATACGAAGGGGTGTATTTGGGATCTTTGTCCCGTGCCATGTATAAAAAACAGCTTTCTGCACATAACGTGCAGTGAGCACAAGCCTTGAGGGAAAGTTTCATTTTCGTTTTGTACTGGTCAAGTCTTTCTTTGACACGATCGGTGTCAACACCTGCCGTATTTATTTTTGCCATGGATATCTCCCAAGATCGTTCATGATAAAAAACAAGTCCAAAGCTTCATACCTTTATAGGCCCGTTACCAGGTCCTGTTGCCTTTTCCAAGGCTGTATTCGCTTTCGATAGTAAACCGGAATACAAAGAAAAAGACCATGTGAACAAATTTTGTGAACGGAACAGCCATGAGCATGATTTCACCCGCAAGGATGTGAAGTGTGATAATCAGCCGGTAATCGGGAACCAACTGATGGTAAGCGATGAAACCTGTGATGAACGGTGCTGTGGCGATCAAGAGTATCACATAGTCATACCAGTCTGTTATGGCCCTGACCTTAGGAACGAACAGTCTCCTGTAGAGAAAATATAGGCCACAGATCAAGAGAACGATCGTCAGATAGTCCGTCATTTTTTCTGAAAAAGAAAACAAACTGAATCCGATGGCCTGATCCAGAAGAAGGTTGTGTGCAAGAAGAAACAAAGGTGCGATGATCAGACAGATGTGAAACACCGTGGTGACGATGATCATGACCGGATTGACACCTGCCACCGATAATTTAGTTTTGTTGATGAAATGATCGATACTTTCCTTTGATATTTTTTTTCGGGGTCTCGGGTTGTAAATCACATGCGGATTTTTTTTCGTTAACGAGAAAAAACGGTAGGTCTGGAATACAAGGCCAAGGAGAAATACGACAAACGAAATCCAGACCAGAGGTCCTCGTATGAAGTCAAATAGTGCTGAGTTTACCATATAAAATCTCTTTCTTTTTAATATTGAATATTAAACACAGAGTTAAATATTTTTATAAACTCTATCTATAGTACCTTTTTTCATAAGGTTCCTGAACGGTGGTTCTCTGAACCTGATTCTTCCACTGCATGGGCTGCTGAATTTTCAAGATGTCGTCAAGTCTGTTCTGACTTTTCAATCGTTCGTAAATATCGAGCCATGCACAAGGAATATCCTGGCTGATCTCACATTTACCCCTGTTCGTACCACCACATGGACCGTTGAAAAGCCCTTTGGCACAGCGGGTCACAGGACAGATACCGCCGGTGTATGCAAGAACGCATTCACCGCAGGCCCTGCATTTTTCTTCATACATGCCGATTTCCCGATCCACTCCGATGGACACCGTATTTACCGCTGGAAAAACGGGAATCGCCGGATACCTTTCAGCCATAAGCTGAACACCCGCACCACAGGCCATGGACAGGACACAGTCATAGTCCTTGATTTTTTCATCAAGCTCGATGAGGAACTGCATGTTGCATTGGCGTTCAACAGTGTACGATCCCAGCTTTTTCATTTTCTTTTCAAGCCTGAAAACGGTGTTCAATTCAGCGTTGAGTTCGTTCACCTCTCTCTGTCCGCCAGCAAGACAAACCGAAGCGCATCCGCCACAACCGACGGTCAGGATCTTGTTGTAATCAGCAATGGAGTCTTTGATCTCTTCAACAGGTTTTCTCTTTGATTTTACCACGTTATCCTCCTAATTATTTATCGCCGATGGCATTATGGCTTTTCAAGTTTGTGACATTCACCGCAAAGAACAGGGGAACCCGGATTTTTTTCATGACATCCGATGCATTGGAGGTGAAAAGCGTCCATGCTGTTCATTTTGGTCTTGGATCTATCGTTGTGGCACACGGCGCATTCAAACCCGCTGGGTTCTTCATCAACATTGACATCAAGAGTCATGCTGTCTTCGTATTCGGCACTGGACAGTTCCCCATCGTCAAGAATGTTTTCTTTTTCCTTTCCCTTGTCATTGGGATCGTAATCATGATGGCAGACAAGACAGTCTCCTTCTCTATCGAGATGCGTCGCATGGTCAAATGTGACCAGAGGTCTTTGCGTCGCGATTTTTTTCGCGGCGTCATCGCCAGTGCACACGGAAGAGATGATCAAAATGGTGAAAAGAATGAATAGTCCCGATAGAATTACTGCTTTTTTCTTTGAACTCAACATTTTAAGACGTGCTCCTCACTGACGGTTGGTAGATGGAACAGGAGGATATGACATGATGAAACAGACCAGCAATCAAACATTATTCATGCATAAAACCACTGTTCCGGATTTGGATCTCTTTTTCAAGCGTATTTAAGTAGTGATGTATTATTTTATTAACTCTGATATGTCAAGCAACTATAGCAGCATCGACATATTTTCGTGAAAAACACTTGGGCTGCCATCCGTGATGTCTTTCCATTGACAGTCCAACCGCCCTCTTCTATAATGCCTGAAATGATACAGAATTTAAAAATCAATTTGAACATATTCATATTATCCCGTTCATTTATTCAAGGAGATCATTATGTACAAAGTCGAATCAAATTCTCAAAAAAACCGGCTTTATATCACACTGGAGGACCTGGAAACAGAAGACATCAAACCGATTCTGGCAGACCTTGACACGTGTATCGCGAAGTTGAAACCTGGATTCACATGCCTTGTGGACATTCGCAAGATGAAGTTCGACCCCAAAAAGAAAGGTTCCGAATATGTTGAAATCATTCAGGGCGCTCTGTCTGATTTAGGCATGGGGGATGTTGTCCGCGTTGTCAACCAGAAGGACGCTGACCATTACCTGAGAATGGATGAACAGAGTATTTCACTGGGATACAAAGCCAAGCCCGCTTATTCCGTTGAAGAGGCAGAGAACATTCTCGACAACCAAGCATGAACCAAGGTGCATCCAGGATTTGTTTCAGCCGAATCATGGCTTGAAACAAATCCTTTTTTTGCCACTTCACCTGGCGTTTCTTTCATTTTTCATTCATGGAATTTTGCGAAACGCTTCTAATTTGACTTTGTAAAGATGTCTATTGATGTAACATAATGAATATAGTATT
>CAZWTY010000005.1:0-16413 GCA_964637565.1 uncultured Desulforapulum sp.
CCCGGGTGGAAGAGATCGACCGTCTGCTTGGGCTGGAACTCGGGGCCGACGACTACGTGTGCAAGCCTTTCAGCTTCAGGGAGGTCGTTGCCAGGGTCAAGGCGGTGCTCCGGCGGGTTAGACAGGATAAAAACATCCGGGCGGATAAGGCCGTGATCCTTGACAGGGCAATGTACAGAGCCGAAATTTTAGGAAAAAACCTGGATCTTACCGCCATCGAGTTCAATCTTCTCGAAACCATGGCGGGAAGTCCGGGCCGGATTTTCAGCCGTGACAAGCTGATGGATGTGATCTACCCCGATGGCCGGGTGGTCAGCGACAGGACCATCGACAGCCATGTCAGCAAACTTCGGAGAAAAATCCAGGATCTCATTCCCGACCGGGAGATCCTTGTCTCCGTCTACAGCGTGGGCTACAAATTCGAACCTCCCGCAATCGACTGACCTCATGTTAATCGCTATCGGTATCGGGTTCGATCGTCAGAATATTTCGATAGCGATCCCGATCCCGATACCGATGGTTAAGATCCCTGACACAAGTATGTGAACGGTCTTGATTTTGGCCGGATGTGTCGTTATATTTGTTGAACTGTTGACGATCCGGCCTTGCACCACGGATTGGCAGTCCAGTCAGTACCATCTTTACATTGAAATCCATCAGACCCTGGAAATGAAACCAAGGGTGACCGACGACCATTTTAACCACTCAAGGAGGCTGTCATGTCAAAAGCGGACAGGGAAGAACGAAAAAAGAAAGTGATCGACGTGTTGAACGAGGCCCGGGCCATGGAACTTCAGGCCATCCACCAGTACATGAACCAGCATTTCAACATGGATGACAAGGATTACGGGGAACTGGCCGTGAAACTGAAACTCATCGCCATCGATGAAATGCGTCATTCCGAACAGTTCGCCGAAAGAATCAAGGAACTGGGCGGAGAACCCACCGCTGATCCGGCCGGGCCCATCCAGAAACGCCAGGATGTGGAGGTTATCTATCCTTTCGACGCCGAGCTGGAAGACGACACCGTGGACACCTACAACCGTTTTCTAAAGGTCTGCCAGGAAAACGGAGACAGCATCACCGCCAAACTGTTTGAAACCATTATCGAAGAAGAGCAGCTTCACTACAACTACTTCAGCAATGTGGCCGAACATATCACCAACCTGGGCAACACCTACCTGGCCAATATCGCGGGTACCCCCTCTGCCACCGGCCTCGCTCCCAGCGGGTTTGTGGTAAGCAACCAGGGCTGATTCTTTTCGGGTCGTTCACCTCTTCCGGGGTGAACGGCTTTTTCTTGCGGCACTCTTCCCCGGTCACTCCCCCTTGTTTCTTCTTTCCCCATGTATCTTTACAGATGATGTTTTGGTTTTGATTTTTTCGTGAGAACTGGTATGACAGCAAAAAAACTGTCTGCACTGGCTTGTTGTCCAAAAAACATTTCTCGGGAGGATACGTAAAGATGATCACCGTTGGCAAAGCCATCCGTATGGAAAGAATCATGAACAGAAACACAGGCAAAACTGTGATCGTGCCCATGGACCATGGAGCCACCGTGGGCCCCATCGACGGCCTGATCGATATATCGAAGGCGGTTGATCAGGTGGCTGAAGGCGGGGCCAACGCGGTGATCGGTCATATCGGCCTTCCCATGTACGGCCATCGGCACCAGGGCAAGGACATCGGTCTTGTGCTTCATCTCTCGGCATCCACCATGCTTTCCACCCGCCCCAACAGGAAGGTCCTTGTGAACACCGTGGAAAACGCCCTGAGAATGGGAGCCGACGGGGTTTCTGTCCATGTGAACATCGGGGACGACGACGAGGCGGACATGCTGAAAGACCTTGGGCGGATTGCGGTGGAATGCAGCTACTGGGGCATGCCCCTGATCGCCATGATGTATCCCCGGGGTCCCAAAATTCAGGATGAACGGGCCCTGGACGTGGTCAAGGTGGCCGCCCGGGTGGGAGCCGAACTGGGAGCCGACTTCGTGAAAACCAACTACACCGGAGATCCCGAATCCTTCCGGAAAGTGGTGGAAGGCTGTCCCGCGCCGGTTCTTATCGCCGGGGGAAGCAAACTCAGCACCCGTGAGATGTTCGACATGATCGAGGGGGCCATGAAAGCCGGAGCCAGGGGGCTTTCCATCGGGCGGAACGTGTTTCAGCACAAGAATCCGTCCCTGTTCGTCAAGGCCGCCTGTGCCATTGTCCATGACGGCATGAGCGCCGATGAAGCCATGGACATGCTGAACCGGGGATGATCATCGTGATGGAACGCCTCGTTTCCGGCCTTATAGCCATGGCCCTTCGTCTTGTCGGCTCTCTTCCGGGCCCCGTGATGCTGCGGGTTTCCTCGTTTATCGGAGACCTGTGGTTCGCCGTGGACCGCCGCCACCGGACCGTGGCCATGGACAACCTGAAACGGGCGTTCAAGGACGAACTGGAGCCGGCTGAGATCAAAGGCCTTGCCAGGGAAAATTTCAGGCAGCTGGCCCGGCTCGTGTTCGAGATCGGCTGGACCCTGACCCTTGAAAAAAGAGACCTTCCCCGCCATGTGCGCCTGGAGGGTCTGGAACACGTCCACCGGGCGTTTGCACGAAAAAAAGGGGTGCTGTTCCTGACAGCCCACATGGGGAGCTGGGAGCTTCTCACCCTGGTTCCGGGGCTTATCCCCTACACGGTTCACGATATCTACCGTCCCCTTGATTTCCCGCCCCTGGAGCGGCTGTTCGTGGGTTTCAGGACACGTTTCGGCCTGAAGCTGATCGCCAAGGAAGGGGCCATCCGGAAAATGCTGAAGGCCCTGGCCCGGAACGAGGGCGTGGCCATCCCCCTGGATCAGAGTGTCAGGGCAAGAGACGGGGTGTTTGTGGATTTTTTCGGCGAACCCACCTGTACCAGCAAAGGCTTCGGTTATATCGCCATGCGTACCGGAGTTCCGGTGGTTCCCGTGTTTATGATCCGGGAAAAGGGACGGTATGTCGTCATTTTCGGAAAAAGGATTCCCCTTTTTTCCACGGGAGATACCCAGAAAGATCTGGTGTTGAACACCACGGCCTACAACAGGGCCATCGAGGCGATCATCCGGCGCTACCCCAGCCAGTGGTTCTGGGTTCACAACCGGTGGAAGACCAGGGTGCCGGCCGATTCTTGAGAGAGAGTTCCGCCGAAAGCACCATCAATTCCGCCCGGATACCACCCGAAACATGGGCATCAAATTCATGGACAATGACGGACTTTTGGGTTATGGTTTGGTCGTTTCGTTTTTGAAAACCGCAGAATATTTAAAAGCTTGAATTATTTAAAATAGTTATTGAAACCATTGAGCCTCGATGATCTTTTTTCCCAGGTTGAACGTATCGTTTTTGACAATCCCCCTACAGAAAAGAACGTTGAAAGGCTGATATCGGTTCTCCCATCCAATGTTGGAGCGTGATACCCATGACCCAGGCAGTCCATGAGCGGCCGAACGATGAATATGACGATGAAATCGATCTGGTGGCCCTTTTTCTTGTCATCTGGAGTTACAGAAAACTGATCGCCTCGGTGATTCTGTGTTTCGTCCTTCTTGTCATCGTTCTTACAATGAACAAAACGAGAACGTTCACAGCCACCACCAGCATCATCAACATGGTGGACAACAGCCGGGTGATCAAGAATGTGCAGAGTTTCGATTTTTCAACCGAAGTCCAGTCTCCGCGAAACAGCATTCTTCTGGCCATTCTTGAAAGCGATACCCTGACGGAAAAGGTGGTCCGGAAAGCCGGCCTCCTGCCCTTTCTCTACCCTGACAAATGGGATCCGGAAAAAAAAGAATGGCGTCTGAAGTTCGATGAAAAAGCCCCCACGCTCAAAGAAGCTGTGGTTCTGATGAAAAGAAAGCGGATGGTGAAGATCAAGTCCTCGGACAACGATCCCACCATCACCCTCAGCGTCACCACCCGGGATGCGGAAATGTCGGCGAAAATCGCCAACACATTTACCCGTGAACTGGAAGAATACCTGAAGGTCAACTCCTTTTCCACGGTCCAGAAAAGCCGGATCTTCCTCGAAGGGAAGTTGAAGGAAGCCGAAAAACAGCTTGAAATCCTTAAGAAAAGACTGGCCGATTTCCAGGCAAAAAACGCGGTGTTCGATCTGGAGCAGCAGGCGTCGGCCAGCATGGCGGCCTACAACGAACTGGCCCTTCAGCTGAACCAGAAGGAAACGGAACTGGAGTATATCCTGAGCATCTCCTCTCCCATCAACCCCAGGGTCCAGAACCTTCGAAGCCAGATCGCCGCCATCAATAAGAAAATGCAGGGGATCAAAAGCAGCGGGGGAGTGATCGAGGTGGGGAGCGAGGACGGTGGGCGGGGCCAGAGCTTTCTGCCATTGAACCGGATATCCACCCTGCGCATGCAGATGAACAAGCTCACCCACGACATCGAAACCCAGCAGAACACCTACGATCTTCTGGTGGATTCCTATGAAAAAATCACGATCCAGGAGGCCAAGGAGAAAATTTTCGTCACCATCCTTGACCAGGCCCAGGTTCCTGTCAGGCCCGACAGCCGCAAAACCCTGATGAAACTTTTTCTCGCGGTGTTCGGAGGCGGGTTTCTGGGAATCTGCCTGGCCTTTGTCCTTGAATTCATGAAAAAGAACATGGAAGTCCGGCTTGGTGACAACGATCAGCCTGTCATCCCGGTTGCGGTTAACGAACCGTTTGTGGCGGTCTGTCTTCCAGACGGAACGTCCAGTGGTCAGGACCATCCTGAAAAAAAATGAGGTTATGTCATATGGAAAAACATTCTGCGTTGAGTCGTGTCCGCTGTTTACTGGTTACAACGCTCTTATTCACCGGGCTTCTGCTTTTTCTCGGGCCCCTGGCCGGTGCGCAAGACAAGCCTGTCGTTGGCGAAGGCATGGCCGTAAAACCCCGGGAGGTGGAGGAACTCATCGTCAAACCAAAACAGGACAGCCCTGTGGAGGCCTTTTTCAAGAGCTATCTGGATTCAGGAGATTACAACCAGTTCGGTTACAATCTCCTGACCCCTGAACGCGGCCAGGTCTTTCAGCCCAGCCAGGTGGGGCCGGATTACGTGATCGGACCCCAGGATGTGATCCAGGTGAACGTCTGGGGCGGGGCCATCAACGAAATCGCCCGGATGGACGGGGCGGAAAGTGCTAAAAACTACAACGACTACACCCTCACCGTGGACGGAAACGGCGCCGTGATTTTTCCGGAGATCGGACGGCTGACGGTGAACGGTCTGACCCTGTACGAACTGCGCCAGATCGTGGCGAAAAAATACAGGGATTACTACAGAAACTGCACCACCAGCGTCACCATCGACAAACCGAGGATGGTCCAGGTGCTGGTGACGGGTAAAGTGAACAAGCCGGGCTACACCGAGATTTACGCAGGAAGTTCCCTGTTCGACGCCCTCCTTGCCGCAGGCGGGGTGAACAAACAGGGCAGTCTGCGTGAAATCGTGGTGAAACGGGCCGGAGGTGGCAAGGAAGAGGTCATCGACCTCTACCAGTTTATCGTGGCCGGGAAAATGGCCATGCTGCCGAAACTGAACTTCAAGGATTCGGTCCATGTGAAAAACCTGGGGCCTGTCGTCCTGATGAGGGGCCGGGTCGCCCAGCCGGCCATCTACGAACTGAAAAAAGGGGAGTCCCTCAAGGACCTGATCTCCTTTGCCGGCGGCGTCCTGCCCGACTGCGAAAAGAAACATGTGGAAATGATCCGGTTTGACGACGGCAACCGGAAGATCCTCAACATCGACGGAACCCGGGAAATCGTGGAAGTCAAGGACGGGGACATTGTCACGTTCCTCAAGCAGAACGCCATGATCAAGGATTCAGTGGTGCTGAAGGGAGATGTTTACGTTCCAAAGACTTTCGCCTGGCGCAAAGATTTTTACCTGAAGGACATCATTAAGGACATATCGATGTTCAAACCTGAAACGTCCCTGGAATACGCGGAAATTCAGCGCTATAACGAAGCGAGCCTTGAACGGACCATTATTTCTTTTTCTCCGGCAGCCATCCTTGAAAGCAAGAACAGGGATTCGGCCGACGCCATGATCCAGCTTCAGCCTTACGACGAGGTTGTGATTTATTCGAAAAACGAACTCCGGGAAAAACCCATGGTGTCCATTTCCGGAGGTGTCATGAAACCGGGGAAGTACAACTGGATCGAGAAATTCACCCTGAAAAACCTGATCCGTTCGGCCGGCGGTATCCAGAGCATGGCATTCGACGACGGCAAGATCGTCCGCTACACGTACAAGGATAAAAAATGGGAGACCGCAACCATTGACTTCTCCCTGTCTGAAATCAACCAGAAAGAAACCAGTGACATCGTTCTCGAACCTCTGGACCGGGTGGTGATCAACAGGAAATCGGATTTCTCCCAGACCGACTGGAAAGTGTCGATCCAGGGCGAGGTGAACTACCCCGGTGTTTACCCGGTGGGAGTGAAAACCCGGCTCAGCGACGTGATCGGTTACGCCGGAAAAACGACGGAAAACGCCGACCTGAGCGGGCTTGTCCTGGTCAGGGCCGAGGCCAAAGGGGTTCAGGAGAAACACCAGAATGTCGCAGAGGATCTCCTGAAGAAAGACCTGGTCTCCATATCCTCTGAAACCAGGAACGCCTACCTGAGCGAAGAGGAACGGCTTGAAAACAAACAGAGTACCGCCATCATCCAGGATTACCTGGGCCGGCTCCAAAGTAAAGGGGTCCAGGGGCGCATGCTGCTCCGGGAAGAGGATCTGGTCAGCCTGGAAACGCTGAAAGGATCTCCCTCGGATGTCTATCTTCAGGACGATGACAGCATCGTCATTCCCGAGAGGAAAAACATGGTCACCATCGTGGGAGAAGTGTTCAACCCCACGTCCTATCTTTATACCGAAAAAACAGACCTTTCAGACTACCTGGAAAGAGCCGGCGGAGTTTCGGACTACGCGGACCTGAAAGCCGCCTTCGTGGTCCGGACAAACGGCACGGTGATCAGTTATTCTCAGAAAGGCCGTCGGTTCAAGAGCCTGGAGATGAAACCCGGGGATGTGGTGATCATTCCGTCCAGGGTTCTCGGGGTTTCGAAAAGGTAAGCACGGCGTCTTGAAATCGCTTTCAGTGAGGGGCGTGCCATGGCACGCCCTTTTTTTGTCGTTTTTTAAGGAGGACCTGGTTAGCTACTTTGACGTAACGTCACCATGTGCCGCGTTCTTCAGTTTTTCCATGTACCCTTTGTTTTCCCTGACCCATTTTTTCATCAGGAGATGACCACCGAGCCTGTAACTGACTCGCCAGCCCCTGTTTTTTCTGTAAGCGGTCAGGGCCCGTTTCAAACTGTAGAATCTTTCCATTTCGCGGACAATATTGGCCTGCATGGTATGGGCCGAACACGCTTTGGGCTGGACCACCACGTGCATGCCATCGTAGTCTGCCCAGTCGTGATGGATCAGACGGTGTTTGTTTTCTTCAAAGGCCCGGGTTCCGGGAAATGGGGTGATGGAAAAAACCTGGATGGTGTCCATGTCCACTTGGATAGCGTAATCCACGATCTGTTTGGCTGTTTCCGGGCCATCGCCGCTGTCCACCACGAACATCCCGTGAATCCCGATATCGTGTTTGTGGAGCTGGTCGACGCAGGTCTTGATGGCGTCCATGGGGTGGGCCTTGCCGTATTTTTTCAGGGTGTCCGGATTGACGGATTCCACGCCCACGTAAACGATCCGGCAGCGTGTCTCCTGCATCAGAGAGAGGAGCTCCGGGTCTGACGCGGCGTTGACGCACATCTGGCCTGACCAGCGCAGGGGCACGGCTTTTTGAGCGATCATCTCTTTCAACAGGGCTTTGGTTCTCGCGGGATTGGCGCAGAAATTGTCGTCCCCGAAACACACGCTGCGATGCTGCACAGCGCGCAGCTCCGAGATAACCTGGTCGTTGGATTTGAACCGGTATTTTCTTCCGAAAAGCGGGGTGACGCTGCAAAACGAACAGTTGTGGGGGCATCCCCGGGATGTGACCACAATGGGCGGGGTCTCGAAACCCGGGTTCCGTCCGGCCAGGCTGAAATCTGGAGAGGGGAGGGATTCGAAATCGACCACCTCTGCCATACTCCCAATGTCAAAACTGTCCCCCTCATTTTTGAACGCAAGCCCAGGTCGGGGACTGGGCTTCTGTTGACTGGCCAGGCATTCCACCAGGTCGGGAAACACGGTTTCCCCTTCTCCCCTGACCACATAATCGCAATGGGTCAGGGCTTCTTCGGGCAGGAACGAGACATGGGGGCCTCCCATGATCACGGTGACTCCTTTCTCCCTCAGGTCGTCGGCCAGGCGGTAGGCTTCACCGATGGTGCTCGACAGGGACCCTATGCCCACGATATCGTATGTTTCCAGAGATTTTCTTTCTTCGGGGCTTATGGCTGAGATCCAGAGATCGCAGGTGTGACCCCGCTGTTTGAGGATTGCCCCCAGGGTCGGGAGACCGACACGGGGCAGACGGGTTCGGCTGTATACATGGGTTGAATCTGAAACGGCTTCGACCAGGGCGATTCGTAAAGAAGACATGGAGCCTCATTTTCGGCACACGGAACCGTGACCGGGTCGTTCAGAAGCGGTTGCCCACTCCACGCCGGCGGATCCGTGCGGGTATCATGTGGATTTCCGCCCTGTCAGATTTCCGTGTTGAAATGGGGTGTCCCTTTCTGCCCGTTGTATATGACAGCAGACTCGGGGGCTGGCCATAGGATTCTTCAAATGAAGATGAATAGGGGCTTATGAGAAGAAATGGCCTATGATTTATGTGTTCTCTTTCTACCCCATGTAAAAAAGGAAAGCAAACGGCATCTCTAAAAAAGAAGGTGAAACGGGGTCAGCCCACGAGCGCCGGGAACAGGCCCTTCAGTCCTGTGGCGATGATCTCGACTCCGATGGCGGCCATGATCAGACCCATGATCCGGGTGATGATGTTGATGCCGGTCTGGCCCATCATGCCCCGGATCCAGGGGGAAACCCGGAGGCAGAGCCAGACGGTGAGGGCCACAAGAACGATGATAGTCCCAAGGATCACGGTGTCCACCGCATCCTGGTACTGCTGGGAATAGAGAATCACCGTACTGATGGCTCCGGGTCCGGCGAGAAGGGGAATGCCAAGGGGAACGATGCCCACGCTGTCCCGGGTTTCCAGGTCCTGGGCCTCTTCCCGGGTCTGCTTGGTGCTGCTCACTCGGGCGTGAAGCATGGAAAGGGCCATGATGAACAGAAGAATTCCCCCGGCCACCCGGAAGGCGTTGATGGTGATGCCGAAAAACCGGAGGACGAACTCTCCTGACACCAGGACCACAAGAAGAACGGAAAGGACGGTGACGAAAACCCTGTGCCCTGTGGCGTTTCTTTCCCTGTCGTCCATGTCCCTGCAAGCGTCCAGGAAGATGGGAATGGAGCCCACGGGATTCACGATGGCCAAAAGGCCGATGAAGAACTTCATGTACACGCTGATCTGTTCCATGGCTTCAGATTTTTTCTTTGACGAAGTTGACGATGAGATCGCGGCACGGTCCGGGCTTTTCCATGGGAATGAAGTGTCCGGCACCGCTGACGGTGGCAAGGTGTGAACCTCTGATTCTTCGTTGAAGGGTTTGTGCCGCAGCGGCTTTGAACGTGTCGGATTTTTCCCCCCGGACCAGCAGGGTGGGGCAGGTGACGCGACCAGGGTAATCCCAGATGTCCAGGAGAATGGATTCGTAAATCTGGGCTTCGGTTTCTGGCGAACATTTCAGCCGGCCTTCTCCCCGTCCGTTCCAGGCCAGGCCATGGGCGCAGTATGCCTCGATGAACTCCCGGTTCCATGTCCTGAACATGCCCCGGCCTGTGGAAAAACGCTCCAGGGCTTCTTCCCGGTTTCTGAAAACCGTTTTCCTTCTCCGGGCGCCTCTGGACAGGGGATGGTCTTTGATCAGCCCGGTTTTCTGGCCAAACGAGAAAAGCCAGAGAAAATGGCTCGAAAAAATCACCGGATCGATGAGCACGATGCGGGAAAACAGCCCGGGGTATCTGGCAGCGGTGAGCAGGGTGACCACGGCTCCAAGAGAATGGCCGGCTCCGGTCACCGGCGGATTCATATGCCGGACGATGGCCTCTTTCACATGGTCCACGAAGATGTCCCAGTGGGTAATCTTCCTGAAGCCGTGGTGGGTCGAGTCCCCGTGTCCCGGAAGGTCCGTGGCGAGAATGGAAAAATCGTCACTGAAACGTTCGAACAGGGGCAGGTAGGTTCCGGCGCAGAGCCCGTTGGCGTGGAGGAAATGAAACGTCGGTTTTTCCCTTCCACAGGCGATGCTGTGGATGCGTTTCCCTGAAGACGGGGTGACACAGTGTCTCGGTTCCATGGTGCTCCTTATGCGTGAAACCCCACCATACATCAATGGGAGGCCAATGGCCACGGTTCGTTTGAAATTTCCTCCTGCCAGCCAAAGGCTTAAAGGGACAAGGCCGCGAGAAATCCGCCGTGGATGGCGTCATCGAGTTTGCCCGGTTTTACCCCGTCGCCCACGGATGTGAAGGGGATGCCTTCTTTTTCAAGTTCATCGGCCAGGTTTTTCACCGAACGGGAACCGGCCGCCACCACGATGGTGTCGAAATGCTTGACAAAGGAACCTTCCGGTGTTTCGTAGGAGATGTTCCCGTCTTCCACGGAAACGACACGGGCCCCTGTGATGGTCGTTATGCCGTACCGCTTCACGTTGGACATGGCGACCCAGCGCGTGGACCGTCCGATTCCGTTGCCCGCCTTGTCCATCATTTCAAAGACCGTGACGTTCGATGAGCCCTTGAACAGGTATTCCCTGATCTTCTCCACCGGCGCCGCGTCGTAGCTGAAAAGAAAATGGAGCATGTCTGGAGTGAGGGTTCCTTTTTTAGCGATGAAAAGAGCTGTTTCGATACCCACGGCCCCGCCTCCGATCACGGCCACCTCTTTTCCAAGGGACGGATTTTTTTCCAGAACCTCCCAGGCTGACAGAACGCAAGGAGAGTCCAGGCCGGGAATGGGGGGCATCAAAGCCCTGGCCCCTTCGGCCAGAATGAGGTGATCCGGGTTCTGTTCACGGATCGTTTCAACGGTCACCCTGGTGTTCAGATGGAGGGTAATGGCGTGTTTCCTGAGCATGGTCTCGTAATACCTGGCAAATTCCCAGAGTTCCTGTTTGCCGGGCGGGGTTCCGGCGATCCAGATCTGCCCCCCGATACGGTCCGATTTCTCGTAGACGGTGACGGTGTGGCCTCTCTGGGCTGCGGTCACCGCCGCTTCAAGGCCGGCCATGCCCGCGCCGATGACCATGACTTTTCCCGGAGAGTCGGCTGGTTTGATCTGCCTTTCTCCTTCGTAGCCTGCCCGGGGGTTGCCGATGCAGTAGACCGGTCTTCCAGAAAACACTGAATCCGTGCACCCCTGGGAACATCCCACACAGGGCCTGATCTCATCGGCTCTGCCTTGTTCCGCTTTTTGGGGCCAGAACGGGTCGGCGATGAGAACACGTCCCAGGTTCACCATGTCGGCGAACCCGTCGGCCAGGATTTCTTCGGCGTCTTTCGGGCTGGCGATGCGGTTGGACGCCATCACCGGAATGGACACGGCTCTTTTGATGTTGAGGGCCAGATAGGCGTAACAGGCCCTTGGGAGTTCCATGGGAAGCTGAGGGACCGGGGACTCGTGCCAGCCGCCGGTCACGTTGAGCATATCGACCCCGGCGGCTTCATAAGCTCTGGCGATAATCGGAGTCTCACCGTCCGTGTTGCTCCCGGGGACAAAATCGTTTCCGGCCATGCGCACGGTCAGGGGGTAATCAGCCCCCACCCTTTGACGGATCAGGCCCAGGATTTCCGTGGGAAACCGGAGCCTGTTCTCCAGGCTGCCGCCGTATTCGTCCTTGCGCTGGTTTTTGAGAGGGGACAGGAATTGGGTGATCAGGTAGCCGGCCGAGGCCAGGACTTCCACGCCGTCGAATCCGGCCGCTTTGGCTCTTTCCGCCGCGTCGGCGTAGGCCTTCTGGGTATTTTTGATGTCATCAATGGTCATCTCTTT
Source organism: uncultured Desulforapulum sp. (assembly GCA_964637565.1). GTDB lineage: Bacteria > Desulfobacterota > Desulfobacteria > Desulfobacterales > Desulfolunaceae > DYJE01. The sequence continues at coordinate 12,093 of CAZWTY010000005.1, forward strand.
CGGGGTGGTTTTGGAGTACCTGGAGTAGACCGGTGAGGGTGCCAGGGGCTGCTGGTTGTCGATGACCATGGGGTAGGAGTAGGCACCTGCGTGAAAAAGCTGGATCCATGGGCTGGCCCCTTGTTCCCGGATGATGTCCGTAAGTCTCCGAAATGCGGGAATGGCGTCGTCATCCGACAAACCCAGGGTCGCGATACCCGAACCCAGGAAATCCACCCCCACGGGGCCGACGGTGACCACGCCTGCACCGCCCCGGGCCATTTCACGGAAGAATTCATAGTACCGGTCGTTCAGCTTCCGGTCGTATGAATAGAGAAGACCCAGGGACGGGTAGGCGATTCTGTTTTTGATCGTCAGGCCGTTGACGGTGATCGGCTGGAACAGGTGAGGGTACATGGTGTTCTCCTGGTGGTGTGATTGGGTGGTTGTGTTTGTGCTATTTAAAAATAAACTTAACTTAAACGTCAATGTTTTTTTCTGAAGGAAAGGATATCGACAGGGTCTTGTCGCGGAAAACACGAGATCTTTTTTTTCAGGGAAACACGAAAAACCGAATTGATGAACAGAGTGAACAGTGTTATAGTCCTGAAAAAAACAAAACAAATCCAGACTGACTTTTGAATTTGTAAACCACGCCGCCTTTACTCGTGCTGCGTGACTCCGGACCGAGGGTCCGGCTCTCTTCCATCTATCAGGCAGACGCCAGTACACGAAACATTCTTTATTTAGAGAAAGTGAGCGTTTTATCCAGGCCCCATGGTTGTTTGGCGCGTCCGGAATTGGCTGATATCATCAAAAAACAAAAAAGGAGAAAGAGACATGATGAAGAAATGGGTACTTGTCGCCATGGTATTGTTCACAACAGCGTCCATGGCCTTTGCGCTGGAAGTCGGTGGAATATCTCTCAAAGACAAGATCAAGGCTGGAAATACGGACCTGGTAATCAACGGAGCGGGGCTGAGAACGGTCCTCACTTTCAAGGTCTATGCCATCGGCCTTTACCTGAAAGCCAAATCATCGGATGCCTCAGCCATCGTCAATGGAAACGAACCCATGGCTCTTAGCATGAAATGGCGGATGAAATCTCCCCCTTCACGAATCGACGAAACCTACTATAAAAGTTTTGCCCAGGTTCTCAAAGCGCCTCCGGCTAAAAATTACGGACCCACATCGGATCTTGGTCCCATGACCAAAGACGTGAGAACGTTCATGGGCTGGATTGACAAAAACGATGCCCAGAAAGACGATGTTTGGACCTATGTTTATGTGCCGGGAAAGGGGACGGAAGTTTATGTCAACGATCAGTTGAAAGGAACCATCGCGGGCCAGGAATTCAAGAAAGTCCTGTTCAGCATCTGGCTTGGTGACAAACCCCCTGTGGGCGAGGGGCTCAAAAAGCAACTGCTTGGAAAATGACCTGACTCTCTTTACGTGAAATGCAGAAATCCAAAAAAATAAGGCAGGTGGAACCTGGGTGTCGGATGGTTGATCGGCGCCCAGGTCAGCCAGTGCGGATGGGATGATCGGTCCGCACATTTGTGGAAATTTCCACGCCAGACGACTCCAGGTTCGGGTTTTGTTACCTTTGTATAGGATGAAAGCACCCCCCACGGAAGACGAAAAGCCACCTGCCAGGAGACCGGCGACGTGATTTCCCGCTCGACAAGTCCGGTTATGGAAGAGACGACCGTCAACTCCTCGAACTCCCTTTCGGTTATCAGCAGACGTTCTTGTCCATCGGCAGGATGAAATTCGAAAAGAGCTGTTCCTGAACAGTTGATCTCCAGGTTGAAATATCCCTTGTCCACCGTTGGGCATGGACTGAAAAAGAACTCGACGCAACTGTCCTGGTAGACAGGCCCCTGGTAACGGTCTGTCACGGCTTTAACATATCGGTCCTCAACCTGGAACAGAACGTAAAGAGCCTCCGGTTCATAGAAGATACTGAACCGTGTGACCGGTCGGTGAAGGGGCGGTTCCCCCATGTGATGCCTGAGTTTTTCAAAGGAAAGATGTGACCAGGGGGCCTGGTCGGTATTGCAATGGAACATGGAGTCGGAAAATACTTTGGGGACCTGGAGTGTGGGGTGAGATGGCATGGTATCCCGGGATGTCTAAAGGGAAGTCCTGGGTACAGCCGTCAGGCGTTTCTGACGGCTGTAACACAGTTAAAACCCATGGTTAATGGTTGTTTTTCCAGGGATTCAGTTCCCGGATGTCCCGTGAATCCCCGTCATGACGGTCATGCCTTTCGTGACGCTCACGCCGGGGTTCATCTCTCCGCCGCCTGTCGTCACGACGGTTGTCGCGATCATGATCCCGACCGTGTCTTTTTTCAGGCCGATAAAATTTTCCTTTGTACCCGTGGCGGTTGTGCCGGTAATGCCGGTATTCTTCGTCACGGTAATACCGGATTCTTTCAAATTTGTGACGTCTCAGGGGCTTCGGAAGTTTTCTGTATCTCACTTCGTCCCAGGGGCCGTCGTAGTAGGGGCTTCTGTACCAGCGGTTGTCCCTGAAAAGAAAATAGACTCCGTCAATCCGAAACAGGTCATGGGGCACTCCAACGGCAACATAAAAACCAAGAGCTGAAGGCAGGATAAATTCGGGGGGCTCGGCGATCACGATGGATGGCAGGGGGATCCCGAGGTTGACATTGACGTTGACTTCAGCACGGGCCGGTGTCGAGCCCATGATCATCACTGCGGTGATCACTGAAATCGCTGAAATAACATGTTTAATCATTCTTGTTTCTCCCTGTGTTGAGTTTAAGGTGCATGAAACATCGGCGAGTATAGGACACAGAAATTTACCTGTCAATGAAACAGATCACAGCATCCATGGAAGTACGTCGGCCCATGAACCCCTGATCTCGGAGTTGGAATTCATTGAAATGGATAGTATCCAAAGGGTTTTACTGAGATGACGGGTGAGCGATCTTCTTGTTCCGGAAAAACGAGGGTTATGTTTCAGCAGGGAAAGTTGTCGCCGGGAAGTCAAACTAGAGAAAATGCTAAATCCTTTAAATTCAAATGCCTTGACACTTTTTTGCCCGTGTGGTATTTTAACCGGTATTATTTTCTTCAGTTATTTTGATAGTTTATCTCGGATTTGCATATTTACTTTAATTGTCTTGACGTTAAATCGCTGTGAATGGAGACGCCTCCCCCTATGGAAAAAAAAGACCAGCCTGCCGCGGAATCCTTCGAATTCGAGGAAGAGGATGTTATTGACCTGACTGAAACTCTTCAAGAGGACGACATCATTGATCTGGACAGTCCGGTCTCTTCTTCAGAAGACCAGTCCCAGGACGATTCTTACGACCTGGATGAGTTCCTTGCTGAAAAAGGCGGTCTCCCCGAGGCGGATGACGTCATCGATCTGGTACAGCCAGCCGATCCGGAAGCACTGGCGGGGGAGGATGACGACGAGGAAATCATCGAACTGATGAATGCCCTTGTTGAGGATGAAGATGAAGAGGTGATCGAGTTGCTGGATTCCGTGACTCAGGTGCTTGATGACGAGGCCACAGGAAGCTTCGCCAAACGCCCGGGTTTCGATGATGAAACGATTGATCTTGTCGAACCGGTAACACAGGTTCTCGATGACGATGAAATTATTGACCTTGCAGTTCCTGTCGTTGAAGATGACGAAACAATCATCGATTTAACCCAGACGATGGACGATGATGAGATCATTGACCTGACAGCGGGAATCGAAGCATCGAAGCTGGCGGAGGGAGATACCCTTGAGTTCCTCGAGCTGAGCGAAGACGAAGACATCCTCGACCTGACAAATGAGATCGAAGCGGGACTCGGCGACAAAACCGTTGACCTGACCGATGAGGTGGGCGGAGAACTCTCAGCTGAAAACGATGACGAAGAAGACGTGATCGACCTGACAGAGGGAATCGAACCTTCGAAACAGGTGGAGGAAGAAACCCTTGAGCTTCTCGAGTTGAGCGAAGACGAGGAGATTCTCGATCTGACGAATGAGATCGAAGCGGGGATCAGTGATAAAACCATTGATCTGACCGACGAGGTGGGTGGCGAACTCTCAGCTGAAAACGATGACGAAGAAGACGTGATCGACCTGACAGAGGGCATCGAAGCATCGAAGCCGGTGGAGGAAGAAACCCTTGAGCTCCTTGAGCTGAGCGAAGATGAGGAAATCCTCGACCTGACAAATGAGATTGAGGCTGGGCTCGGCGACAAAACCATTGAGCTGACCGACGAAGTGGATGAAATCGAACCTGTGGAATATGACGACGACGTGATCGATCTTTCGACTCCGGTTGGGGCGATGGAGACGGTTCTGGACG
>CAZWTY010000005.1:16513-81833 GCA_964637565.1 uncultured Desulforapulum sp.
GACGACGTGATCGATCTTTCGACTCCGGTTGGGGCGATGGAGACGGTTCTGGACGACGAAGATATCATCGAACTCGACCAGACCCTGGCCGGGGAGGAAACGCTGGCTGACAGTCTGGGCGACAGAACGCTCGATGGGTTCGATGGACCGACCATCAAGGATTTTGCCGAGCAAACCTCAGACAACCTCCAGTTCGATTTGTCAGAGTCAGTGGAAGGGTCGAAACATTCGATCATCAATGCCGAACCGGTGGACGACGCCTTCGATTTCGACAGTTTCGCTGAACAGACCACGGGGAATCTGAATCTGGATTCCGGGGCCGCGGGTGCGTTGCCGGGATTTGGCGGACCTGTTCCTGTCCGTGGAAAGAACGTTGAGGTAGCTGACATCGAAAAGGAAATCGATAGTCTGTCCCTGGACACCTTTGAAGACCCCACACTCGCTGACATGGACGCCACGGATATCTTCGATTCCTCTCCCAGCCAGGAGCCGGACACTCAGGACGATCTCTTCGAAAAGACATGGGATGAACGGCTTGGTCAGAATTTCGATAAAACCGTCGAAATGGATTATGATCCGGGAGCCGATCAGGAAGACGCCTCGGGTGACGCGGATAAGGCCATCGCCGAAGTGCTGGGTATCGATGTGGCCGATATGAAAAGCCCACGAGCCGCTGTGGATGACACCGGCGCCGTTGAGGGCAGGATCAGCCAGACCCAGCTTGAACTTGCCGTGGAGCGGGTGATCCGGAAACTTTACGGTGAGAAGCTGGATGAGATTTTCCGCGAGGTGATTGGAAAAGCCATTTCCGAGGACATCGGCCGGATACGGGAGGTTCTCAAAAAGGAAAGCTGATCGAGCCATGCTCCGGCTGTTTGCGAAAACGCCGGAACGTGACACAGGGCCCGGATGAAAACCCGTTTTCATCCGGGATTTTCATTTTTTCAGAGACTGACACCGGGAATTGGTTTTTAAGATTTCCGGTTTTTTGTTATACAGGGTTTGTTTTTTTGATGACAGACCAAATGGATCAACCGAAAACCTGACGAGGCGACAGATTATGAGCGGCGTTGAGCTTGAAAAAGGGTACGAACCCGCAGACGTTGAAAAAAGATGCTACGATCTCTGGATAATGGAAAACCGGTTTCACGCGGACGAGGAGAGTTCGAAAAAACCTTACGCCATCGTGATTCCCCCGCCCAATGTCACGGGCGTTCTTCATATGGGCCACGCCCTGAACAATACCCTTCAGGACATCCTCTGCCGGTACAGGCGGCTCCGTGGCGACAACGTCCTGTGGATGCCGGGAACCGACCACGCGGGCATCGCCACCCAGAACGTGGTGGAAAAGAAACTGGCCTCGGAAGGGATTTCCCGCCATGAAATCGGCCGGGAAAAATTCGTGGAAAGGGTCTGGGAGTGGAAAGAAGAATCCGGCAACGCCATCATCAACCAGCTGAAACGCCTGGGGGCCTCCTGCGACTGGGAAAGGGAACGCTTCACCATGGACGAAGGCCTGTCCAGGGCTGTGCGGAAGGTGTTCGTGGAGCTTTACAAGCAGGGGCTCATCGTCCGTGACAACTACATCATCAACTGGTGTCCCCGGTGCAACACGGCCCTTGCGGACCTTGAAGTGGAATTCGAGGAAAAGCAGGGGAAACTCTACCATATTAAATACCCCCTGGCCGACGGCTCCGGTCATTTTGTTGTGGCCACCACCCGGCCGGAAACCATGTTTGGTGATACGGCGGTTGCCGTGAACCCGGACGATCCAAGATACCAGGGAGTTACCGCCACCCATGTGAAACTGCCCCTGACGAACCGCGAAATTCCCATTATAAGGGATTCTTACGTGGACATGGAGTTTGGGACTGGAGCCCTCAAGGTCACTCCGGCCCACGATCCCAACGACTTTCATATCGGCCTTCGCCATAACCTGGAAAGCGTGAAGGTGATCGGAGACAACGGCGTGATGCTCGAAGGGGCCGGTCCCTTCCAAGGGCTTAGCCGTGAAGAGTGCCGGAAACAGGCCGTGAAAGCCCTGGAAGAACAGGGCCTTCTCGTCCAGGCCGATGAACACGTTCACAGTGTGGGACACTGCTACCGCTGCAAGACCGCCATCGAACCCAACCTGTCCCTCCAGTGGTTCGTCCGAACCAAGACCCTGGCCGAACGGGCCATCAAGGCCGTGGAAGAGGGAAGGACACGGATCATTCCCGAACACTGGACCAAAACCTACTACGAATGGATGAACAACATCCGGGACTGGTGCATCTCACGACAGATCTGGTGGGGCCACCGGATTCCGGTCTGGACCTGCGATGCCTGCGGCAGGGATATCGTGGAGATGGAAGACCCCACGGCCTGCCCTGACTGCGGAAAAACCAGCCTCACCCAGGACACCGACGTGCTGGACACCTGGTTCAGTTCGGCCCTCTGGCCTTTTTCAACCATGGGCTGGCCCGATGACACGAAACTTTTGAAAACCTTCTATCCCACCGCCACCCTGGTCACCGGGTTCGATATCCTGTTTTTCTGGGTGGCCCGGATGATGATGATGGGGCTCCACTTCATGGACGAGGTGCCTTTCAAGGACGTGTACATCCACGCTCTGGTCCGGGACGAGGAAGGCCAGAAGATGAGCAAGTCCAAAGGAAACGTCATCGATCCCCTGACCGTGATCGACAGTTACGGCACCGACGCCTTCCGCTTCACCCTGGCCGCTTTCGCGGCCCAGGGCCGGGATGTGAAGATGTCCCTGGCCCGGGTGGAAGGCTACCGCCATTTCATCAACAAACTTTGGAACGCGGCCCGTTTTTCCATGATGCACCTGGACCAGGCCTATCCCGAGCTGGACCGGGCCAACATGGGACTGGCCGACCGCTGGATCCTTTCACGGCTGAAAAACGTCACCGACGAAGTCACGGCCTCTGTCGACGGTTATCACTTCAACGATACGGCCACCTGCCTTTACCGCTTCGTGTGGAACGAGTTCTGCGACTGGTACCTGGAGGCGTCTAAAGCCGCACTTTACGGGAAAAACGGCGAGGCCTGCATGAAGGCGTCCAAAGCCGTCCTTTTCAGGGTCCTCAAGGACACCCTGGTGCTACTCCATCCGGTGGTTCCCTTTGTCACCGAAGAGATCTGGGGGAAACTCCCCGGTGTTTCGGGCTCCATCATGAACGCCGTGTACCCTGCGGACCAGGAGGATTTTGAATCCCTTGCCGACCGGGAGGCAGACAGGGACATGGAGTTTGTCATGGGGATCATTTCGGGCGTCCGGAATATCCGCAGCGAATTGAACATCGGGCCTTCTCTCAACCTGAATGCCGTGATCCAGAGTGGCAATGACAGTGAAATCAAAACCGCGTCCCGGTACAAGGACATGATCATGCTGCTTTCAAGGCTGGAGACGCTGGACATCACAGGCATCGGAGAAAAACCCCGTTCATCGGCCACGGCCATCGTGGGAGAGGCCAGCCTTTACGTGAAGCTCGAAGGGGTGATCGACTTCGACAAGGAAGCCGAACGGCTGGACAAAGCCATCGCCAAGCTGGCCAAAGACGTGGATTCCATTTCAAAGAAGCTTTCAAACGAAGGATTCATGGCCAAGGCCCCGGAAGACGTGGTTGAAAAAGTCAGAGCCCAGTACCAGGAATCCAAGGACAAAATGGACAAATACCTGGAAAATTTGAAACGGATCAACGAAGCGAGAGCTTGAGGATAACACCATGGAACACGCCATCAAACCTTTGATCGACATGGCCCTTTCCGAAGATATCGGGCCGGGAGACATCACCACCGATTACCTGATCGACGAGTTCGCCACGGGAGACGCGGTGATCGTGGCCAAGGAGAACCTGATCCTGGCCGGTTCCTCGGTGGCGGAATGTGTTTTCAGAACCCTTGATCCGGCCATTGATATTTTCCGGACCTTCAGAGATGGTGACGAAGTGAAAAAGGGGGATGTGGTCATGGAGATCAAGGGGAAAATGCGGGCCCTGCTCAAAGGGGAACGCACGGCCCTGAACTTCCTCCAGAGGCTTTCAGGCATCGCCACCCATGTGAGGTCCTATGTGAATGAGCTGGGCGAGACCCGGGTTAGGCTTGTGGACACACGCAAAACCGTTCCCGGTCACCGGGTTCTGGAAAAATACGCGGTCCGTGTGGGCGGTGCCTTCAACCACCGCATGGCCCTGTACGACGGGGTGCTGATCAAGGACAACCACATCGCGGCCTGCGGAAGTATCGAAAAGGCGGTGACCACCTTGAAACGTCATGTGTCCCATCTGGTGAAAATCGAGGTGGAGGTCACGGACATGAAGGAAGTGGACGAGGCTCTGGCGGCCAGGGCGGATGTGATCATGCTGGACAACATGACCCTCGACCAGATCGCCGAAGCGGTGAAGCGGATCGATGGACGGGCCCTGGTCGAAGTGTCGGGGTCGGTCACGCGGGGGATGCTGGTGCCCCTTGCCATGGCCGGTGTGGATATCATCTCATCCGGAGCCCTGACCCATCAGGCCCGGGCTGTGGATTTGAGCATGAGGATCCGATAGCCGATAGACAGGCTAAAGCCCATCGCAGGGACCGGGGTCGGAATGCTCCTTGATCGCCAGCTCGAAACAGCGGACCATCATGGCCGGATAATACGACCGTTTGGAATGCCTGAGTCCGGGGATTCCCATGTCGCATTCCTTGTTGATGTAAGTGTAATCCTTGAAAAGCTTCTGGGCGCACTGCTGGTCGAAGTACTGGTAGAGACCCTTGACATCGGGATTGGCTTTTTCGAAGTGGAAGCCACCCATGTCCCGTGTCAGCTCGGAACCGATTCCAAAAGCCTGTACTTTGCCGTCAATCCGAAGGACAAGTCCCCGGTATCCCAGGGTGTGGATGTTCCGGACCGCGTTTTCCGACGCGGTTCGTTCCATGGCCCCGTATCGTTTCAGTCTGGTGTCACTGGACTTCAGATCACTCCAGGTGGCCAGGAACTCGAGGCATTCCGCTATGTCCGAAGCTGTGAAGGGGTGAACGTCCACCCGGCCCTGGTCCACGTGGCTTTTGAGAAACTGGTGGATCAGGTTTCGTTTTTTGGAATATTTTTTCCCCTTGAGTGTGGCCAGATCCTCAGTTCTGTAAATGTAGTCGTAGAAATCCTCGCACTCACGAAGGTTGAACAGGGTCTCCAACTCGTTCTGCCCAAAGACGAACACATAGTCTTCCGGCACATGCCTGAAACTCCGGACCCCGCATTTGATGGCGATATCCTTTAATACCTCCGGAGCCAGGTACTGTCCGCGGGCGATGGGAAGATACAGATAGTCCCTTGAGGGGTTGTCCCTGTACTTCATCATGACGAGAAGAATGTCGTGACCTGTTCTCCACACAGGATAGGAGAACTCGTGACTCCAGCAGATGAAGGAACTCAAGGAGTAGTAGCAAAGACGGTGGATTTGGGAATCGAAATAGGGTCTGAGTTCAAGAAAGTCGTAAGGGGTGAGTTTGGTAAACATCAGAGCCACCTGAACATGGGTCTGGCATTTTCCATGGTCTGGAAGTCAAGTTTTTCATAAAAAGCCTGGGAGTTGTTTTCGGCAATCAGGGCGACCCAGGTGATGCCGTCTTCTTTCAGGCGATGGACCAGGGTCGAGATGATCCGGTGGCCAAGCCCCTGTTTCCTGAAATCTGTCTTTACGTTCACATCGTGGATGTAGGCGTCTCCTGTCCTGTCACTTAGAGCCCTTCCAAAGCCCACGACCTGATCGCCCCGCGTTACAACGAGAAAACAGTGGCTTCCTTCGATCACCCGCTGAACACGTTCGGCGTCGCTAATGGATCGGGGCCACCAGCCTTGACCGTGGTACATGGCAAGGATCTGGCGTTTCTGGCTGGGGGTGGCTGTGACGAGGAATGAGAGTTCGAACTCAGGCATATTCAGGCCATATCTTTGGTATGAATCACGGAAATGGTGTTTTTCCCCCTGTCCTTGGACAGGTACAGAGCCTTGTCGGCCCTGGCGATGAAGGTGGTCAGCTCTTCTTTCGGAATGTATTCGGTGACCCCCACGCTCAAGGTGATGGTGTTTGCGATTCCTCCGGCGGACACGAATTTCTCGGCGGCCAGACGCGCCTGGATTCGCCGGGCCACGGTGACGGCTTCGTCCACATTTGTTTCCGGAAGAAGAACGGTAAATTCTTCGCCTCCGTACCGGTAGGCCGTGTCCATGGTGCGCAGGCAGTTCCGGATGGTGTCACCCAGGCGGATCAGTACCTTGTCACCGTCCAGATGGCCGTAGGTGTCGTTGTATATCTTGAAGTTGTCGATGTCGAGAATCAGGAGGGACAGGGAATGGTTGTACCGGTTCATCCGGTCGATTTCCATTTCGAGCTGGCTGTAGAAATACCTGGAGTTGTAGAGCTTGGTCAGGCCGTCGGTGATGGCCAGCTGCTTGAGCTTGATCAGCATCTGGGCCCTGTCCTTGGCCAGGCGTCTTTCCTTCAGCACCCGTTTGATCCTGAGCAGCAGTTCCTCGAAGCGGACGGGTTTGAAGATGAAGTCGCTGGCCCCTTTGCTGATGGCGGCCTCGTAGGAGTAATCCACGCTGTACCCGGTGATCACGATCACGTCGGCGTCGAAGTCCCGTTTGATGTTATCGGTGAGTTCGAGGCCGTCCATGCCTTCCATCATGATATCGGTGATCACGATATCCACGGGGGTGTCCTTCAGAATCTGAAGGGCCTCTTCTCCGCTTCCCGCCGTGCTGGTGTGGAATCTGGAAATACGGAGGAATTCTTCCATGGAATCCCTGATCGTGGCGTCATCATCGACAATAAGTATATGGTCTGGCATGATTGAATGTCCGGAGATTCACACTCGACATCAAGGTCGGGTGAAGGTTTGGCAAGCAGGTCTTGACACGATTCATGGCAATTGTTAGAAAGTCAAGTTCGACTTGATCATGGTCAACAGATATCAGGTGAAAATATAACGGGATTGATACAGGGTGTCAACCGGCTTAAGTCGATCATGGCGAAAAAGATACCGTGGCAGGTGGCTTGCCCGTTCGCCTGAAACACGTTAAACACCATATTAGATGAGAGTCAGTCTATGAAGAATATTAGAAATTTCAGCATTATCGCCCATATCGACCACGGCAAGTCCACCTTGTCGGACCGGCTGATCCAGGCCACCGGAATCGTTTCCGATCGTGAATTCAAGGATCAGATCCTCGATACCATGGACATCGAACGGGAACGGGGCATCACCATCAAAAGCCAGACGGTCAGTCTCCCTTACAAGGCCAAGGATGGAAACGAATACATCCTCAACCTGATCGACACGCCCGGTCATGTGGATTTCACCTATGAGGTGTCCCGGGCCCTGGCGTCCTGCGAGGGGGCCTTTCTCATCGTGGATGCGAGCCAGGGCGTGGAGGCCCAGACCCTGGCCAACCTCTACCTGGCCCTGGGCCATGACCTGGAGGTCATTCCCGTGATCAACAAGATCGATTTGCCTTCCGCCGAAATCGAATGGGTGAAAGGGCAGATCGAGGACGACCTGGGCCTTGATTCCGAACTCGCCATCCTTACCTCGGCCAAGAACGGCATCGGCATCGAGGACGTGCTCGAAGGGGCCGTGAACCTTCTGCCCGCCCCCAAAGGCGATCCGGAGGCTCCGTTCAAAGCCCTGATTTTCGACAGCCACTACGACCCCTACCGTGGGACCATCGTTCATTTCCGGGTGTTTGACGGCCGGATCAAGGCCGGAGACACCATCAAGTTCATGTCCAACGACGTTTCCTACAAAGTGGAGGAAGTGGGCGTGTTCCAGATCGAAAGGGTGCCCAGGAAAGAACTGGCCGCAGGACAGGTGGGGTACATGATCGCCGGAATCAAGACCGTGAACGATACCCGGTGCGGCGACACCATCACCATGAAGAACAGGCCATGCACCGAACCGGTTGAAGGTTTCAAGGAACCCACCCCCGTGGTATTTTCGTCCATCTATCCCGTGGCTTCCGACGACTATGTGGAGCTGACCGAGGCCATCGAAAAGTTGAAGCTGAACGATGCGGCTTTGATCTATGAAAAGGATTCGTCGGCGGCCCTGGGTTTTGGCTACCGCTGCGGGTTTCTGGGGCTTCTCCATCTGGAAGTGGTTCAGGAACGCCTGGAGCGGGAGTACGACCTGTCCCTGATCTTGACGGCGCCTTCGGTTCAGTACCAGATCGTGCTGAACAACGGGGAGGAGATCACCATCGACAACCCGGCCCTTTACCCGGACCCCACCCTGATCCAGAGCACCCTGGAGCCTTACATCAAGGCGGTGATCATCGTCCCTGAACGGTACATGGGGTCGGTGATGAAGCTCTGTCTCGACCGCCGGGGTATCAGCAAGAACTACCAGTACCTGACCAGCAACCGCCTGGAGATGGTCTTTGAGCTTCCTTTGGCCGAAGTGGTCTACGATTTCTACGACAAACTGAAAAGCATCACCCAGGGTTACGGGTCCTTTGATTACGAGCTTATCGGTTACCGGGAAACCAACCTGGTGAAACTCGACATCCTGATCAACGGGGAAAAAGTGGACGCCCTGTCCCAGCTGGTCCACAGGGACAACGCCGTGGCCCGTGGACGCCACGCCTGTGAAAAACTGAAAGAGGAAATTCCCCGACAGATGTTCAAGATCGCGATCCAGGGGGCCATCGGTGCCAAGGTCATCTCCCGCGAAACCGTGAGCGCCTTCAGAAAGGACGTGACGGCCAAGTGTTACGGTGGGGATATCTCACGAAAGAGAAAGCTCCTCGACAAGCAGAAGAAGGGCAAGAAACGCATGAAGATGATCGGACAGGTGGAGCTCCCCCAGAGCGCCTTCCTGGCTGTTCTTAAAACCGACGATTGATGATCACGTCCGCAGGACGGCAACACGCCGTCCTGCGTTCCGGCCAGATTACCGGATCTCCCGCTTTTTTTCCCCATACAGACAGATTTTGGAAAGAAAAGCCCGCATCACCACCACATCTTTCGATCTTGGCATGATCCGGGAGAAGAAATCCCGAAAGGCGTTCACATAATAATCCGGTTTCTGGGGATGGACAAAGGCGATCCGGACAAAGGTTTCTTCAAGAGCCTTGTACATCTCTTCCAGCTCCCGCCTGCCGGCGAGCCGGGGAACGCTTTTTTTCTCAATATTTCGGGCCGTGTTGAGTTCATAACAGACCACCATCACGGCCTGTGCCAGGTTGATGGAGGTGAATCCGAAAGTGGGGATGTGGATCAGGGCGTCGCACAGGGCGATGTCGCTGTTTTCAAGCCCCCGGTCTTCGGGGCCGAAAAGGATGGCGATACGGTTTTTTTTGGCCAGAGCGATGAGGTGGGGGGAAAGGGTCGCGGGACTGGACGCCTTTCTCCGCTGTTTTCCCAGGCGCGCCGTGGTTCCCACCACATACTCCACATCCTTTAGGGCCTCTTCGGTGCTGGTCACAGTGACCATGCAATCCACGATGCTTGCCGCTTCGTGGGTGGCTGTTTTTTTGATCCGTTCAGGATCGGGGTTTTCCGGATCGACCAGAACAATCCGGGTAAACCCCATGTTGAGCATGGCTCGTGCAGCCGAACCGATATTTTCAGGATACCGGGGCTTTTTGAGCACGATCACCACATGGTCATGGCAAATGGAAGAGGACATCAGCCGACGATCTCGAAGCTGTTGAAGAAATATCCGATTTCAAAAGCCGCTGTCTCAGGGGCGTCGGAGCCGTGGACCACGTTATGTTCGATGGTGGTGGCGTAGTCTTTCCGGATCGTTCCCGGGTCGGCTTTACGGAAGTCGGTGGCCCCCATCAGTTTCCGGTTTTTCTCGATGACGCCGTCGCCTTCAAGCACCATGGCCACGATGGGGCCGGAGGTCATGAATTCGGTGAGGCTGTCGAAAAAAGGTTTTTCACGGTGAACCGCGTAGAATCCCTCGGCCTGTTTCCGGTTGAGGTGAAGCATTTTCATGGCCACAATCCGGATTCCATGATCCTGAAAACGTTTGATGACTTCTCCGATCAGGTTTTTTTCAACGCCGTCTGGCTTGATCAGTGACAGGGTTCTTTCCATAAGGCAAGGGTTCCTTTACTCCAAAACGTGTGTTGTGTGGTTTGAATGCAACAACCCTGCGTGGATGTCTCATGGCAGAGTGCCGTAGATTTCGTACGAACGCCATCAACCCTTAGCAGAACGACCGGGTTTAGTCAACGTGTCAGCTCAAGACTTCCGGTCTTAAGGCCGATATCTTTAAAAGGTATGGCGATAAAAAGTGAGCCTGATTCGAGGTGTTTGTTATTGACATCGATGATACCAGTGCTTACAATCATTGGGCAATTAAATGCCATAGGGTGTTTTGATTACGTTATCATATCAAGGGAGGTATTATGGTTGAAGTCAGCAAAGCGGCATCCGAACAGATTGCCGAATATTTTAAAGGCAAGACGGTTATGCCGATTCGTATCTTTTTGAACTCAGGCGGCTGAGGGGGACCTTCCCTTGCAATGGCTCTGGATGAGGCAAAAAACACGGATACGGTATACGACGTCGATGGTTTCAAATACATTGTGGACACAGAGTTCCTGAAACAGGCAGCTCCCATCAAGGTGGACTACCTGGACATCGGGTTCAAGGTCACCTCGAACCTCAAGCTTGAATCGGCCTGCGGAAGCTGCGGCACAAGCGGTAAATGCTGCTGATCGACCCCTGCTTGAAACACGGATAGCCAAAGGGGCTGGCCAAAAGGTCAGCCCCTTTTTTTTGTTTGTTGTCAGCTGGCCTTCAGGGCCAGAAGCTTATCCACGATGTCCTTCAGCGACTGGGGGACGTTGTCGAGGTTGGTGTCGAACGGCCTGACCCCTCGTCTGTCCGCTTCGGAAATTTCACTCATTTCCGGAATGAACCCAAGAATTTCCATCTCTTTGAACGATTCCCGGATCAGGGCCTCGTCTTCCTCGCCTTTCACACGATTGCCGATCACCAGAATCCGCCTGATTTTGAGATCCTCCCCAAGCTGCCTGATCTGGCTGGCCGCCACACGGCTTCGCGCTCCGGGGTTCACCACGATGATCAGGGCGTCCACCGAGGCCGATGTGGCCCGGCCCAGATGCTCCACCCCCGCTTCCATGTCCATGATTACCACCTCGTCCCTCACGAGAACCAGATGGAGCATCAGGGCTTTCAAGATGGTGCTTTCAGGGCAGATGCAGCCCCCGCCTCCACGTTTCACCGTGCCCATGACCAGGAGCTTCACGCCGTCCCGTTCCAGGCAGAACCGGTCGGGGATATCGTCCACCTTGGGATTCAGGGTGAAGAAACCTCCCATGGTTCCCGGTTTGGCTCCGGTCCGTTCGGCGATCAGGTCGGACAGTTCGGCAATGGGTGTGATCGGCTTGTCTTCGGGGATTCCCAGTCCTGCGGCAAGATTGGAAACCGGATCGGCATCGATGGCGATGACGTTTTTCGTGGCCTGGTGTCTGGCCAATAGTCTTGAAAGAAGGGATGTGATGGTGGTTTTTCCCACTCCGCCTTTACCGCCCACTGCTAATTTTAAACCCACGTGACGTTTCCTCGTTTGATGGTGTTGGTATGTGATGGGTGATCCGCCTGCCGGTCAGGCAGATGGATTCAGAATTTTTTTTTACGGAGCATCCCCTTGGTCATCAGATAATGGTACCGTGTTTTGAGACTCGTTGCCCTGCCTGTGGCCTGCTCGAGAAAAAGGGATCCCTTCTCACGGGTGGTCTGGATCATCAGGGTCTGCTGAAGCTGGTTCATCAGGGTGTCCAGCTCGGCAAGAAGGGTGTCCTCCGACGTGGGGAGCTGGGTCATGATCTTTTCGATGCGATTGCACAGGGCTTGAAGCTTGTCAATCACCACTTTTACATCGGTCAGTTTGCCGGGGGCTGCCACCATGGTTTCTTCCTCTGAACTTATCGCTCAACGAGTTCGATGATTTTTTTCGATGTGTATTCCCCAACATCGGCCAGGGCGTCGTTGGGCATGAAGGCCGACGCGTTAAAAGAGTACAGGCAGGTCACCGATGCCGGGAAATCCTCGTCCGCTTCGTAGAACAGATAGCAGAGGGCGATTTTGGGCAAGGGGTAGACCACGAAGCCGAAATCTCCGCTGATTGGTTTTTCAGGTACAAAGCCGTTCAACTTGGGGACGATGTCGTTTTTTTTGGCCTTTAAGGCCTGGACATGGGGAACCAGGATGTTTTCCGTGTGCGTGGCAAAGGCCCCCACATAGGGCGTGGTTCCCGGGAATTCTCTGTAGGCTTTGAAAGGCTCCAGGATGTGGGGTGTGCTGCTGGCGTGAAGGGCGTAAAGTGACAGAAGAATACCCGTGACGCCTGTTTGCATCGTGTTGCCCAGCACGAAACCTTCAGGTGTGATACGGCACGTTTCCCCGAAGGCGTCGAAGACGAAAGCTTGTCCCTCACGCCGTGCCAAAAGATCTTCGGCAAGGGAAGGTGAAAGGTTCAGGAAAAGCTGCTGGTGGTTTTCCCTGACGATGCTGGCATAGGTGTCGCTCATAGGGAGTCCTATCGGTTTTGAGGCCGTTCTTCCGGCAGTCTCTGGAGGATTTTCCCTTCGTTGTTCAAGATGAAAACGAGAAAACCCTGTTTGCCTGCGTAATTCAGCAGATCTTCAAGTATCACGGCCTGGGGCTCGTAAGTGGAAAACAGGTCTTTGGAAAAGGCGTTCATGCAGCGAAGGGATGAATCTTTATCGTAAAAAGCGGGGATAAAACGGATATCGTTGGCCGTGTCGTTCTGGCCGAGAAAACTCTCGTCTTTTCCTGGGTTCTGGACAATGGCCCAGACCCAGCTTTCCGGTGTCAGCTCTTTTGCGGTCATGTTTTTTAACCTTGTCAGTTTCAGTAAAAACGTTTTCGGATCATCAGATGCCTGACAGTATAAAGTAAAAAAGCCCCACCCGCAAGCGGGTGAGGCTTTTTATTCCATGAAAAATCAAAAACCCATGAATTCGATCACACTTCCAGCCAGGAATCGGAGAACAGGGTTTCGCCAAGGATGACTTTGCAGGTTTTGACGTATCCGGCCAGCTCTTTGTCGAGCTTGGAAATGTCGGGTGCGTTGCCTTCCATGGTGTTTTTGATGACGTCGATGATGTCCGGACGTTTGTCTTTGGCAAGTCCCATGGTGAAGTCGTCTTTAGCGTCGGCGATAAAGGATTTCATGCCTTTGATGTTGAGCATGACGGTAAAGGTTACATTGATCACGTAGCGCAGGTGATCGGGAACACCGCTTGAGATGTTGGATACGCCGCAGGTGCTCATGGCGCCGGGGGCGATGTCCGGAAGCATGTCCATGAAGTTCATCAGGGCGATGGCCTGGGGCTGCTGGATGTTCACGGGTGTCACGATGCCGTCCACCCAGATCCGCTCGTTGGGAATGCCCGCTTCGTTGGCGGCGTAGAGAAGTTCCACGCACAGGGCGGCGCGTTCATTTTCATCCCTGGGAAGTCCGTCCGGCCCCCACATCAGGGCGCAGAAATGGGCGTTGTGTTCGGCCGCCAGGGGGATCATTCTCTCATAACGGGCAGGAACGGCCATGATGGAGTTGATCATCGGGGGAAGTTTGCATTTGGGAAGAGCGGCGGCGATGGCGTCGATGTTGGATGTGTCGAGAACCAGAGGAATGTCATCCACCACTTCCTGAACCACTTCCACGACCCAGGGCATCAGTTCCGCGCCGTCTTTTTTCGCGGGTCCCAGGTTGATGTCGATCCAGTCCACACCTTTCGATTTCTGATAAAGAGCCTCGGCCTGAATCGGTTTGGGATCGCGTTCACGGAAACCCCTGCCGATTTCTTTGCCGATGACGTTCAAGCTTTCTCCGATAATTTGAAAACCCATAGAATTCCTCCAGTAATTAGTGTTTGAACGAACACGTAAAATTCAGGATCGGGGCGTTTTTCGAAAAAACGCCCCGATGTGTCGGTAATGGTTATCTGGACTTCAGGAAGGCGGGAATATGAGCCGCTTCCCTGGGGCCGACGATGATGTTCCAGCCCGGGAGTTCCTCTTCCACGTCACCGGCGATGGCCGCCGCGTAACCGGGGATCACCAGGTCTTTGTGTTTCACCTTGTCCATGATGCCGCATTTTTTCACGAAAGCGCCCACGTCGTCACCGCCGAATTTGCCGGCGGCCCAGGCCGTGAGTACGGAAAGGCCTTCCGAATCTTTGATCAGGAGGTAACAGGGGACACGGCTTCCTTCGATTTCGCCTGAGACGATGAAGTAGGTGAGGGCGAAGTTGGTGGTCACGAGGATCGGTGAATTTTCATCCGGGTTGTTGATCTCGTAAATACCTTCCACAACCGTCATCGGACGCTGCGGGTCGGTGAAGATGTTGAGTTTTTCAAGCAGCAGCGGGAACACGGACTCGGTTCTGAACTCGCTCATCACTACGATTCCGCCGTATTTGGCGATGAACATGGCGGCAAGCAGGGTTTCCACGTCGATGTTGGACGCCATTTCGCACGGGAACACGATGGAGGGGAAACCAAGGGAACGGTTGCCGTCCTTCAGGGCGGCCCTGCGCATGGCCACCTGGTCTTCGAAAGCCTGTTTGACTTCTCGTGAACCGCTGTCAAGGACGATGTCTTTGATGCCCATGCCCGTGAGTTTGTCGGTCAGGGGAATCAGGGCTTCCACGCTGTCCGCCTTGACGGCGATGGGAAGGTCCTTTTCCTTGGCGATGGCACCCATGGCGTCAACGTTGGCCGCAGTGGCCGCATAGAGAAGGGGACGTTTGAAACCCGCGGCATCGGCTCCGGCTTTCATCACGTCGGCGTTCTCGGTCATGAGGATCACGTTGAATTCAGAGGTTTCGGCGATTTTTTTCGCGGTAGCCGCAAAGGCGTCTTTGTTGCCGTTCACGTCTTTTACCGCGATCAGTTCGGGACGGAGGTTCAGGCCTACCCGTTCATACTGGAAAGCGTTCCAGCAGGCGAGTTTGGCGGTGAGATCCGCGTCACTGATGTCCGAAGGAACCACAGCCGCGAGCAGCGTGGGGTTGAAGAAGGTTTTTTCATGACGGTACAGAACGGTTTCACCGCCGGTGGTGGCTTTCCTGACACCTTTGCCCACGACCACGGGACGGATAGGGGGAGCCGACGCTTCCGCGAGCTGTTCTCTGGCCTCAGCTGAAACGTAAGGGCAGCTGTCGAGTTCCGCTTTACCGGATGCGAGGTTCATTGCAAACGCGAGACATGTAGGAACGCCACATTCCTTACAGTTGGTTTTCGGCAGAAGTTTGAATATCTGTATACCGGTTAATGCCATTTTTGTCTCCTTGTGACGCCGGACAGGATCTGCCCGGAAATAATGTTATTGTATTGAAACCGGAAGATGTTCGTGTCTCCCGGTTTCAATGTGTTTGCTTCAGCCGACCAGAGGTTCCATGGTAAGAGCGGGATGACCTTTGGCCTGGAGGTGCGCCATCACTTCTTCTTCAGTGACGCCCACGGTTTCATCGGCGATCATGTCGTAGAAATCGGGGTAGCCGTTATCCTGACCGAATTTCACGAGACGATCCTTGATTTCCTCTTTCAGCATCTTGGGCATCCAGACCATCCGGAGAAGGCCGCCGTCACCCTTGATGAATTTCTTCTGGGTGATGTTGTACTTGGAATGGCCCACGAATCCCGGAGAGGATGCGCCGCCGCCCATGACGCCGGCAAGGGTGGTGAATTTCATACCGCAAGGCGTATCACCGGCGTAGTCACGGTTGACGGTCATGACGCCGTTGCACGCGGGAAGCATGGCCGCGATGCATTCGCAGCAGCCGCAGGTGGTCATGGGGTCATGCACCATGGAGTAGAAGTTGTAATGGGTCACCGCGCCACGGGAGGCTTTGTAGACGAAATCGTTGACGCCTTTCCACTGACCCAGCTTGGGATCCAGGCATTCGCCTTTTTCAATGGGCTGGTTGGGGCCGGTGGGGTTGATTTCGTAAGCCGCTTTGCAGTCCATCCAGTTGTATGCGCCGCAGAGACCGGTTCTTTCCGGGCTGACGGAGCAGACATGGTTGGGGGCAAAGCTCTGGCAGAGGCTGCATGAGTAGAAGATTTCCACGTCTTCGTCGGTCATCTTGTCCACACGTTCGTCTCGTGTCTTGTATTCGGCTCTCGCGCGTTCGGTGAGCTTGTCCACGTCTTCCTTGTTGGTGTAGAGGGTGACCTGGACCTTGTCCACAATTTTCGTGAAATCCTGGTGGAATTTCGCATGGAGAACCACGCCCAGGTGTTTCAGGCTGAAGCCTTTTTCAACGGCGGCCTTGCTCACGCGGACCCAGGAGATGTCTCTCTGGCCGATGTGCATGATGCCCTGGATGTAGTTGATCAGGTGGTGAACCTGGCGTTCCATGATGGGTTCGAAGTCCGTCTGGAATTCACGGCCGGCGATCTGGATGTAGATACCGAGGGGCAGCTGGTCGCCTTCTTTGAGGTCGGCGATGTCTTTGCCCACCACCACAACCTTGCCGTCTTCGATTTCGTTCATTTCGGCCATTTTCACCAGCTCGGTGCACTGGGTCTTGCCGCCGCCCATCTGGCAGTAAAGATCGGCGCCGCGAACACGTTCACCTTCATAGGCGGGACCGAAGGCCATGGGAATGTCGATGTTGGCCACGGACACTTTGAGCCCCCGGACTTCCACCGATTTCTGGCAGATTTCGCTGTGGGGCACGTTGGCGACCACGTGTTCGTAAGTACAGATACCCGTGGGCAGAATCTCGGGAATGTCGGTGTCAGCCAGGGTCGGGAAACCCCAGTTGACGCAACCGGCGGCGGCGACGCCCCATTCGGTTCCGATGTCACCCAGAGCGTTGACGAAAGCGAAGATTCGGTCTTTGTTGTACATCAGCATCTTTTTGTAATCGCCGGGCTGGACGCCGCCGAAAGCCATGGCCGCCCTGTTGGCGAAGCCGAGGGCGAAAACGGCAGAGGAGATGTCGGGCCCGAAGGGAACGATACGGGTGTTCCAGCCGATCTGGACGCCTTTTTCAATGAGCTGCTGAATGACCGAGGTGTTGTTGTGGTTGGCCGCACAGAAGATGTAAAGGTTCTTCTTCTGGTAGTCTTCCACGATGTCACGGGCGATGTCCGCGTTGGGGGCCGCGCCCACGATGGCGGCGAAACCGGGTGCGGAACCGTCCACGAATTCCACGCCGCGTTTACGCAGGATGATGTCGTCTGCGGGGCCTACCCAGATTTTACCGGCTTCGATGTCCGGGTCTTCTTCGGGAACGTAGAAATCCGGCTCACGGAGAATGCGCAGGGCTTCCTTGATCTCGTAGGAGAAAATGGCGGCCATGCCGGCATCCAGAAGGGGCCCCAGGTAGGGCAGGTGGTTTTTGCTTTTGATATGCGGAGGCAGAAGCTTCCGGGCAAACGCCATGGGTTTCAGCAGGTCTTCCAGTTTTTCCACTTTCATGCCAAGAAGAGAGTAGATGACCGGAAGGTAATAGGCTGTGTTGGGAAAACCGATCTTGGTGTCCGCGTTGTAGGTTTCAAGGGCCTGTTTCAGCTCACCTTCAACCTGGGATACGACTTTATAACCACCTTGAATGGCGGCAAATGCGACTAATTTTGACATTCTTTCCTCCTTCGTTGAGGATTTAATCTAAATCATGACGCAAACGTCATGTTCGTTGACAAACCAAACCGCCTCGACACTACAGACCCAAGGCCTGTCTGTCGGCCATATCCATGAGCACACGTTCTCTACCCTTGTCGATTCCCAGTTCCTTACGTTTCTTGTCGATATGGGCGATCATCTTGTGGGCGTGTTTGATGGGATCGGGTTCGCAGTCCCACATGCCGCCGTACATTTTTTCCATGTCTTTGTACAGGTGGTCTTTGAATGTGGGGGCGCCTTCGATGGGCAAGGAGTAACCAAATACGGTATAAACACCTGAGGCCACGAAGTACTGACCGATGGAGATGGCTTTTTCGCTCATCCATTCGGGAGCGCTTCCAGCTGCGGGAATATCGCAGAGATCTTTGCCGAGACCGCCAGCCTTGATCACTTCTGTAGCTGCAAGAAGAATACGGCTGTTGTCCACGCAGGAACCCAGGTGGAGAACCGGGGGGATACCCACGACTTCACAGACTTCTGCAAGACCGGGGCCGCAGTAAACGGCGGCTGATTCCGGAGTCAGGAGGCCGGCCATGGCGCAGGCGATGGCGGAGCAACCCGTGGTGAGAACGAGAACGTCGTTTTTGATCAGTTCTTTGACGATTTCCACATGCTGCTGGTTGTGTTTGGTCCGGGCGTTGTTACAGCCAACCACACCGGCAAGACCACGGATGCGGCCATTGATGATGTTGTCGTTCAGGGTGTAGTAGGAACCGCGGAAAGAACCACCCAGATGGTATTCGATGGACTCCACGCCGAAACCGGCGACCTGGGGTTCCTTGAATCTGGGAATCATGATCTCTGAACCACGATTTTCATAGTTGTCAATGGCCATTTTGACGATTCTCTTGGCATCGTCCATGGCGTGGTGCTCGTTGAACTCAATGTGGATGACGTTGTCCTGCTCCATCCGGCCCATGCGGTGGGTGGTGATCAGCTTGGTGTGGAAGCATTTGGCCACGTTGGCCAGGTTCTGGAAGATACACTGGACGTCGACGACCATGGCGTCACAGGCACCGGTGATGATGGCCAGTTCCTGCTGGAGGAATGTGCCCGCCTGGGGGATGCCGTGGCGCTGGAGGATCTCGTTGGCCGTGCAGCAGATGCCGCTGAGCTGAATGCCTTTTGCGCCTTTGGTAGCTGCGTAGTCCAGCATTTCCTTGGACTGACAGGCCGCAACGATCATTTCAGACAAAAGGGGCTCGTGACCGTGGACGATGATGTTCACATGATCCTGCTTCATGACGCCCAGATTCGCTTCGGAAAGGATAGGAGAAGGTGTGCCGAACATGACGTCCTGGAGATCGGTGGCCAGCATGGAGCCGCCCCAACCGTCAGCCAGAGAACAACGTGTGAACTGTTTGGCCAGATTTTTGTAATCCTGGTCCACGCCCATATGGGTCCGGTGCATGATGTCCACGATTTCCCGGTCAATGTTCCGGGGAAGAACGCCGTGTTTCTTCCATTTTTCATAAAGAGGCTGAGGGGCGCGTTTCAGGTAGGAGAGTTCTCCTTCGGGCTTGCCCCATTCAGCCATGGCGGCTTCAGCGACTTCCAAGGCGATTTCGTCAAGGTTTCTGTCCTTGACCACACCGTCTTCTTCAATGGTGACAGCGACACCCAGATGGGGGGCCATGGCGACGAGTTTTTCGTAATCTTTGATCTGGTAGTCATGGGCTTCTTTGCGGGCCACGGCCAGGAAGGTTTCGGCAACGGCGCGTCCGTGGTCGGAATGGGCTGCGGCTCCGGCCGCGACCATGCGGGAGAAGTTTCGTGCAGCGATGGTGTTGGCTGTCGCGCCGCACAGGCCTTTACGGGTGTCTTCGCCAACGATCCCGCCTTTGGGCAGGGGGAGCCGACAGGGGCCCATGGCGCAGTTTTTACAGCAAATTCCCTGGAGGCCGATGTTGCAGGGTTTCATGTCCACAGCGCGATCAAACACGGTGTCGATCTTGAGCTGCTGGGCTCTGCGAATCATCTGCTGGGTTGCCATATCTATAGACGCTTCAATTGGGTCAGCCAATTTAGCTTCTTTGACGATTTTTTCTTCTGCCATTAGAGGTTCCTCCTCATATTGAATGAATTATGGCGTTTCGTGTCATCCCCTCATAATAATAAGGTCGTCCGACAGAACGTGTTACAGGTTAAGACGATCCTGGTCTCAGGACGCTCTCCGGTGAATGGAAACCAGACGGTCAAGCATCCTGTCATGGGGTGTTTTCTGAACGTCAGACGCCGTGAAGGTGATATCCTTTTTCACGCGGTTGGCGATCAGTTGTTCGAGCTCAGCGGCGCGTTTCGCACGGATTTCCGCCTCTTCGGCTTCCCGTTTCGCAAATTCGGCGGCACGGGCGTCTGCGGCGGCTTTCGCTGCGGCTTCTGCGTCCGCTTTGGCCTTGGCTTCTGCTGCGGCTTTGGCTTTGGCATCCGCATCGGCCTTGGCTTTGGCTTCTGCTTCAGCCTGGGCTTTCAGTGCGGCGGCGGCAACGGCCGGGTCAATGGCCGGAGCTGCTGGCGCTGCGGCAGCCGGCGCGGCGGCGGGAGCGGCTTTTGGAGCCTCGGGAGCCGGAGCGGCCGCTTTGGGTGCTTCAGCTTTGGGCGCGGGGGCGGCGGCTTTTGGAGCTTCAGCCTTGGGCGCTTCGGCTTTGGCTGCGGGCTTGGCTTTTTCCTCTTCGATGGTCAGGTCCGCCTTGGGAGCGATCTTGGCGAAGTCGATGTCCACATCGTCGAGACGTTTCGTGATGGGGGCCACATTCATGGCAGAACCGCCGTCCACGATCAGCTCGATGAAAGATTTCGCCAGTTTGATGGATTCAGGATGGCGCATGACCATGATGTCGGAACCGGCCATCAGGTAGCTGACCGCGCCCACGGCTTCCATAAGGATCGCGCGTTTTTCAGGGTCGCCGAGAAGGGGAGCGTCTTCCACCGTGAGTTTGGCTTCCTTGCATTTCCAGATTTCATTTCCCAGGTTGTTGATAATAGGGAACTGGAGTTTGTCATCGCCCTGGGCAAGGGCCGCCATTCTGAGACGTTCCATGACCGAATAGGTGTATTCGAGGCCGTAGCCGAGACCGCCTGTGGTGGGGTCTACGATCACGCGGTTCATGGGCATGCCCAGGTTTTCGAGAAGAATGTTCACCTGTTTGGCCAGGTTGACGTCGATGGGTGAGGATGAGATGACCGTGTGGCCATAGCCCATGGCGGAAGCGCCGATTCCTTTGTGGTTGGCGTCTTCCACGGGTCCCAGGGTCAGGTTGTGGCCTTCGCATTCCTGGGAAACCACTTTGAGGACTTCTTCATCTTTGGCGGGATTGCCACAACCCCAGACGATGAGGGGCACGTCGATGGCCGCGAGAACTTTTTTCACCGTGGCCGCTGCGGCAGAGGGAGCCGCGTCCTTGTCGTTGGGATCGGTGCTTTTGAGCTGGAGAACGATCATCTCCGCGCCGTATTCAGACACACATTTTTTTGCCCAAGCCGCGGGATCGGATACCACGTCTTTGAAAGGAGCCAGAGCCGCCTGGGGCCAGTCTTCAGGTTCGATGTCCCAGACCTCCATGGCGATTTTCGGTTTATTGGGCATTTTACCTTCAAACTGGTAGAAAGGATAGCAGGCCTCTCCACCCACGGTAATCGCCTTAGCGCCTTTACCAATGGTGATCTCCTTGATGCTGCCAGCATAGGATTCTTTCTTGATTTCGAAACCCAATGTTACCTCCTTGTGGTTGACAATTATAAATGCGGTTGAAGGTTGTTATTTTTTCAGCGCTTTACAAACTGAAAACTCCAAATGGACCTCGCCCGTTTCACCTGGAACAGTTTAAGTGATCAAAGGTTGCAGGACATCCCTGTTCCTGTGCCGAAGCGTCAGGAATCCATGAGTTGTTTTGTTTTTATGTTTTTATACAGAGCGTAAAACGATTAACATACTGCGTTACATAATAATTAAGAAACTTCCTAACAAGAGGGGGAAAAGCTGTCAACATAAAAGAATAAACGGTTCCAAATATATTATCTCCCGGGGACTCCCTGCCCGGGCCCGTTCGTGTGGACGGAGATTGTTAATTTCGTAAAAACAGCCAGATAATGAGAAATCGAAGATGCGCGATAAAGCGGGACGGGTTTTGTTAAAAAAAAACTTGACGGGCTTGAGTCTTTAGGACATTATCCGCAGTCATATGCAGATATGTTTTTGGTCTCTCCGTTGAAATTTTGTTTTTTTTGCTCTTGTAATAAACAGTGTTTACGAAAATATGGTGGGCGTGCGAAATAACGGGCCTTTCCTTACGGCTGTTTATCTTTCGTACCTCATGCTTTAAGAAAATCTGTTTCATGGATCGTTTTCCCTGAATTGAGCCGGGAATAGATATATTTTCGGTTGAGAATCAAATAATTTATGGTTTTGTTCGGCGTATTCTTCTTTGGACGAGGATGTCGGACAGGGTTAACATTATTGACGGTCATGCAGAGCGTGCAGGCCAACACACGAAAGGGGTTCATTATGGCATTAGATCCAACCAAGCATGCGGACTGGGAAATTGCTCAAGACTCGGAAAAAACCATGAAGACCGTTTATGAAATCGGCGAAATCTTCGGTCTGGACAAGAAAGAGCTTCTGCCCCAGGGTCACTATTTCGGAAAAATCGACTACCGGGCCGTGCTCGATCGTCTCAAGGACAGGCCCCAGGGGAAATACGTCGATGTTACCGCCATAACCCCCACACCTCTCGGAGAGGGGAAATCCACCTCCACCATGGGCCTTGTCGAAGGCCTTGGAAAAATCGGAAAGAAAGTGTCCGCCGCCATCCGTCAGCCTTCGGGCGGACCCACCATGAACATCAAGGGTTCCGCCGCAGGCGGCGGGCTCGCGCAGTGCATTCCCCTGACACAGTTTTCATTGGGTTTTACCGGCGATATCAACGCGATCATGAACGCCCACAACCTGGCGATGGTGGCTCTCACCTCACGCATGCAGCATGAACGGAACTACAATGACGAGCAGCTTGCGCGTCTCACCAAGATGCGCCGGCTCGACATCGATCCGACCAACGTGGAAATGGGCTTTATCATCGATTTTGCCTGCCAGGCCCTCCGAAACATCATCATCGGTATCGACGGCGTGAACGGCAAACGTGACGGCTTCATGATGAAATCCAAATTCGCCATCGCCGTTTCCTCCGAAGTTATGGCCATTCTGTCCGTTGCGACGTCCCTTAAAGACATGCGCGAAAGAATGGGCAAGATCGTGGTGGCCTATGACAAACAAGGCCGCGCCGTGACCACGGAAGACCTTGAAGTGGCCGGTGCCATGACCGCCTGGATGGTCGACGCCCTGAACCCCAACCTGATGCAGACCATCGAAGGCCAGCCCGTACTCGTTCACGCCGGCCCCTTCGCCAACATCGCCATCGGCCAGAGTTCCATCATCGCCGACCAGGTGGGACTCAAACTCTCCGAATACCACGTCACCGAATCCGGCTTCGGAGCTGACATCGGTTTCGAAAAATTCTGGAACCTCAAGTGCCGTTACAGCGGTCTCGTTCCCGATGCGGCCGTTGTCGTCGCCACGGTTCGCGCCCTCAAATGCCACGGCGGCGCTCCTGTTCCCGTTCCCGGAAAACCCATTCCCGATGAATACAAGGGTGAAAATGTTGAATGGGTCGAAAAAGGCTGCGCGAACCTCCTGCACCATATCAACAACGTCAAGAAAGCCGGAATCAGCCCCGTTGTCTGCATTAACGAGTTCTACACAGACACCGCCAACGAAATCAAAAAGATCCGTGAAGTCTGTGAAGCGGCCGGTGCGAAAGTCGCCCTTTCCCGTCACTGGCTCAAAGGCGGCGATGGCGCCATCGAATTGGCCGAAGCCGTTGTGGACGCCTGCAAGGAGAAACCGAACTTCAAGTTCCTCTACGAACTCGACATGCCCATCTCGGATCGTATCAACAAGATCGCCACGGAAATCTACGGAGCGGAAGGTGTGGACTACTCCGGTGAAGCCCAGAACCAGCTTAAGAGAATCCAGGCTGATCCCGAACTTTCAAAACTCGGCCTCTGCATGGTCAAGACCCATCTGTCGCTTTCCGACAATCCCGCCCTCAAAGGCGTTCCCAAAGGCTGGAGACTCCATGTTCGTGAAGTTCTCACCTACAGAGGCGCAGGCTTTATCGTGCCCGTTGCCGGCACCATCAGCCTCATGCCCGGCACCGCCTCCAACCCGGCTTTCAGACGGGTGGACGTGGATGTGGAAACCGGAAAGGTTCAGGGCGTTTTCTAAATCCCTGCCCCTTGCTGCTTGAAAGACCAAAGGCCGGAAGATTTCTTCCGGCCTTTTTTTGTCATGCTGGAAAGGGCTGAGCGGCGAAACCCGTTCAGAGTTTTTCGATCATGTCGTGGATGATCTCCGCCGTGATTCCCCAGATGATCCCTTTGGGCGTGTGATAGACCAGAACCCGGTGGTACGCCTTGCCCCAGGGTTTGTGGTAGATTTCAGGAAGTCCCAGCTCACGCGCCGGCAGGAGGGTGACCTCGTTGCCGTTTCTGTCCGTGTAAAAGGGCTCCACGATCAGGCGGACCTTGTAGGAATCGGCTTTGTGTTTCATGAAAAAAGACACGGGAAGGAGAAAAACATCTTCCACTTCATCGTGATTGACGATAAGTTCGGAAACGTCGTCGATGGTGATCACGGCAAGCACCGGGTCTACCATGGCTCCCATGGAGGCCACCAGGGTGTCGAACCGTCCGAGAACATCGATTTTTTTTCTGGGAATGCCCAGTTCTTCGGTCGTTTCCCTGACGGCCGTTTCCATGGCGTTTTTGTCGGTTCCCGGGTCGTGCATGCCTCCGGGGAAACAGATCTCAGAACCCTGGCGAATGCCGGCCGCTCTTTTTTCAAACAGCAGATGAAATTCATTGTCCCTGAAGACAAGGGGAACGAGAACGGCGGAATTGAAAAACTTCTCCCGGGCAAGAATCCCCGGGCATTCCGGAAGTTTTTTTATGAGAGACTCAAGTGTTTCATGATTCATGGGAATCCTCTTTTACTGTCTTTTACGAACAAGCCCTGGTAAGGGTCTATATCACGGACATGGGCCTGTGTCTCCATAAAGGTCGTATATCTTGTTCATGGCCTGGGTCTGAAAAGCGATGGGGCAGGAGGTGTGTTTTTTGAATGGCCGGGTATGTTATGTTTTTCTTTTTCTTTTTGGTTTCTGCGCTTTCACCGCATCCTGTCGTCGTTCGGCGGAACCCCTTTATTTCAGCAGCAGAACCATGGGGACTGTTTACCACATCACGGCGATTCCCGAAACAACGCTCGATGACGGCCAGCTGATCCGGGAGATACAGGAAGCCCTGGAGTCGGTGAACAAAGGGATGTCCATGTTCGACAGGAACAGCGAACTTTCCCGGTTCAACGCCCTTTCGAAAAACGAAACCATGTGCGTTTCGGCCCCGTTCATGGATGTGTTTCGTGTGGGTTCGGATCTTTACCGGATAACGGGCGGGGCATGGGACGGGACTGTTGGGCCCCTGGTGAACCTCTGGGGATTTGGTTCGAGCGGCAAAGGGCCCGGAATTCCCGACACCGCAGCCATCGAAAAAGCCAGGTCCGCCGTGGGCTTTCACCAAATCCGGGTGTCGGACGGGCATTGTCTTTCAAAAATGAACAACGGGCTTGCGCTTGATTTCGGATCCATTGCCAAAGGATACGCGGTGGATGAAATCGCAAATCTCCTGAACAGGCGGGCTGTCCAGAACTTTCTGGTTGAGATCGGCGGGGAAATCAGAGCCGGTGGAACGAACCGGGGCCGGCCCTGGAAGGTGGGTATCAGCCTCCCTGTTCCAGGGGTTGCGACGGACCGGATTCTTGGAAGCCTCGAATTGCGTGACCGTGCCATCGCCACCAGCGGTGATTACAGGAATTTCCGGGTTGTCGGAGGAAAAATCTATTCCCATGAAATCGATCCCCGGACAGGCTGGCCAGTCCGGAATAAGGTGGCCAGTGTGACGGTGATCGCCGATACGGCTGTTTTCGCCGATGGCTTGGCCACGGCCCTGATGGTGATGGGCGAAGACAAGGGGATTGATCTTGTGAACAGGCTTCCGGGGGTGAGCTGCCTTTTCGTAATCCGCGAGGAGGGGAGGCCGCAGGCTGATTCGGGGTTCCGAACAATGACGTCCCGTGGTTTTCCACCCCTGGAAAGGTAGTTACCGGCTCCCTTCATTTTTTTTCGTTTATTGAAAACGAGGGCTGGCGGATTTTGAAAAGTCATGTAACGGTTAACGCAGTTCAACTGTTGACATCGCTGTTCACCTGATGTATCCATTTAAAAATTTAAGTCGGTTTAACGACCGATAAAAAAAGAGTGTGCAACCGTCTGAAAAAGCAGGATGACGGACGGAGAGACCTGTGGACATTCCGATAAAACCAAGATCAGGGAGGAGATGAATGAACGATTTTACCGAGATAACACCGGGGGGGCGACCCGTGGTCAAAGCCTATCTCATGTTCATGCTGTGGTTTGTGGGCCGTGCCATCCAGGCGGCCGCCAGGGTGGACAACGATGTGAAAAGGGAGTTCGAGGAACTTCCGGATGAGTTTACCTTCGCCCTGACCGCCGCGCCTGACGGGCCATCCATGGTGGTGGGAAAAGAACGGGACGGGAAGGTCCGTTATCTGGGAGGGTCCATCGATAACAGGACCCTTGACGTGAAAATGACCCTGAAGAGCATGGAGGGGTTGTTCCAGTTGTTTACCTTCAGGGAAAGCACCCCGGTGGCCAACGCCAGGGACAGGCTGTTTGTCGAAGGCGGACTGCCTGAAGCCTGCGCGGCGGTCAGGATCCTTGATATCGTTCAGGTCTATCTTCTGCCCAAACCTGTGGCCAAACTGGCCATCAAACGTTACCCCCGATGGGATCTGAAACGTCACACCTGGAAAAGGGCCATGGTGTATCTACGCACCGTCACCGGTTTCTAATTACGAAGGAGAATATATGCAGTTACCCGATTTTTTTGAATTCATGTGCCCTGTGAAAACCGGTTCGGGCAATCAGGCCCTGGAGCACCTTCCTTCGGATCTGGCGGCCCTGGACGCCAGGAAACCTCTGATCCTGACCGAAAAAAAGAACAGGGAAAAGGGGCTGGTCGACCATCTGGTCCAGGCGTTCAAAACCTGGAACATCACCCTGGGGGTTTACGACGGTATCGATGAAACGGCAAACCTTGGAACGATCAAGGATCTTTACAGTCTGTACCTGGACCGGGGATTCGACTGCATCATCGCTCTGGGCAACGGCCAGGTGATGAACGTGGCCAAGATTCTGAACATCGCCGTTTCCGGTAAACCCGAAGACCTGATCGCCATCCGGGAGGGACAGACCCTTCGTGGACCCCTGAAACCCCTGGTCTACATCCCCGTGGTTTCGGGGAACTGCACGGAAACGTCCGGCGACGCCTGTCTTGAGGATCTCTGTGTGTCTTCCATGCACCTGATGCCCGATATCGTGACCATCGACCCCCGGATGCTGGTCGACGAAGACCCTGAAAAGGTGGTGAACACGGCCCTATCGGCCCTGACCTACGGCATCGAAGCTTACCTTGACCCGAAAGCGAACCCCTTTACCCTCTCCTACGCCCAGCTGACCGTGGATTTTATCATGAACAACCTGATGGATTTCATCCGTGAATCCATGGTTCCCAAAGGAAAGATCAAAAACCTGATCTGGGAGTTCAAGGCGAAGAAAGAGAGAAAGGCCCTTGTCAACGCCGCAGCCATGGCCGGTTATGTATACGCCAACACGGCCAGGGGCCTGGCCTCAACCCTGGGTTTCCAGGTGGCTGAAACATGCGGTATCCCCCAGGGTCTCGCCATGGGGCTTCTGCTCCCCTTTGCCATGGAGGTGGCCACAAAACATGAAGGTCGTAATCTTGGCCAGATCATGCTCCCCATGGCCGGTATCGAGGTTTTTTGCTGCACGCCTGAAGGACAACGGGCCGATTACGTGGTGAACAGGATTCGCTGCGCCCAGAACGAGCTGTTCAGTCTGACCTCCGGACGCGTTCCAAGAACCCTCGAGGATGTGAGGATGTCAGGAAAAACCATGGAAGATATCGCGGAAAAAACCAGCGCCCGTGGGTTTGACAAAACCCTCTGCCTAAAGGTTCTCGAACACGCGTTTGAAGGAAAACCGGTGACCCGCTGATTCATCCGATTCAGGGCAAAAAAAGGAGACGTTTATGCTTTTACCAGATTACTACGAATACTGCTGCCGGGTGAAAACCGTGGCGGGTCATGCGGTGCTTGAGAAAATTCCCGAACTGCTGGCGGACATGCATGCCGCAAAACCCATGATCATCACGGACAAGGGCGTGGTTGCCGCCGGGCTTCTCGACGTGGTCACCGGGGCGATCGGAGACAGTATCTCCATCGGCTCTGTGGAGGACGAGGTTCCGCCCGATTCGGACCTCAAAGTCGTCAACCAGCTGGCTCGGACATACAAGGCCAAAGGATGCGATTCCATTATCGCCCTGGGCGGCGGGTCCGTGCTCGACACGGCCAAGGGTGTCAATATCATCGTGTCGGAGAACGCCGACGACCTGATGAAGTTCACCGGGGCCGGAGCGTTGAAACGCAAACTCAAACCCCTGGTGGCCATTCCCACCACCGCCGGGACCGGATCGGAAGTCACCCTGGTGGCGGTGATCGCCGACCATGAAAAAAACACCAAGATGCTGTTCACCTCTTATTTCCTTCTGCCGGACATCGCCGTGATCGATTCCCGGATGACCCTGACCCTTCCGGATTTTCTCACATCCATGACGGGCATGGACGCCATGACCCACGCCGTGGAAGCCTACACCTGCATGAGCAAGAACCCGGTGAGTGACGCCTGCGCCCTGGAGGCCATTCGGCTGATCTCACAGAATCTTCTCCATGTGGTGAAAAACCCGTCGGACAGGGAAGGACGCCTGGCCCTGGCCACGGCAGCCACCCTCGCCGGTATGGCTTTTTCCAATTCCATGGTAGGCATGATTCACACCATCGGGCACACGGTGGGCGCCGTCTGCCATGTGCCTCACGGAACCTGCATGTCCATCCTTCTGCCCTACGGGCTGGAGTACAACATGCACAGGAACGGGGCCTTCACGGGTGAGCTCCTCTACGCCCTGGCCGGTGAAAAGGTGTTCGCCGAAACGCCGAAAGAACAGAGGCCCACCAAGGCTGTGGAAATGATAAGAAAACTCAACCAGGACCTCTACGAAGCCACGGGCGGCCGTCATGCCCGCTGTCTCAAGGAAATTGTGGGCCGGGACGGCAAACCCATGGTTCCGTCTTCAAAACTTGAAACCATCGCCAGGCTGGCCCTGGGAGACGGCTCGATATTCTACAATCCCGAGGATCTGGACAAGAACGACATGATGATGGTTCTTACGGCGGCCTATGAAGGGGTGAAGCTTGACCAGAACCTCATCAAGAAAGGCTGATTATAAGGGCGAGGATCTGATAACGATCAAATCACGGGGGCTTTCATGACGAGAAAAGGATACATGGGCAAAATTTTGATGGTCGACCTTTCCAAGGGAACCATCGATGAAGAAACACTGCCTGACGCGATTTATGAAAAATACCTGGGGGGAATGGGCCTTGGCGCCTATATCCTCTACAACAGGATTCCCAAGGGAGCCGATCCCCTGGGGCCGGACAACATGCTGGGCTTCCTTCCCGGTCTTCTGACAGGAACGGGCAGCCTCTTTACCGGACGGTGGATGGTGGTGGGGAAATCCCCACTCACCGGAACCTGGGGAGACGCCAACTGCGGGGGGACTTTTTCTCCTGAAATCAAACGCTGCGGCTACGACGGGATTTTCGTGAAAGGCATCAGCGAAAAACCCGTGTACCTCTACGTGGACGATCGGGTGAAAGAACTGAGAGACGCCTCGGAAGTCTGGGGCATGGATGCCGTGGAAACCGAGGAGTACCTTGAAAAGAACGCCAAGAAAACAGGGAAAAAACCCAAGGTGGCCTGCATCGGCCCCTCAGGCGAACAGGTATCCCTGATCTCGGGAATTTCCACCAACAAGGGACGCATGGCGGCCCGGTCAGGTCTGGGTGCGGTGATGGGTTCCAAACGGCTCAAGGCCATCGTCCTTTCAGGCAACAAGCGCATCGAAGCCCACAACAAAGAGCGGATGAAGGAACTGAGCAAAATCTGTGATTTCTGGGCCAAGATTCAGCCCCCCTTTGTCAACGGGCCCATGACGGCCTTCGTGGGGGCCCTGATGCGGATTCTGCCCACGGTGCTCACACAGGACGGCCTCCTGTACAAAATTCTCCTCAAGAAATGGGGAACGGTCGCCATGAACCAGATGTCCCCTGAAATGGGTGACGCGCCCATCAAGAACTGGAAAGGCAGTTCCAAGGACTGGGGTATCCGGCGCAGCTACTCGTCCAACCCCGACGTGTTCACGAAATGTGAAACCGTGAAGTTTCACTGCTATTCCTGTCCCGTGGGCTGCGGCGGGATCTGCACCATGGACGGCAAGTACAGCCACACCCACAAGCCTGAATATGAGACGGTGCTGTCCCTGGGTGGACTTTGCATGAACCAGGATGTGAACGCGATTTTCTACCTGAACGAGCTGTTGAACCGGGCCGGCATGGACACGATTTCCGCAGGCCACGCCGTGGCATTCGCCATCGAGTGTTTTGAAGAGGGTCTCATCACCACGGCCGACACCGATGGTCTGGAACTGACCTGGGGCAATTCGGACGCCATTGTGAAGCTCATCGAAAAAATGGTGAAAAGGGAAGGCTTCGGCCATGTGCTGGCCGACGGGGTGAAACAGGCGGTGGTCCGCATCGGCAGGGGAACGGATGTTTTCGCCGTTCATGCCGGAGGCCAGGAACCGGCCATGCACGATTCCAGGAACGATCCCGGATTCGCCCTCCACTACAGCGTGGAGCCCACGCCGGGACGGCACACCATCGGCTCCCACCTTTACTACGAGATGTTCCAGCTCTGGAAAGTGGTGAAGGGAATTCCCAAGATTCCGCCGATGTACCTCAAGGGCAGCAAGTACAAGAACAGTGAAAAGCAGGCGAAAATCGGGGCCGCCAACAGCCGGTTCATGACCCTGGTGAACGTTTCCGGGGCCTGCATGTTCGGGGCCTTTATCGGCGCGAAACGCTTCCGGCTGTTCGACTGGATGAACGCGGCCACGGGCTGGCATCTCACGCCAAACCAGTACATGGATCTGGCCGGAGACATCCAGACCCTGAAGCAGGCGTTCAACGTGAAGCACGGCATCGAACCCATGGACATGAAGATCAGCGACAGGGCCCTGGGACGTCCGGTTCAGCACGAGGGGGCCAACAAAGGCAGGACCATCGAGATCGAAGAGATGATGGCCCATTACTGGGAAGAGTTCGGCTGGGACCAGGCCACGGGCAAGCCCAGGCGTGAAACCCTGGAACGTCTCGGCGTCAGCGCGTAAAGGAGGACACATGGCTTATTACATCACAGAAAAATGTATCGGTTGCACCTCCTGCGCCAACCTTTGTCCCACCGGGGCCGTTGCGGGAGAAAAAAAGAAGCGGCACAGCATCGATCAGGACCACTGCATCGAATGCGGGACCTGCGCAAGGATCTGTCCCAAGGACGCCGTGATGGACTCTTTTGGCCAGGTGATCCGTGGGGAAAAACGCAAATACTGGAAGAAGCCGGAGTTCAACCGGAAAACCTGCTCGGGCTGTGGGATTTGTGTGGACGCCTGTCCGGTGGGCTGCATCGCCTTTGGCAATCCAGACCCGAAAAACAAGACAGCCTATCCGGAGCTGGTCAGTCTGAACGGCTGCATCAGTTGCGGGTTCTGCGCCGGTGAATGTCCGGTGGACGCCATTGTCATGATGCCACCGGCTGAAAAAACCGAAGAAGCCGCCTGAACAGGCGGAAAATTTTACAATTGAGAAAACCGGTTTCGTTTTCCCAGGGGTTGGGACGGAACCGGTTTTTTGTTTCAGACATCCCGGGTGGCCGATTCCTGGTCGAGAATGTTCCTGATTTTCGCGGCAAGAGCCTGCATGGTGAAAGGCTTCTGGATGAAGTTCAAGCCTTCGTCAAGGACACCGTGGCGGGCGATCACATCGGCGGTGTAACCGGACATGAACAGGCACTTCATGGCCGGTAACCTGGCGAGAAGCTGGCTTGAAAGCTCCCGTCCGTTCATCTCAGGCATCACCACATCGGTGAGCAGAAGGTGGATTTCCTCTTGTGTTTCCATCATGCCAAGGGCCTCTTTGGGGCTTGACGTCGGCATCACCCGGTATCCCAGCTTTTTCAGCATGGCCGTGGTGACGTGGAGGATTTCCGGTTCGTCTTCCACCAGAAGGATACGTTCGTTTCCACCGGGGGCCTGTTTGTCGGGGATTTTTTCAACGGCCGCAGGCAGGTCTCCTGTAAACCGGGGAATAAGGATATCGAACCTGGACCCTTTGCCCGGTTCGCTCCAGACCTGGATAAACCCGTTGTTCTGCCGGATGATGCCGTAAATGGTGGAAAGCCCGAGGCCTGTTCCCTTGCCCTTTTCCTTGGTGGTGAAAAAAGGCTCGAAAATGGTTTCAAGGGTCTGGGCATCCATGCCGCACCCGTTGTCACGGATCGACAGAAGGACGAAATCTCCGGCCACAGAGCCAGGAACAGCATTCCGATCCCCAGGAACCACCGTCCGGTTGGCCGTTTCGATGACCACCTCACCCCTGCTGTTTTCCATGGCGTCCCGGGCGTTGATGATCAGGTTGGCCAGGATCTGGTCGATCTGCACAGGGTCCATGTTCACATGCCAGAGTCCGTTCGTTGGCCGCCAGATCATGTGGACTCCCTCGCCGATAAGCCGCCGGATCATTTTGAGCATGGCCTCGATGGTCTCGTTGAGGTTGAGCACTTTGGGCATGATCGGCTGGCGCCGTGCAAAGGCCAGGAGCTGACGTGTCAGTTCGGACGAACGTCTGACCACATCCTCAATATCGAGAAGATCCTTGTAAACCGGATGCTCGCTGTCCAGCGCGAGTCTGGCCAGTTCCGAACGGCCCATGATCACAGACAGCATATTGTTGAAATCATGGGCCACCCCACCCGCCAGCCGTCCGATGGCGTCGATTTTCCGGGACTGGTACAGCTGGCTGAGGAGTTTCTGTTTTTCCTCCTCGGTCCGTTTCCGCTCGGTGATGTTCCGTGCGATGCCCAGAACACCGATCAGTTTTCCCGTGGGGCTTCTCACAGGAGTTTTGATGGTTTCCAGGAGTTCCTGATGGCCGTCGCTGGCGTAGGTGACGGTTTCCTCGTTCATGGTGGGTCTGCCCGCTTCGATGGCTTCGAGATCCTTTTCCCTGAAAAAGTCGGCCAGGTCCCGGTTCACGAAATCGTAATCGGTTTTCCCCACAATCCTGTCTTCCGGACTGCCGAAAAAATGTTCGAACCTGGCGTTGCAGGCCAGATAAACCCCCTGGGGGTCCTTGAACCACACCAGGTCGGGAATGGTGTTGAGGAGTGTTTTCAAGTGGGCCCGGCTGTCGGCAAGGTCCTCTTCGGCTTTTCTTCGTTCTTCGATTTCAACCTGGAGTTCGGCTGTCCTTAACCGGACCATCCGCTTGAGAGTTCTGTTCCACAGCAGAAAACCTCCCACGATCAGGATGATGACCGACCCAAGGCCAAGCATCAGATTTCTGAATTCGATCAGGGTGATCCCGGGTTGGGACTGGAGGTGTATCCATTTTTTCAGGATCTCATCTTTTTCCTCAGGTGTGATGAGTCCCACGGATTTTTCCAGAATGGCGGCCAGTTCCGGCCAGTCGGAACGGACGGCGAATCCCGAGATGTTGGCCGGTGTGGTTTCACCGGCCACCTTGAGGTTGGTGATGCCCTCGGACTGGATGTAGAAACTGGCCGTGGCCAGATCCCCCACAAAGGCGTCGGTGATGCCGAAAGACACTTTGCGAAGGGCGGTTTTCAGGTCTTCCGATGCGTCGATCCTTATGTCCGGGTGGTTGTTGCGTATCAGGTCCATGTACCCGTAGCCCGAAACCATGGACACCGTCATTCCTTCAAGCTGTCTAAGGGTCAGCTGGCGTTCCGCGTTGTTCCTGACGATGATCACCGACGGGATCACGAGGTATGGGGGAGGGAACGTCAGGAAGGTTTCACGCTGGGGTGAACGGACCACCGCGTTCAGGACGTCCACCTCGCGTTTTTTCATTTTTCCGATCACCTCGTCCCAGTTGTGGCATCGAACGATGCGGAAGACGATCCCTGTTTTTTCTTCGATGAGCTTCACGTAATCGGCGGCGATGCCTGTGTAGTTGCCTTTTTCGTCAAAAAATTCGATGGGTTTGAATTCCGGGTCGGGGGCGAGCCGGATCACGGGATGGTCTGTCAGCCACTTGATTTCCTGCAAGGTGAAAAAGGACGGTGAGGAGGGGACGTTGTGTATCGCACCAAAAGCGGGAAACGAAAGCGGGCCACCCTGAAACAGGACAAGGCCGAGGGTGGCAAATAAAAACGGCAAGGTGGCGTAACGCATTCGTTTCATGGATGGTTCCGTCGTGTTCTTGAATCAAGGCGTTGTCATCAGTTTTTCTGGCCGTTCCGCAGGTTGTTTCCCCGTCCTGTGGGCCAGGGCAGGGCGTTCAGGCTGGCCGAGCCCACGTCCCAGATCTGGACACCGCCCAGGCCCCCGCCCAGGGTGTCTTTCAGGCTGACGATGATTTCTATGATCCCGTCCCCGTCCACATCGGCCAGGGTCGGAGGGCTCATGGAACCCCGTTTGGAAAGGGGAACCCGGTGAAGCTGCTGTCCGGCAGCGTTGAGAACGATCAGGTGCGAGACGTTATCTGATGTGGAGTAGGTGGTGAAGACAATTTCACTGGTCCCGTCGTCGTTCAGGTCCCCGATCACCGCCCCCGATGCCCCGATGAAACTGCCGCCGGCCCTGTCAAAGGTGTAGGACCAGAGAACCGTGCCCCCAGGAGAAAAACAGCGCAGCCGTCCGTCGTAGGAGGGGACCACGATTTCAGGACGGGAATCTCCGGCCAGCTGGCCCAGGGCAGGGGCCGGAGCCACCTGGACGATGTTGTTTTCGTAGGTTGTGAAAAGGGGGGCCTCGGAGCAGATCGGTGTTTCAAATCCAGGGACCCTGGACAGGTCCTCGTTGAGAACCCACAGGCAGTTGCCCAGGATTTTGTACTCTCCGGCCCGCTCATGGTCGGAGTACACAATGACTTCGTTTTTGCCGTCCGAGTCCAGGTCCGCGAAAACAGGAGGCGAATCGGTGAACTCGTCACGGTGGTTCATGTCGGCGCCCCAGCCCTGGATGGCCAGGTCAAGGTCGTGGAACATGGGGATGTTGTTCACGAAATCACCGCTGAACATGGAATGGGCCGGAAGGGGACTGCCGTCGCCGTTCATGAATCCGATATTGGCACAGTCGTAGGTGCTGACCACTTCGGGGAAGCTGTCGCCATCCAGGTCGGCGGCCCCGATGTTCTGGTTGTAACCACCGTAGGAACTGCAATCGGGGCAGTCGCCGGCGTCGACCTGGGGCCAGCCGTTGACGGCTGTTCCGTTGATGTGCCAGGCCATGGTGACCGGAGCCGCACTTGTTTTCTGGGCCAGGATTTCGATGGCGTTGTCCTTGTCCAGATCCACGGCGGCGATGGACCGGATTTCACCGGAGCCCACGGGAAAGGATTTGGGCCAGCCCGTTTTCAGACTTCCGTTGTGCTCGTAAACCGCCACCTTGTTGCTGTAGGCGATGGCGATTTCGCCGAAACCGTCATGGTCCAGGTCTCCCACCACCGGGGCGGCGTACTGACGGTCGCTGCCGTGAACGATGGTGGGGCCTCCGGGTTCGCCCACGGCGGCGCTCCAGATTTTTTCTCCGGCGGCATTCCAGACATAGAGCACACTGTGCCTTCCGGCGATGATCTCCACGCTTCCGTCGTCATCGAGGTCAAAGACTGCGGGCGAACCGAACCAGTTTTCGTCCCAGCTGGCCGGAAGGGTCTGTCTCAGGGAGGGGGTGGCCACGGTGGATGGAATGGACACAGGGTCGGGGTCACCGCCAGACCCGCCGGAAGACGAACAGCCGACGCATGAAAGCAGCATCAGGAGTAAAAAGGCGGCAAAACGAGACAGGTCAGGTCTTTTCATGGTGTACCTCGTCAGTTGAAAAAACAGGGTGATGTCAGGGATGATCGGCAACAGGTCGTCTGGCTGTGTCCGTCAGACTACCGTGGTCCAGTGGCTCTTGTCAAGATTTACGACAGATCCACAGGCAGTAAAAACCGGGCCAGCAGCCCCCCGTCTTCGGCGTTTTCCAGGGAGAGCACGCCGTGGTGAAGTCTGACGGCACGCTGGGCGATGGAAAGGCCAAGTCCTGTTCCGCCCATGGACCGGTCGCGCGAGTCCTCGATACGGTAGAAAGGCTGGAACAGGTTGGCGAGGGCCGTCTCCGGAACACCCGGACCGTGATCTCTCACGGTTATCTCGATCCAGGCATCGTCGGTGCCGGCTTTTTTCGCGGTGATCTCAATAACGGTTCCCGGTTTTGTGTAACGCAGGGCGTTTCGGACGATGTTTTCGATGGCCCTGTACAGCATTTCGGGGTAACCCGAATAGTTCAGGTTTTCGCCAGCCTCCACCGTGACGTCCACATGCCGGAGCTGGGCCTCGAATCGCGCGTCGTCGGCGATGGCCCGGATGATTTTTCCAAGATCCATGACCTCTGAATTTCCCGGGGTTCCGTTTTCCAGCATGGCCAGGGTCAGCAACTGACCGATCATCTCGTTCAGCCGCTCGGATTCCAGATCGATCCGGTCGAGAAACGGACGGATGGTGTCGCCGCTCCTCTGGTGGGCCAGTTCCAGGGCCACGGTCAACCGGGACAGGGGCGACCGGAGCTCGTGGGAGATATCACGGAGAAGGCGGGTCTGGGCGGTCACCAGTCCCTCGATGCGTTCGGCCATGCGGTCGAAATGTTTTCCCAGGTCGGCGATTTCATCAAAACGGCGGCCCATGGAACCGGAAACCCTGGCGCTGAGATCGCCTGTGGCCAGTTTTTGTGTGGCGCCTTTCAGTTTGTCCAGGGGATCTGTGAGATGGCGGGCCAGGGCGTAACAGATGGTTCCGCAGAGGAGAAAGGATACCGCCAGCCTTACCCAGAAATCCCTTGGAATGGGAAACCGGCGGTTGAAAAATTCGTCCGCCGGAAAAATCATGGTGGCGGCGGCCACCATGTGTTTTCCGTTCCGGTTCGTGAGGGTCCGGGCCGCGACGATTTTTTCTCCGTTTTTCACGAAACCGGCAGGCTCTTCGGGCGACAGGCGGTTGACCAGGGCGAATACCTCTGGAGGGGCGGGTGGAGGGGTGATCTGGATGCCGTCAGCAGTGAAAAGATACGCTCGGAATCCGGACTGGGTTTCAAATTTCCGGGCCGGTTCGGCCAGGGCTTCCGGTCCCTTGTCAAGAAGTGTGTCCATGGCCTGATGGCCGTAGATGCCGAGAAGATCGTATATCAGGGCTTTTTCCCGGGAATGGACATGCTTTCTGTGCATCTTCACCGGTCCGGAAGAGGAAAAAAACGCCAGGGCCAGGGTGATGGCCATGGACAGCAGAATGATGGTCGCGGCGCCCAGAAAGAGTTTGGCGAAAAGGCTTCTCATGATCTGTCCCTTACATGCTGGAAGGTGTGAGGGTGGACACGGTGAAGAGGTATCCCACGCCCCGGATGGATTTAATGACGGGCTGATCTGACGGGTCTGCCAGCTTTCCTTCTCCGGCGAGCTTTTTTCTCAGGCTGCTCACGTGGACGTCGATGCTCCGGTCGAACACGGCGAGTTTCCGGCCCAGGACCTTTTCGGCCAGCTCGTCCCGGCTGACCACACGGCCTTTGACCTTCATCAGTTCGTAAAGCAGAGAAAACTCCACGGACGTGAGGCCGAGCTCGGTCCCGCCTGAAGTGGCCCTCTGGTTCAGGGGATCAAGGGCCACATCGCCGGCCCGAAGCACTGTGGCCTGGGATGCCGCTGCACCTGAAGACGAAACAGGGGAGCCAGCGGTCCGGCGCTGGACGGCCCTGATTCTCGCCACCAGTTCACGGGGGTTGAAGGGCTTGGCCAGATAATCGTCGGCGCCCATTTCAAGGCCCACGATGCGGTCCACATCGTCACCCCTTGCGGTGAGCATGATCACGGGAATGCGGGACGCTTCACGTATTTTACGGAGAAGGTCGAACCCGTTCATGCCGGGGAGCATCACGTCGAGGATCACCAGGTTGAAGTCCCCCTGAAAGCAGAGTTCAAGACCTGTTTCCGAGCGGTGTGCCGCGTTGACGGCGAAACCTTCCGTCTCCAGGTAGTCTTTCAGCAGATCGCAGAGCTCCACATCGTCGTCGATGATCAGGACCCGGTTCATGGTCTTTTCTCCCATCATTATTATAAGCGCATTTTGTTTCACCTGTGATGGCGTAAGGGCTCGAAGCCTTTCCGGTTGAAACGATACGGCCACTATACTAGAATTGCCGGACAGTGGTGTAAAGAAATGTAAAGAAACAGCGGGACTTCTTTACATTTTTTCACGGAAAATTAACAGCGCAACCGGGTGAAATATGGTATCGTCCTTTCGTTGTTCAAAACAAAAACCACGCCATGAATACCGGGAGTGTGCAGATGAATGAAAACAGACGACGGAAAAAATATCTCTTTCCACTGGTTCTGATGCTGGCCGTGATGTTTCCCATGACCGTGTCCGCCGCCCAGGCAGGGGACACGATGACGCTGAAACAGGCCGTGGCCCTGGCTCTTGAACACAACCAGGACCTCAAGACCGCAGGAAACACTGTGGAAAGCTCGAAGATCACCCACGAGCAGGACCGCTGGGATTACTACCCCGACCTGACGGCCCGGGCCGGAGCCGATGTGGGGAGAAACACCCGGTCAACGCCTGACGACAGTACGTACCGGTCTCTTTCCGCGGCCATCTCCTCCACGCTGAACCTGTTCAAGGGGTACGAAGACCAGGCGTCCCGGGAAAAATCTCGTTACGCCCTGGAATCTGAGAAGGACCGTTACGAACGCACCCGCCAGACCGTGATCTACAACACGGTCACCGCCTATCTGGAAGCGGTTCTTAAAAAGGAACGCATCCGTGTGGCCGAGGAAAACCTGACGGACAACCAGAAACAGCTGGAGCAGATCGAGGCGTTCTATAAAGCCGGCCGCCGTCCGGTAACCGATGTGTACCAGCAGCAGGCCGAAGCGGCCAACGCCCGCTTGAACCTCCTGAGCGCCAGGGAAGCGTGGAACACCAGCCGGATGCGGCTTCTGGAAACCATCGGCATTTCGGCTCTGACGCCCGTGGACCTTCCGGGTGTTGACAAGGTGATGAACGGCAACTGGGCTTTTTCCGATCCGGCGGGCCTTGCGGCCGAAGCCCTTGAAAAACGTCCCGATGTGAAATCGAAAAAGAACGAGCTCATGGCAGCGGACCAGAACATCCGTGAGGCCCGGTCTGGCCATTACCCCACGGTGGATCTGGTGTTTGAGCTGTCCAGTTCCTACTCCAGTCTGGACAACGGCGGGGTGAACGATCAGATGGCTGACGACAAACTCAACGCCAGCGCTGGGATCAACGTGTCCATTCCCATATTCGACCGCAACCTGACCCGGAGCAGGGTGAGCCAGGCCCGGATTGCCAGCAGGACAGCCCGGGTCGAACTTGAAAAACTCGAGCGCCAGATCGAGGTGGAACTCGGAGAGGCCATGGCCAACTACCAGACGGCCTCGGAACAGGTGGATGTGAGCCGTTCCAGGCTGGCTTTTGCTGAAAAAGCCCTGGAATCCACACGCCAGAGGTACCAGGCCGGGGCGGCCACCCTGACCGAGCTGACCACGGCCCAGTCCGGTTTCGTGGAAGCCCAGTATGACCAGGTGGACGCTGAACTCAAAAAGGTGATCCAGGCCATGACCCTGTCTTTTTATCGGGGGGATATGGCGGAAATCACAGGTATGGTGGAAAAATGAACATGAACGGAACAGGACCGTCTGAAAAGAAACGCAAGAAAATTAAAGTATTTCTGGCCGGGATCGTCCTGGTGCTGATTGCGGCCGGCATCTGGTGGGTTGTCGCGGGGCAGGGCGAGGGGGAGACCCAGGTCCCGGTGTACCAGACGGAAAAAATTGTAAGGGGTGAT
The DNA here is from genome assembly GCA_964637565.1 of uncultured Desulforapulum sp. Lineage (GTDB taxonomy): Bacteria > Desulfobacterota > Desulfobacteria > Desulfobacterales > Desulfolunaceae > DYJE01. The sequence goes on from CAZWTY010000005.1 coordinate 56,462, forward strand.
CTGGAGACCCTGGTGTCCAGTACAGGGACCACGGCGGCGGTTGGAACCGTAGAGGTGGGGACCCAGGTTTCCGGCACCATCAGCAAGGTGTTTGCGGATTACAACGATAAAGTGAAAAAAGGCCAGGTTCTGGCTGTTCTCGATCTGTCCCTGTTCCAGAGCGCCGTGAGCGAGGGCGAAGCCAATGTGATGGAAGCCAGGGCACGGCTCCGGAAAGCCGAGCTGGAATGCACGCGGAACAGACCCCTGGTGGCCCAGGGCCATCTGTCGGCCCAGGAATGGCTGAGCCTTGAAACAGACAGGGACCTTGCCAGCGCCGCGGTCCTTTCGGCCCAGGCCTCCCTGAAAAAAACGAAAACCAATCTGGAAAACGCCAGAATCCGGTCCCCCATCGACGGAACGGTGATCACCCGGGATATCGAGGAGGGCCAGACCGTGGCGGCCAGTTACAGCACTCCCACCCTTTTTGTGATCGCGGAAAACCTGTCGAGGGTGGAAATCGAGGCCAATGTGGACGAAAGTGACATCGGCCAGATCCGGGTGGGTCAGGAGGCCCGGTTTACGGTTCAGGCCTACCCCGATGATGTTTTTACCGGGAAAGTGACCCAGATACGCCTGAAGCCCACCACGATTTCCAATGTGGTGACCTACACCGTGGTGGTGGATGCCGAAAATGAACGGGGGCATCTGTTGCCGGGAATGACGGCCACGGTGGATTTCATCGTGGCCAGGGCTGAGGATGTCCTTCTTGTGTCATCAGGCGCTTTGAGGTTCAAACCTTATTCCAGTGAATTGAACGGAGACGCAGAGCCCAGGGATAAACGCGGACAAGGTTCTGAAAAACAAGGGAAGAGGGAGCAGGCCCCGCGGATATTCACTCTGGACTCCCTGGGAAAACCCGTGATGGTCAGGGTCCGTCCTGGAATCAGCGACGGGAACCAGACCGTTCTTCTGGAAGACGGCAAGGTGACCGAGGGCATGGTGGTGATCAAAGGGTCTGTGGCTGAGAAAGGGCCGCAAAAAACCAACATATTTTCAAAACTGGCGCCGTCGAGGCCGGGGGGCAGGGGCAGAAACCCGGCACGGGCCATGAGGTGACCGGCACGGTCATTGGGACGATACCTTTACGCAGCGAAGAGACACGGGACACATGGACACCATTGTACTTAAAAACATCCACAGAACTTTCAGTCTGGGAGGCGAGACAGTCAAAGCCCTGGACGGTGTGGATCTGACCATCTCCCGAGGAGAATTCCTGGCGGTCATGGGAGCCTCGGGTTCGGGGAAATCCACCCTGATGAACATCCTGGGCTGCCTGGACCAGGCCAGCCGGGGTGAATACTATCTCGAGGGAATCCGGGTGGATACCATGAACAGGAACCAGCTGGCCGATATCAGGAACCAGCGCATCGGTTTCGTGTTCCAGGGGTTCAATCTTCTGCCCAGGACCTCGGCCATTGAAAATGTGGAACTCCCCCTTCTTTACAGCCGGATTGCACGAAAGATGAAAACACGGGACAGGGCAGCAGCCGCCCTTGACATGGTGGGCCTTGCCCACCGCCTGGACCATCATCCCAGCCAGCTTTCAGGCGGACAGCAACAGCGGGTGGCCATTGCACGAGCCCTGGTGAACGATCCGGCCATTATCCTGGCCGACGAACCCACGGGCAACCTGGACAGCCGCACCACAGTGGATGTGCTGTCCGTGTTCCAGACCTTGAACGACCGGGGCATCACCCTGATCCTCGTGACCCACGAACCTGACGTGGCCATGTACGCCAAACGGGTGGTCAGCATGAAAGACGGAAAGATCCGGACGGACAGGCCTGTGACCGATCGGCTTGTGGCCGATGATGTGATCGCGGCCCAGAGATCCCATGAGGAGGCCGGCCATGAAGTGGCGTAAACTCGTCAAGGTGGCGTTCCAGAGTATCCTGAAAAACAGGATGCGAAGCCTCCTCACCACGCTGGGCATGATCATCGGCGTAGCGTCGGTCATTTCCCTCCTGGCCCTGGGCAAAGGGTCCCAGGAAGATATCAAGAAACAGGTGGCCTCGCTGGGCACCAACATGATCATCATCCATCCGTCCAGCACGTTTTCCGGAGGGGTCCGGGGCGGCTCGGGTTCTCTGGCCACGCTGACCATGGACGACGTGGAGAGTTTAAGGGAGCAGACGGACCTGATCCGTTACGTGTCTCCGGATGTCCGGCTTTCCGAGCAGATCATCTCCGGCAAGAACAACTGGAACACCAACGTGAACGGGGTATCCGTGGACTACCTGGACATCCGGAACTATGTGCTTTCAAGCGGTTCTTTTTTTACATCCCGGGACATCAAAGCCAAATCCAAGGTGGCTGTTCTTGGAAACACGGTGGTGAATGAGCTGTTTCCCGGCCAGGACCCGGTGGGGACCCGGATCCGGATCAGGAACGTTCCGTTCACGGTGATCGGAACCCTTGAAAGCAAGGGTCAGAGCAGCATGGGCATGGACCAGGACGATATCGTCCTGATTCCGGATGCCACAGCCCTTTACAGGCTGTCTGACGGAAAAACCATCCGGGCTGTGGTGGTGTCCGCTGTTTCAGAAGAAAAAATGACCGAGGCCCAGGACCGGGTCACGGAAATTCTCAGGCGGAACCACAAGCTCAAGGAGGGCGAGGAGGACGATTTCCATATCAGCAACCAGACGGAAATCATCAGCATGGCCGGCAAGGTCACGGGAACCCTCACCGCGCTTCTTTCAGCCATCGCCGGTGTGTCTTTGCTGGTGGGTGGCATCGGTATCATGAACATCATGCTTGTTTCGGTGACGGAGAGGACCCGGGAAATCGGCATCCGTATGGCCATCGGGGCCAGGGGAACCGATATCCTGGTTCAGTTTCTCATCGAGGCGGTGATTCTCAGCCTGATCGGCGGGGTGATCGGCATTCTGGCGGGTTTGGGAATCGCTTACGGTATCGGAGCGGCCATGGGAGCCACCGTGCTGGTGAGCCCTGCCATCGTTTTTCTCGCCGTGGCGTTTACAGCCGGAGTGGGGGTGTTTTTCGGATTTTATCCGGCCAGGAAGGCGGCGAATCTCAATCCCATCGAAGCACTGCGTTACGAATAGGCAGGCAGCAGTTCCACAGATTTCCAGGTTTCATCGTCCCAGGTTTTGGCGAAACGGGTGTTCATGATAAAAGCCAGCCAGACTTTCTCCAAAGATGAAAAACATTTGTTGGCCGGTGTACCGCCTGTCCCGTAGGGGAGCTTCACCCATTCGTAGAACTGGAACGAGGTGTCCCTGAAACAGCAGCCCTGGATCTGGGCCGCCTCGATCAACTGGTCCAGCTTAGGAAGCCAGACCAGTGGCGTGAGTGTGGTGACCTTTTCACCGGAAGCGATGCCGAATCCGTTCCGGATTTTTCCTGCCTTGACTGAATCAGGGGAAAGACACAGAACGTTTTCTTTCACGTCAGCATAGAAGTCTCCCGCCCTGGGAGTCCATAAGCTCTGGATTTCTTTTGACCTCTTGCACATTTGAATATATTGTCTGCTCTTGTCCATGGTGCCCAGCGTACCATAGAACGGCCGCTTGGCATATATGAAAATTGTGTGTATCAGATTCAGGATGGATGGAAAAATGAGTTTTTTGATCGGTTACAAAGACCTCGAGATGAGTTTCGGTTCACAGACCCTGTTTTCAGGTCTTTCCATGTCGTTTTCCGAAGGCGAGAAAGTGGGTCTTGTCGGAGCCAACGGGTCGGGGAAGTCCACGCTGCTTAAAATATTCGCGGGAGTCCTGGTCCCGGACAGTGGAAACCGGCTTGAAAAAAAGCACGTAAGGCCTGTGTATCTGGCCCAGGAAGATGATTTCGACAGCTCGAAAACCATCGGGGATATCATGACGGCAGTTCTCCACGAAACGGCGGGTGACGATTCCCTCATGTTCAGCCGTGGACAGAAAGCCATCGGACAGGCCTGTTTCTCGGATACGGATCTGAAGGTTTCTCAGCTTTCGGGGGGCATGAAGAAACGTCTGGCCATCACCTTGGCCCTGATCCGCCAGCCGGACATCCTTTTTCTGGACGAACCCACCAACCACCTGGATCTTGAAAGCATTCTCTGGCTGGAACAGGTTCTCATCACCGCGGATTTCTCCTTTGTGCTTGTCAGCCATGACCGGGCACTTCTCAACCGTGTCACCAACAGGACCATCGAGCTGAGCCCCCTTTACCCGGACGGCTATCTGAAAGTCGAAGGGAACTACACGTTCTTCAAAGAAAAACGAGACCTGTTTATCGAGCAGCAGCTGAAACAGGAAACGGTTCTCGCCAATAAGATGCGCCGTGAAACCGAGTGGCTGCGACAGGGAGTCAAGGCCAGGACCACCAAAGCCCGGTACAGGATCGACCAGGCCGGGAAAATGGGGGAGGATCTCGGCGAACTCAGGCGGAGAAACCGTCAGGCCGGAGACGTGGAACTGGATTTCCAGACGACGGGCAGGAAAACGAAACGTCTTCTTGAAGCCTTCCACCTGGAAAAATCCATGGACGGCAGGCCGCTGTTCCGGGATTTGAGTTTCGCCCTGTCTCCGGGGCTTTTTATCGGTCTTCTCGGGGCCAACGGGTCAGGCAAAACGACCCTGCTCAACATTCTGGCCGGCAGGCTGGACCCTGATTCAGGCCATGTGAAGACCGTTGAAAACCTGAGCGTTGTGCTGTTCGACCAGGAGAGAAAACAGCTGGACCCTGAAAAAACCCTGAAACGGACCCTGGCCCCGGACAGCGATTCGGTGATGTATCGTGGAAATCCTGTCCATGTGGTGACCTGGGCCAGAAAGTTTCATTTCCATGTGGAACAGCTCGACACCCCGGTATCCAAACTGTCCGGCGGTGAAAAAGCCCGGGCCGTGATCGCCAATCTGATGAAAACCCCGGCAGATGTCCTTCTGCTCGACGAGCCCACCAACGACCTGGACATACCGACCCTGGAAGTGCTGGAGGAGAGCCTGGCCGATTTTCCCGGGGCCGTGGTCACCGCATCCCACGACCGGTACCTGCTTGACCGCCTGGCCACCCACATTTTGGGGTTTGACGGCGAAGGTTCGGTGAAGCTTTATGCCGGTGTGGACCAGTGGGCCGGTGAAATTCAGGAAAAAAATAAAAAGACGGTCAAAAAAAAGGTCCGGGAGGAACCGGTCGACGAACCGAGAAAGGATAAAAAGAAAAAATTATCGTTCAAACACCGTTTTGAACTGGCCCGGATCGAAGAAAAAATTGTCGAAGCGGAAAACGAGGTGGCGGACCTGGAGCTGGAAATTTCAAAACCCGCTCTTTCCAAGGATCCTGAGGCGATGAAAAATGCGTGCCAACGGCTTGCGGAAGCTCAGAAAAATGTTGAGCGACTGTATGAAAGGTGGGAAGAGCTAGAAACGATGAAAGACATTGAAAACAGTTAGTTATATCAAAACACCTAAAAATAATACATGTGTTAATTATATCGGTAAAAAACACGGTAAAAAAAATATTTTTAAAAAAAATGTTTGAATTTAAGCACATAAGTTGTTAGCCTTCCAAATTACCCAAGGTGATTTTAAAAAAAATGGGGCAAGTTTGCGGTACAATGAGTGGAGCCCCGGGTATGATAAAACAGTCACCGAAAGGAAGGTTCGTATGAACGGAAATGAGGCTGGAGTTTCCTCCCCATCGACGGTTCATTGGAAAAAAATGGCAGTTTTTTTAGTGTTGTTGTTCGCTTTCGGCATCCTCAAGACGAAGGTCGCCTATCTTGAGGAACGGAATGGTCCGGACAGAGTCGGAAGCGACCAGATACAGGCAGCGGGACCTGTGGCTGGTGAAGAACAGGAAGTGACCTCGCCCCGGGTTTCGGATTTTATGATCGATTCAGGGGCCAAGGCGGTGATGGTCAACCTCACCTCCATGGAAAAATCCGCCAGACGTTACTATCCCATCATCCTCAAAGCATCGAAAAAGCACAAAGTCGATCCCCATCTCATCACAGCCATCATCGTCGCTGAATCGGGTTTCAATCCAAGAGCCGTTTCACGGGTCGGCGCCAAGGGTCTGATGCAGCTCATGCCCCGGACAGCCAGAGCCATGGGGCTGAAAGACGCTTTCAACCCTGAAAAGAACATCGACGCTGGCGTCAAGTATTTCAGAAAGCTTCTCGACCGTTTTGGAGGGAATACGAAGCTGGCCCTTGCCGCGTATAACGCCGGAATCGCCCGTGTGGATGCCCATAACGGGATTCCTCCGTTCCGGCAGACGACTCGTTTTGTGAAAAAAGTGTCAAGACTTCACAAGGCATTCAAACAGAGCGAGGAAGAACAGGTCAGCGAAAGCTGAATCTTTCGCGAATGCGAAGACTTTCGCGCATCGTGAACCCGGCCAGGCCCCGTCATGTCCGGGTTCACGTAACCTGTTTTTTTAAATAGACATCTTTTTTCTTTTCTGGTAAATTCAAGACACTTAATTCCCATCTCACGATGTGGTTCTTCCTGACTCAGGGGGAACTGGCACGAGCTGTTCGCTGATGACATAAATCCGTGTGATTCGACTGTTTCTTCGAAACGAGCCCAGCCTGATAACACTGACTTTTGCCCCGGTTACGGGTATTGTCTGTGCTTTTTAAGGGACGGCCAGCTGGCTGTTCGTGGAAACCAGGCCGGAATTTTCTGGATATTAACGGCTTTGACCGTGTCATTAACAACCTTTGGAGACGAAAGGAACGAACCAGATGGAACGCAGAAAACATTCTCGAAAAACCTGTTTTTTTGCCGAGGTGGATTACCGAACAAAAACCCAGGTCTACACCGATCCGATTCGCGACATCAGTACGGGCGGTGTATTTATCGAAACGGAAAACATGCTGGCTGTCGGCGAGGGGGTGTCCATGGTGTTCGAGGATTATACCCATATCGACCTGATCCATGTGGCCGGTGATGTTGTCCGTAAATCACCAAACGGAGTGGCTGTGAAGTTCGATATCCCCGATGGCGTGAAACTGAAAAACATGTCGAAATTCATTGACATGGTGTGACCCGTGGTCTCCAAGACGTTGCCTGAAGCTTGTCATTGATGTCCGGTCCTGGTTCGAGATAACACCAATCACCTGTTTTCCTCGTGTCTTCAGTTTGTTTCGCGTTTGAACGTCTTTTCGTTTTTTCTTAACAAAGTGCTGTTTTAGTCAAACGCATGGAGTCTTCGGATTCCATGCGTTTTTTCATGCTTCAGGAAGGTCGGCCTCCCTGAAGAAATGAGAGGACATCCGAATCGATTCCTGATAAAGAGAACTTACGTTATTCGCAAATACTTGGAAGAGACGGCTTTGGTTTGTAAAAACCTGTCTATGGTGCGGACGATGGTTTGCCTTCAGGGGTTAACCTTTGGGAAAGAGGGTGTTTTGCAGAAGAAACAAGTGAAGAAATCCAGGATCAATAACAGGGAAAACATCATAGACGCGGCGATCAAGCTGATCGGTGAAAAGGGTGTGGAGGGCACAAGTCTGGCCGACATCGCCAAAGAGGTCGGGATAAGCAAGGGAACCCTTTACTATTACTATTCGTCAAAAAACGACCTGATATTCGATATCACGAAAGAACATGTGGACAAGGTCACGGCCAATATTTTTTCCATGATCGAGAAGAACAGGGAAGAAGCGTCTCTCGAAGAAACGCTGAAACTTCTGGTCGGGACTCTGCTCAAATCAGAAACAAGGACGCGGCTCCATTTGTATCTGGTTCAGGAAATCATGTCGGGTAACGAGGATCTGAAACACCGTTTTATCGAAACATACCAGCGCTGGTTCAACATGATCCAGGATGGTCACCTTCTCCTTACGTCCAACCCCAAGGAACTTTCGGTCCAGGCCAGAATCCTTGTGGCGATTATTGACGGGCTGATTATCCAGGGCAGCATCGGCACCGGTGACATTCCCCTTGACGAAATCGTCAGGTCTATCACACGGATGCTGGAATAAGTTTAAAATCCGTCACCGGCTGCACAGACGGTGAATGGTCTGAGCGTGCCAGTGCCCTTTGTTCGAAAACGTCGGGACGTTGTTTTCATTGAGGAACTGGGCGATTTCTTTGTAGGTTCCCCCTTTTTTTCTCAGTTTTTTCATGATCCGGATGATGTCCCGCTTTTCATCGGCCGATGATTTCATTTCCGTTTTTTCAAGCTCTTCCACCGTGATGGGGGGAGTTTCCACCCCTGGTCCACGGTTTTCAGCTGCTGCAACACGGGTGGCTTGTGCGGGCCTGACCTGTATATTCTGAAGGGATGTGGCGATATCCCGGAAAACGGATAGCAGGGAGTCTTCTTCCTCAGCCCGGGTCTTTTTCATATCGATGAGTGTCTGCTGGTTTTCCACGATGTTTTCGAGAAGTGCCTGAAGAGCCGGCAGGAGCTCCTCTATCCGGGCGTAAAAGGAACCTGGGGGTTTGCCCTGGGGCTGACCTTGCTCATTGCGCCTGTCACTCCCGTTTCTTCTTTCCTGTGCCGGGTAGTAATGCCCGTCGTAAGGATTACGTTTGTTTCCGGAAAACCTGCTGTGGGTTGTACGGAAATTTTTCAGAAATTCACTCATCGTATTCTCCTCCACAAGGAATGCCTGTCTTTCAATTTTTAAAAGAGGTGGAATGACTTATTCCCGAAATGGGTGAAGCATCTCAATAAAACTCAACAGTTCGTTAAAATAAGCGAGGCGGTTGCCAGATTTCGAAATAAATTTTAATTTTGGAAGCTTCCATATCAAGGAAGCTGCGTGTCACATTTTTTTTATCGGAAAACCAAACGTTTTCTTTAGAAAAATATCAATCCTGGGACATGAGCCGGAGAGATGGAATATTTTTGGGAAAAAATCCCGGGAATAAGTTTTATTGCCCATATAAATGAAGCTTTCGACCCATGGACAAAAAAAAACAAATTTTGATACGGTACCAATCAAGCGGGGGATTCATGGGAAAGCACGACCCATGATTCATGAAAGTTAAATCCATTTTTTCTATTTATACCTGTGATTTTTTCATCCGTCAATCCGGCTTTTTTTGACCAACGACCATCAGGGGGTGACTCTATGAGCCATGTGAATGATCTTGTCCCGGGGTCCATTCGGGAAAACACGCTGAACATCTGCACCACACTTTTCTGGAGGCTTGCCAGTTTTGGGCTTCTTCCCGATGAAATCAACAGACTGGTCAAGGATGTTTTCAACCTGTTGAGAGACGGGGGGAGTTTTACCGTCTCCTTTGTGAATTACGAACTCCAGCGCATGGGCTGGAAAAAAGACGTCATGGACGAGTGCAGTTTCGAGTTGATCATTTTTCTTCTTGAAAACGAGTTCGACTACACCGTGCATACCCATGTTCTTCACTGAAACGCTGCTCGCACAGGCCGCCGATTCATGACGTGTCAACGGGCCGATAGAGACGCTTATCCAAACGTTATCGAGAGTGTCCAACCTGATTTAGACTTCCAAGGGGGTCATGAAACTCCTTGATGTGTTCCTGCGCATCCTCTCATCCCACCCATTCCTCATGAGAGAAACCCCAGATAAATCAATAAATACCATTGACATCCTTCAAGGGAATATTTATTAATAACTGACTTTTGTTCCCCGGGGGATACAGGTTCCTGTATTCAATCGAAATTATCCTTCAACCCATCGAGCCTGAAATGATCGCCCATTGAGGAGGGTTATACCCCAGGGCTGCCAGGACATTGAACCATAAGGAGAATCCGCGTGTCCCAGTGCAAGAATATACTGATCATCGACGATCACCCCTTGTTTCGTGAAGGACTTAAAACCATTGTCGAAAGAGACAAGAGGTACAAGGTTGTGGGTGAGGCGGGAACGGGCAGGCAGGGCCTCAAAATGGCCAAACAGCTGAAGCCGGATCTGGCTGTTGTGGATATCTCCCTGCCGGACATCAACGGGGTGCAGATCACCAACGAAATGCGTGAATCTCTTCCGGATACCAAAATCATGATCGTCAGCATGCATTCGAAGATCGATTATATCGCCGAAGCCTTTCAGGCCGGGGCCACTGGCTACGTGGCCAAGGATTCTGCCTCTGACCGGCTGGTTCAGGGGATCGAGATCGTTCTGAGAGGAGAGTACTACCTGGACAGCTCCGTCTCCCACCAGGTCGTGGAAAAGCTGATGAAATTTCCCGTGAAAGACGCGAAAATCACCGACGCCGATTACGGTTCCCTGACTCCAAGGGAACAGGAAGTCATGCGTCTTCTCGCGGAAGGCTCACCTCCCAAGGAAATCGCAGACAAACTCTGCATAAGCCCCAAGACCGTTGAAAATCACCGGGCCAACATCATGAAAAAGCTTGATATCCACAGCACCATGGAACTGGTGCGCTACGCAGCCAGACTGGGTCTTATCGACGTGGACCTCTGGAAAGAGTAAGATTTCATTTGAAAATCAAAAGGCCCGCGGTTTACCGAGGGCTTTTTTTTATGCGTATACGGTGGGATCGGGAACCCCGGCTGTTTCAAAACCTTTTTTTCGAAGATAACAGCTGTCACACTGGCCGCAGGCCCTGCCCAGTTCATCGGGGTCGTAGCAACTGTGGGTCAGGCCGTAATCCACGCCCAGGGAAATCCCTTTTTCGATGATGCCCGCTTTGGTCAGGTTGATCAGGGGGGTATGGATCCTGACGTGAATCTCATTTTCAACGGCAGCTTTAGTCGCCAGGTTGGCCATGGTTTCAAAGGCGCTGATGTACTCCGGCCGGCAGTCGGGGTATCCACTGTAATCCACGGCGTTAACCCCGATGAAAATGTCTGAGGCTCCCAAGACTTCGGCCCAGCCCAGGGCGAGGGACAGAAAGATGGTGTTTCGGGCCGGGACATAGGTCACGGGAATATCCCCTTCCATATCTGCGGCCGTCCGTCCTTTCGGCACATCAATGTTGTCTGTCAGGGCCGAACCGCCGATATCGTTCAGGTTCATGTTGATCACCAGATGTTTTTCCGCTCCCATGATCCGGGAGATGTTTTGGGCCGCTTCCAGTTCGAATTGATGCCGCTGGCCGTAAGAAAAACTCAAGGTGTGGGTGAGGTAGCCCTGGTCCCGGGCGATGGCGAGGGTGGTGGCCGAGTCGAGTCCGCCGCTCAAAAGGACGATGGCTTTGGCTTTTTCTTTCATGGGAGGCCTCCCTGATATCCATGGTGTCGGTGATATGTGATGCTGTTTTCTTCGTCCGGACCTTCTCCTGTTTTCACACGCCCCGTTCCACATCCGGCCATATGGTTTTGTGGAGCTGAAGCTGAAGACGGACGGAAAGGCCATCTTCCAGCATCCAGCCCGCCAGTGTGGCCGGCTGGAGGGAGCCTGGCACGGGAGAAAAAAGGATGTTGCCCTGATCAAAGGGGAAACGGCGGTCTTTGATGAAATCCAGGGCGAAAAGGTAGTCTTCGCGGTTCATCATGACGAATTTGAGCTGGTCCTTTGAATCGAGCCGTGTGACGTTATCCTCAAGATTCCGGCGACTTTCTCCGCTGGACGGGCATTTCACGTCCACGATTTTGACGCATCGGCGGTCAAGCGCATCGACTGGGTACGACCCGTTGGTTTCTACGAGAACGGTCAGATCCAGATCAAGGAGCCCTCGCACCAGCTCCGGCGTGTTTTTTTGAAACAGGGGTTCTCCCCCGGTAATTTCAACCAGCCTGCACGGCCAGGACAGAACCCTTTCTGTGATGGCCTCGATGGTCATTTCCGTTCCTTCCTGAAAAGCGTAGGTTGTGTCGCAATAAGCGCATCGGAGGTTGCATCCCGCAAGGCGGATGAACACGCAGGGGCGACCGGCAAACAGGGATTCTCCCTGTATGCTGTAAAACATCTCGGTGACGATGAGGGTCTGTTTGGTCATGGAGAGGCGTTATTCCCGAATACCCGGTTCGTCGTGGTCATGGCCGTGGGTTCCGTCTTTCAGGAAATGACGGTGGTATTCCGTTTCCGTCAGGTGGTTCTTGAGAAGCCGGACCATCATGTCGTAGAGGGTTTCCATTTCAATGTCTTTAAGCCGCGGAAGCAGGATGTCCAGAAAACGGTCATCGGAAAATTTCTGAAGATAGTATTTCAGTGTCTCTTCGTCTGTTTCCCTGGACCAGCCGAAGGCCCCGGCCCCCTGGTATCGTTCAACGAATGTATGACTGTGTTTTGACATTTGCGATCCCGCCTTTTGATGTTCTTGTCCTGTAAAATTTACCACAGGGCACACCTACCACAGGAGTGGGGAAATAAAAACTTAAAAAAAAGGTTTTGCGTTCTGGTCCTTATACAGGGTCATTCTTCGGGGAGAGTGTCGGTTTCCCGCACGCTAAAATCCTTGAAATTTCGTGAACTTTGGGATTAAGTATGGCCCATGTATCCAACCGATGAAAAGGAATCTGCCATGAAAAACCAAAAGAGCCCTCCCGAGGGCAAGCGGACTCTGGAACGACTGCTTTTTTTTGTGGGTGCTGGGCTTGTGGTGGCCATTGTTGTTCTTCTGGTTTATTACCCCATGATGCAGCGCAGCCTCGCTGAAGATCGCCGTTTCAGCACCCTTGAAAAAAGAGTTGCTGGAATCGAAGAAAAAATTGGGGGGGGTGGGGCTGAATCCCATGCTTCCGGTTCGGACGAAATGGCCAGGCGACTGGAGCAGATGGCCTCAGACATGGAAAATCTCAAAACGGCCCGGGAGGATGACAGGAGACGACTGGATGAGCGAACAACAGGTATCGTCAGCAGACTGGACATGCTTTCAACGGAACTGTCCCGAAAGAAAAAAGAAAACGCCGGGTTATCTCCGGCTTCCACCCAAGCATTGAAACCATTGAAAACAAAGGTGAAAACGGGGGGAGTGAAAAATGCCGGAAAGGCCCCGGCCCCCCCTAAAAACACTGATGGAAAAGGGAAACACGGCGTCGAGAAAACTGGAAAGCCCATCTATCATCAGGTCAAGCCAGGAGACACGTTTTACAGCATCTGCCGCACTTACGGTATTTCACTTCAGAAATTGAAGGATATGAACCATCTTGACGAAAAATCCAGGCTCCATCCCGGGCAGAAAATTGTCGTCGGACCTTGATTCATGAAGAACAAAGGGTTTGACAGGAATCCTTGTCGGCTGGTAAAGTCTGGCCGTTGTTTTTTGTTCGCATCGCCACGGGGTGAAAATGGAAGTTTTGCATGACATGTTTTACGGATGGAGCAAGACCGTTCAACCTGGGGCTTGACTGACATATAATAAGGTGCAATGGCCTTGAAAAAAGAAGAGCTGACAATGGATGAGATTGAGGCGCTGACAAAGCGGTTCAAGGATTACATCGACAAGGTCCAGGAAACCTTCGAAAAATCGGTTCCAAAACCGGATGTGGTTGTGGCGTCTCCCCCGGAGCCGGGAAAAGGGAAAAAACTCTACACGATTGTTTCTCCTGTTGACGCTGTGGCGAGGAACCTGAAGTCTGTCCTGACCGCCATTGATGAGGCTATCCGTGACATGGAAGACTTGGCGGAGAGCCGCGGGGACATGGCTGCTTCCGGCGAGGTGAGGGCGGTTTCACCCGGCCAGTTCCGGGAAAAATTCTCGGAAGAAGAACTGGATTACCTGGGACGAACGTTTGAGACTGTTCTGACGAAATCAAAGGAACGGCGGGAAAAGATGCTTAAGAATATTGATAAAAAATCCCCCGACGACCCGGTGTGAATTCTGGAAAAGAGCGCGCCTTTTGTTCTCCGGTCTGTGTTTGAGATCCGGATTGGATGGCGGGACTTCCAAAAAATGATTTTGAAACTTTCTGCAATCCATACTGAACACCTCGGGAATTTCCCCTGCTAAAATGGGTTTTTTGCCCATGGACCGATTGACTTTTATCATATAAGAGTTACATTGTTTTGAGTCTGCCAAACATAAAAACCGCAAGATTCTAAAAACATTTTAACAATACGCGCATACACTAATTACTGCTGGCATCATGGGTTTGAGCATGAACATGAGGGCCAGGCTTTTTTGTATTTCATGAACGGCTACAGACGGGGGGCCGGCATGGAGCCGTATCAGAGCAGGGGGGGCTTTTGGTGTAAGTGACTGATTATTTTATTGACTCACCTTGCAGGAGAAAAACATGGAAAAGCCAAGAGAAAACAGAGAAAGCAGTATCGAAGGTGGAATTGATTCGGAACAGATCATAAATACCTGGATTGACAATGCCTCGCGTATTTGGGATTCCGTCGAGAAAAAAATGAAGAATACGAGCGAAAACGGCGAAGAAACGATTTTCAAGAGCCGGGACGCAGCGAAAAACGCATACAAGGCATGGGAACCCGCGATGAAAACATGGAACGAGTTTGCTTCGAAAATGAACAAAAAGGAAATGATCGAAAACATTATGGAAAACAATAGGGCCGGAACGGAAAATTTTCACAAGATTCTCAAGTCAGGCTTGGAAGGCTTCTCTTTTTTTCAGAAACGTTGGATGGAAAGCGCGAAAAACATCCATGGGATATTCAAGGAACATCGCATTGAAGGCATGGGCGGTTCGGAAATATTCGACCTGTTCACCGATATTTATCAGAAGGAAATCGGCAAGTTTCTCAGTATCCCGCCCCTGGGGCTCTCCAGGGAGTACCAGGCGAAACTCCAGCAGATGATCGACAAATCGAATATATTCCATGTGAAACTCATGGAGTTTCTGTATTTTCTGTACATTCCCTTTGAGAAATCCTTCAAAGTGGTCCAGGACAGCCTGGCGTCCATGGCCGACGAGGGAGCGCTGCCCGAAGATTCCAAAGAGTACTACCAGATGTGGCTGAAACAGCTTGAAAACCATTACATGTCCCTGTTCAAGTCCAATGAATACAGAACAGCCCTGGGCAAGGTGGTGGATGCGATGAGCGATTTCATGGCGGCCCGTCAGCAGATCATCCAGGATTCCATGAAGGCCTTTGGCATCCCTGTGGAGAATGACCTCGACGAACTTTACAAGGACATCTACAGCTTGAAAAAAAGAATCCGCGTCCTGGAACGGGAAGCGGAGAAAAACAGCTAAGCGAAAACGGGCATCATAACGGCTTAAACAAGATGCGAAACATAAAAGGCATAAGGGAGACAGACGATGCTGAACATAAACGAACCCATTCACAAAACCCTTAACAATATTGCGGAAAATACGGAAATGATGTGGAATTTCGCCGATGATGCAGCGGATGTCCTTCTCGGCGACCTGAACACGGAAATCGCCGAAACCCCTTACGACATCGTTTATCAGCAGGACAGGGTCAAGGTGAAGTACTACCGGTCCGAGGCGCCCGTGAAGATGAAAACCCCGCTTCTCATCGTGTACGCCCTGATCAACCGGGAAACCATGCTGGATCTTCAGCCAGGCAGAAGCGTGGTCAAATCTTTTCTTGAAAAAGGGCACGATCTTTACATGATCGACTGGGGCTACCCCACGAGAAAAGACCGTTACATGAGCATCGACGACCATGTGAACGGCTATATGGACGACGTGGTGAATTTTATTCTGAAACGTGAAGGTATCCAGAAGATCAACCTTATGGGGATCTGCATGGGCGGCACGTTCTGCGTGATGTACTCGGCCCTCCATCCCGAGAAGGTGAAGAATCTGGTGACCACCGTGGCCCCCACCAATTTCGACACGGACCAGGGTTTGCTTCACAGCTGGATGAAAAGCGTAGACGTGGACCGTTTGATGGACACTCTGGGCAACATGCCCGGCGATCTGATGAACTTCGGTTTTCTGCTGTTGAACCCGGCCCGGTTGATGATCGACAAATACCAGTCGTTCGTCGAGAATATGAACAGCAAGGATTTCGTCGAGAATTTCGTGCGGATGGAAAAATGGATTTTCGACAGCCCGGATGTCCCTGGAGAAACATTTCGTGAATTCATCAAGGAATGCTACCAGCAAAACAAACTGATCACCAACCAGCTCGAACTGGGGGGGCGTCTGGTGGACCTGCGAAACCTGACCATGCCGCTTCTGAACATCTACGGCAAATTCGACCACCTCGTTCCTCCCGGTGCCTGCGAAAAGCTGACAAGCGCCGTGGGAAGCACGGATGTGGAGGATGTGTGCATCGACACCGGCCATATCGGAATTTATGTCAGTTCCAAGTGCCAGAGGGAATTCACCCCGAAAATTTCGGCCTGGCTGTCTGAAAGAGACGGGGAGACTGTGAACAACGATACAAAACCCGTCAAAAAGAAACCTGTCAAAAAAGCGCCCGCCATGGATAATTGATTGATTCCAAGCCGTATAATTTGTTACGATCACGGCCGTGACTGAGGCGTTAACAGAAAATGACAAGGAGCTGAAATGACCGGAAAGACCATTCACGACATGAAACCTGGAGATGGCGCGGAATTTACCAAAACAGTCTCGGAATCGGATGTTTACGGTTTCGCGGGAATCACGGGGGACTTCAACCCGGCTCACATCGATGAGGAATATGCGAAAGGCACGTTTTTCAAAAAAAGGATCGCCCACGGCATGCTGTCTGCCGGATTCATCTCCACGGTTCTGGGGACACGGCTTCCCGGAGCAGGGGCCGTTTACATGAAACAGGAGCTGAGTTTCCTCGCCCCCGTCTACATCGGCGACACCATCACGGCCCGGGTGGAAGTCATGGAGGTCCATGTTGAAAAAAACAGGGTGACACTCAAGACCACGTGTACAAACCAGGACGGAAGAGTTGTGTTGGACGGAACGGCGTTGATGAGCCCGAGAAAATCCTGACCCAAAGTCCCCTCCGCTCATGATTAAAAATGAAAGCACCGGTGATTGCCGGTGCTTTTTGCTTTTCAGGGCCAGTGTTGACTTGAAACCCTCATTCCATTATATTCCCCCACGAGCAGGGCACATAGAAACGTTATCAACCGTCTGGAACCATGATTCATGATTAGCATTGAAAATCTCTCGAAAGGCTTTGGCGGCCATGAGCTGTTTGAACAGATCAGCCTGAAGATCAACCCCAGGGAACGTGTGGGACTTGTTGGCCGGAACGGTCATGGCAAGACGACCCTGATGCGGATGATTCTGGGTGAGGAGCATCCGGATTCCGGCCAGATCCTCATCCCGAACAACTACCGCATGGGCTATGTTCGGCAGCATCTGGCTTTTACCCAGGACACGGTCCTCAAGGAGGGCTGTCTGGGCCTTCCTGAACATGAAAAGGACCAGCAGTGGAAAGTCGAAAAGATCCTGGCCGGCCTGGGATTTTCTCCCGCCGATTTCAATCGGCATCCCCTGGAATTTTCCGGAGGCTACCAGGTCCGGCTCAATCTGGTTAAGGTTCTGGTTTCCGATCCGGACCTTCTTCTCCTTGACGAACCCACCAACTATCTGGATATCACCTCCATCCGCTGGCTGGAAAAATTTCTGAACCAGTGGCCCCGGGAGATCCTTTTGATCACCCACGACCGGAGCTTCATGGACGCGGTGGTGACCCACACGGCCGGACTTCATCGGAGAAATCTCCGGAAAATCAAAGGAGATACGGGGAAATACTACGCCCAGATCGCCCAGGACGAAGAGATTTACGAGAAAACCAGGGTTAACGACGAGAAACGGAAAAAAGAACTCGAGATTTTTATCAGCCGTTTCAGGGCCAAGGCCAGACTGGCCAACATGGTCCAGTCCCGGATCAAGACCCTGGCTAAAATGGAGAAGAAAGACAAGCTGGAGGCTGTGAACGACCTGGAGTTTTCCTTCCGGTCGCGGCCTTTTACAGCCAAGCTGATGCTTCAGGCCGAACACCTGGCGTTCTCCTATCCTTCGGAAAACGTCCCGTCAGATCCCCTGATCGATGATGTGTCGATCACCGTGGCTGCCGGAGACAGGGTCTGCATCATCGGTAAGAACGGAAAAGGCAAGACAACCCTCCTGAAACTTCTGGCAGGAGAACTTGAGCCGGACCGGGGTACGGTCCAGCTGAACCCCGGGGTGGTGACGGGCTTCTACGAGCAGACCAACGTGAAAAGCCTGGTGGACTCACGGACCGTGGAAGAGGAGGTCATGTACTCCCATCCGGATGTGGACAGGCAGCACGCCCGGAATATCTGCGGGTCCATGATGTTCGAGGGTGACGCGGCCCTGAAGAAGATCAGCGTGCTTTCAGGAGGGGAGAAGAGCCGGGTCATGCTGGGTAAACTCCTGGTGACGCCCCTGAACCTTTTATTTCTCGACGAACCGACCAACCATCTGGACATGGAAGCCTGCGATTCCCTTCTGGCCGCAGTTGACAGTTTTGCCGGGGCCGTGGTGATGGTCACCCATAACGAGATGTTTCTCCACGCCCTGGCCGAAAGGCTGATCGTCTTCAAAAACGATCGCATCCAGGTTTTTGAAGGCTCTTATGCAGACTTTCTCGAAAAAGAGGGCTGGGGGGACGAAAACGATTCTGCGGGAGATGACGGAAAGAACGAGAAAAAACAATCGGATGAGGAAACGGCGCGTCTGGGGAAAAAAGAGCTTAGAAAACTCCGGTCGGACCTTGTCCAGAGGCGATCCAAAGAGCTGAAACCCGTTGAAAGCAAAATGGAAAAAGTCGAGTCAACCATCGAGGCCCTTGAAAAGGACATCGAGTCGTTGAACGCGACCCTCCTGGATATTTCCGCTTCCGGCGACGGCAGGAAAATCGCCGATGTGTCCCGGAAGCTCCATGAAAAACAGACCCGGGTGGACGTACTCTTCGACGAACTTCAGGTTCTGGCCGACGAGCAGGACCGGATCAGGGCGACCTACGACGACGAGCTGAACCGCATCGATTCCGGGCTTTGCTGAAGCCGTGATTATCGAATTGACATATCCCGGTGCCCGGTTTATAGTTTCCAGACATTTACGCCATAATATCAGGGAGTTTTTCTATGACCGATCCCAAGTTGAAGTTGAGGAAGATCTGGGGAGCACTTCTTTTTGCCGCCGGCCTGGGGATGTTTATCACCATTCCCGAAAAGGTTCAGGATTTCGAGGCTCAAGGCAGGCATTTTTTTGGAATGAAACCGGCCTTTTATCTTGTCAGTATCCTTTTGATGATCGGTGGGGGCAAAAAGCTGTTCCTGAAAAACGGTGACGGTTCTCCCCCTCGGGACGATGCAGGCAGATAGGTCTTTTTCAGGTTTCACCCTCCCCTTTAAGGATATGTCATGAACGGCAAGCTCACCACCAGCGAAATGCAGGACCTCAAAACCGAGGTGGAGTACAGAACCAATCTTCAGGAGATCTGCAACAAGATCTATGCGGCCCTGAATCTCGATGAAATCATCATCAACCTGAAAGACGAGATCATGGGGCTTTTCGCCGCGGAAAGGATGACCATCTACTACGTGGACGGGGTTCGGCGTGAAATCGTATCCCGGTTCAAGTCCGGCGATGAAATCAGCGAGATCCGGGTTCCCATATCTCCCACGAGTATCGCCGGTTATTCGGTGCATACCAAGCAGCTGGTGAACATCGCAGACGTTTACGACAAAGCCGAACTCCATCGCATCGACCCTCTTCTTGAATTCGACAGCAGTTGGGACAGGAAAACCGGATTCAGGACAACCCAGGTGCTGGTTGTCCCCATTGTCTACAAGACCTTTCTTCTTGGCGCGGTTCAGCTGATCAACAAAAAAGGGGGCACGGTTTTCACCAAGGCCGAAGAAAGTTACGTCACGGAACTTGCGAAAATCATGGGCATCGCCATGTACAACCAGAAACGCATGGCGAAAACACGTTCCGGCAAGTTCGATCATCTTCTGGAAAACCATATCATGACCCAGAAGGAGCTGAACACCGCCATCGCGGATGCGCGGATCAAAAACGAACCCATTGAAAACATCCTGATCAACAACCTCAAGATTCCGAAAAAAGATATCGGCGACGCCCTGAGCAAGTACTATAAAGTGCCGTTCATCGAGTTCAACAAAAGCCTGCCTATTCCTGGCGAACTTCTGAACGGTCTCAAAGTCCCTTTTATGAAGAACAATTTCTGGGTGCCTATCAAAAGTGACGGCAACACGGCCATCATTGCCGTGGACAACCCCCATGACGGCCAGAAAATCGGGGAGATCCAGAGCCTTTTTTCCAAAAAACCCATCAAGATCTACGTGGCCCTGAGGGAGGACATTCTTCAGTACATCGACCTTTTCACCCACAGCGACAAGGACCAGTCGAGCATCGACGACATTCTGTCCCGCCTGGATGACGAAGAAGAAGAAATCGTGGAAGCCGAATCCGGAGTCAGCGAGGAAAGCAGCGCCGTGGTCCAGCTGGTGAACCGTATGATTACAGATGCGTTCAACCGGAAGGCGTCGGATATCCACATCGAACCCTTTCCAGGAAAAGAGAACACCAAGGTCCGCATCCGGTGTGACGGGGCCTGCACTGTCTACCAGACCATTCCGTACCAGTTCCGGAATGCCATCGTGTCCCGTCTTAAAATCATGTCTGAGCTGGACATCGCCGAACGCCGGAAACCCCAGGACGGTAAAATCAAGTTCAAGAAATACGGCGGGCTTGACATCGAACTCCGTGTGGCCACCATTCCCACCCAGGGAGGACTGGAAGACGTGGTCATGCGTATCCTGGCCGCCGGTGAACCTATCCCCCTGAACAAGATGGGGTTTTCCCAGAGAAACTACGACAAGTTCGTGGACTGCATCACTAAACCTTACGGGATCATTTTTGTCTGCGGCCCCACGGGTTCCGGTAAAACAACGACTCTGCATTCAGCCCTGGGGTACATCAACAAAGAAGACATCAAGATCTGGACAGCCGAAGATCCGGTTGAAATCACCCAGAAAGGCCTGCGCCAGGTCCAGGTGAAGCCCAAGATCGGGTTTGACTTCGCCGCGGCCATGCGGTCCTTTCTTCGTGCCGACCCCGATGTCATCATGGTGGGTGAAATGCGTGACAAGGAAACGACCCACATCGGTATCGAGGCGTCCCTCACAGGTCACCTGGTGTTTTCCACCCTGCACACCAACAGTGCGCCGGAAAGCATCACCCGTCTTCTCGACATGGGTATGGACCCCTTCAACTTCGCCGACGCCATTCTTTGCATTCTGGCCCAGCGGCTGGTCCGGACCCTCTGCCCGGACTGCAAGAAACCTTACAAGCCGACCCATGCCGAGTACGATGAACTGGTCCGGGAATACGGCACGGAAGAGTTCCAACAGTTCGTGAGCATTCCGTACAGCGACGATCTGGTGCTCTACAAACCCGAAGGCTGCGACGCCTGCAACAACACCGGTTATCGGGGACGTATGGGGCTCCATGAGCTTCTCATGGGAACGGATGACATGAAAAAGCTGATCCAGACCAAAGCCAAGATGGAGGATCTGCGGGATCAGGCCGTGAAAGACGGGATGACCACCCTGAAGCAGGACGGTATCGCCAAGATTTTCGATGGAAAAACAGACCTGCTTCAGGTCAGGAAAGTCTGTATCAAATAGTGATTTCGTCGATTTTATTCAGTTTTTTCAGGTATCTTTCCTTTTCACTGTAGACGCATCCGCAGTAGGGCTGGCGGTACATGCCGCTGGCCCTGGATTCATCCACACCTTCCTGCCAGCCTTCCCTGAAATCCCGGTAGATGAACTCCACGCCGATGGTTTGGGCAATGGTAAATCCCAAGGATTTCATGACTTCGTGTTTCTGGTAACGGCTGTAAAGCAGGGTGGAAGAGAACCCGTCGAAATTTTCCTGTTTCGCCAGTTCGGCTGTGGCGGTAAGCCGCTCGTGATAGCAGAAAAGACAGCGTTCCGACTCACGGAAGGCCATGTTTCTGAGGAATCCTTCCAGGTCGTAACCTTTCTGGACCAAAAGGGGCAGGCCGATGGTCTGGGCGTAGGTTTTCAGGGTTTCCTCCCGCTTCAGGCATTCGGTGAGGGGGTGGATGTTGTTCCGGTGGTAATACCCTGTGACGGTCATGCCTTCACCCCGGAGAACCCGGACCGGGTAAATGGAGCAGGGGCCGCAGCAGGTGTGAAGCAGGATGTTCATGACCGTTCTCCGAAAATGGCGGTGCCAATCCGGACCAAGGTGGCCCCTTCCTCGATGGCTGTTTCAAAATCGCCGGTCATGCCCATGGACAGTTCGTCCATGCGGATGTTGGGCAGGTCGAGATACCTGATTCTATCGGCGGCAAGCCGTAACTTCCTGAAATATGGTCTGACCGCTTCGGGATCGAGATCAAAGGGCGGAATGGTCATCAGGCCGAGGACACGGATATTTTCAAGGGTGTGGATGGCCCGGACCAGAGCTTCAAGACCGGCCTCGTCAATCCCCGATTTGCTTTCCTCCATGCCGACATTGACCTGGATCAGGATACCCTGGATCTTTCCGATCTTTTGGGCCTGTTTGTCCAGTTCCCTGGCCAGATTCTCGCTGTCCACCGAGTGGATCAGGTCGAACAGACGGACCGCTGTTTTGGCTTTGTTGCTCTGGAGGTGACCGATCAGGTGAAACGGCCAGTTCAAGTCCTGGAGAAGGGCGATTTTTTCAGACGCTTCTTTGACGTAGTTTTCGCCGAAAATCAAGGCCCCTGCCGAAGCCGCGGCCCTGACTTCGTCGGCTGACCGTGTCTTGCTCACCGTCACCAGTTTCACGGACCGGGCGTCACGGCCGCTGGCGATCGCGGCGGATTGGATGCGCTTGACGATATTTTCCAGTCTGTCATGAATCGACGAGTCGTTCACAGGACGCCTCCCACAGATAAAGATTGAACAGCCATCAGGACAAGGCCCCGAGAGTTGTCAGGGCTTCGATGACTTCACATACAGGCAATCCCACCACGCTGGTGTAGGACCCTTCGATGCGTTTTACGAGAAACGCCCCCAGGCCCTGGATGGCGTAACCTCCTGCCTTGTCGTAAGGTTCGGGCGTCTCAACGTACCAGGTCATTTCACTTTCTGAAAGGACTTTGAATTCCACCAGGGTTTGAACGGTTTCCGATATTTTTTTTCGGCTGTTTTTCCGGCAGATACAGAATCCGGTGTACACGATGTGCTGTCTGCCGCTGAGTCGCTTCATCATGGCCCTGGCCTCATCCACGCTGCCGGGTTTCCCCAGGACCAGGCCGTCGGAAACCACGATGGTGTCAGCGCCCAACACCCAGTTGTCCGGAAACTTTTCAGAAATGTCCATGGCCTTGGCTTCGGCCAGGTACCGGGCATAGTGGGCCGGTTCGGTCACGGTGATTTCGTTCTCATCCACGCCTGAAGGGACAACGGTGAAAACAAGCCCGGCCTGTTCCAGCAGTTCTTTTCTCCGGGGAGACTGGGACGCCAGGATAAGCGGCGGTGTGATGTGTTTCGTCATGTGTGTCATGGCCGCTTTCTACCAGATCAAACCTGGTTTGACAAGGGCCGGAAACGATCCCGTCCGCAGGGCGGTATGATACTCGGCAATCCCTGAAAATCATTCCGGAACATGAAGTCTTTTGAGATAAAATCTTGCTATTTTAACCAGGATTTTTTATAAGCTTTCTGCATCATACGCCTGGGTGGTGGAAGTGGTAGACACAAGGGACTTAAAATCCCTCGGCCTTTGATGGCTGTACGAGTTCAAGTCTCGTCCCAGGTACCATAAAATCAAGGGGTTACGTCTATCGCGTGCCCCTTTTTTTCTTGTCAATTTTGACGATTGTGCCCAAAATTGTGCCCGTGACGGAATTTAAGTACGCCTCCTGCTTTTGAGCCGCAAGCTTCAAGTCTGCATCATTCACGATGTTGTACCGGTCGAAAACAGACCGTGTTTTATGACCTGAAATGGTCATAGCAACCCTTTCGGGAATGCCAGATCGAATCATGTTTCGGACTGCGGTTCTACGTAGGTCGTGGAAAAGGCGGTGGCCGATATTGGCGACCTCACAGGCTTTGAACCATGGCTTCCTGAATTCTGAAATGTGATTATTTCCAGCCCTGTTGGTAAATACATAAGGTGTTATCTCGGCCAGATTCTTTCTATCCGTCCACTGACATTGGAAAATTTTATTCAATTCAGAGTCCAGGTAAAAGGTTCTGGCGTCCTCATTTTTCGTTTCCCCTGCTTCCAGGCGTACTATTCCATAATTGAGATCCACCTGCGACCAAGTAAGCATCCTTATTTCCGTTGAACGCCACCCTGACTTGTATGCAAAAGTAACGAAGCCCTTTAGATGTTTAGGCAGGGCTTCCCTTAAGGCTAAAAATTCTTCATGCTCAAAAAACCCCTTTCGGATGTTATTTTCCTTGAGCATCGGAATGTGAGGCACTCTATCAACAACAGGTGGTGTTTGTCTGGCCCCCAAATTGAGCATTCGTTTCAAGGCAGAAAGCTCTCGGTTTATCGTCGCGTTGGAGGCATCTTCTTCAAGTCGGCTCAATACATATGAATTTATAACGGGTGTTGTTATGTTTTGTGCTTTGTAACCCTTGAAAAAAGCCGATAGATGATTGGCACTCCTTTCCGCTCTTACGAGCGATTTCTTTTCATTGATTTTGTAATCCTGGAGAAAAGCATCAGAAAGTTCATCGAAGGTCACTTTTTCAAATTGGAGACCAGGGGTTTTCCCTTGTGCAATGGCACCCTCTCTTTTATCCAATAGTTTTTTTGCAACCATCTTTTTGTCGCTTTGGGAACTTTCACGAAAGGCTTTTCCGTTCCGATAATACTTGATCCACCAAGTGTCACCACGTTTGTAGATCATTCCCATATTACACCTCCATCTTGACTGACGGGCACAAGACGGAACAAGAAGGGCTACCCCGATGTGGAACAGCCCTTGTTAATTATCACATCTTGTCAAAGTTTTTGTTGTAGTTCAATGCCTATTCAGGAAAAGCTGAGTCTCGGGCCTGAATAAGAGCCTCGATAAAACCGTTAATTTTTTCCTTTGTTTTGAATGATTCAGAACCGGAGTCACCGTAAAAGGAGATCTTGATGGTTTTTTCTTTCGGAATTATAACCAAATATGAAGCCAGATATCTGGATTCTCCCTCTACCCCACATATATGTGGGTTTATTTCCGTTTTGAAAAAATTACGAGAATCATTATCAAGAGTTTCCAAAGTTTTATTCAATTGCCAGCGTGCATATTTTTCGGACAAAATCTCTTTTTTGCCATATGAAAGTTTATCCAACTCGTCCCAATTATAGGTACCCGTTATTATTTTATTTAGAATTATTTCAATATTTTCCATTTCATATCTCCGATTAGTATTTATTTTTGTTTTTTTGAATGAAAGCCTCAACGTCAAAGGCATCGATGAACATTTTTTTCCCGACCTGAACGAAGGGAAGCTGGCCATCCCATATCTGGCTCCGCCAGAACCATTCTGTGGCACCAATTTCGGCGACTAACTCTTTGATAGAGTATAGC
>CAZWTY010000006.1:0-61019 GCA_964637565.1 uncultured Desulforapulum sp.
TGATCTCGACCCGCTTGATGCTGTCGATGCCCAGGTCCGCCTCGATGTCCATGTCGAGACCGATCATGTCCACGGGGTAACCGGTGAGTTCGCTGACCACCTCCAGCATGATCCCGGTGATTTTCGCCAGGTCCACGGCAGGGGCAACGGAAACAGGTGCGGGCGCGACGGCTACGGCGGGACCCGTTCCTTCGGCGGCCACGTAGGACAGGATCTCGCCCAGGGTTTTCAGGGTGGCCATGGCTTCGGGAGAAATGGAGGGCAGGTCGGGCACCCGTTCTTCAAAGGCGCTCATGATCTCCACCCGCTTGATGCTGTCGATGCCGAGGTCCGCCTCGATGTCCATGTCGAGTCCGATCATGTCCACGGGGTACCCGGTGAGTTCGCTGACCACGTCCAGCATGGCTTTGGATATTTTTTCAAGATCGAGGGACGGGTTCACCTGAACCGGAGCCGGGGAAGCCGTTTCGGCTGATTCTCCGGCAGCGCCGCAAACAAAGGCCACGATTTCGCCAAGGGTCTTGATGGTGGCCATGGCTTCCGGTGATATGGGCGGCATGTCTTTCATCCGTTCTTCGAAGGCGCTCATGATCTCCACCCGCTTGATGCTGTCGATGCCCAGGTCGGCCTCGATGTCCATGTCGAGACCGATCATGTCCACCGGGTAGCCGGTGAGTTCACTGACCACGTCCAGCATGTGTTTTTCGATGGTCTTTCTGAAATCGGCGGACGGCGTTTTCGGCGCTGCCGCCGGAACGGCTTTGGGTGCGGGTGCCGCAGCCGCCACGGTCACGGGTTTTGCCGGGGCTTTGGGGGCCGGAGCCGGGGCGGCCGGAGTCTGGGCAACAGCCGGGCGAACCGGATCGGGCCGGGATTCCTGGGCGATGGCGGGAGACGGAACGGCCGGTCGAACGGTTTCCGTTCTCTGAACCCGGGCTTCACCCGGAATCACGGTCACCTGTCCTGTCATCATCTGGCGGGCCTTTTCCATGATGTCCTGGAGGGTCCGGCCGGCCTCGGTCTGGGCCGCCAGGAAGCGGCTGTGGGCCTCGGCGGTCTGGCTCTGGATGGTTTGCATGGCTTTGAGCCCCTCGGCGATCACCTGGAGGGCTTCCTGGGTCGCCGCGGTCTGGACCGGGGCGGCAACGGTCTGTCTTTCGGGAACAGCTTGTTTTTCAACAGGTTTCATGGGCATGGGAACCGCTTTGTTTTCTATTGGGTGGACATCCGGGGCCCGCTTTTCCGCGATGGCGAAAGAGGCGGGCTCCGCTGAAACAGGCACGGCGAAGGTGGTTTTTGGCCTGGGCTTCACCGGATTTTTGTAATTGGCGCCGGTGATGGGAACGCTCATGCCCTGTTTTTCCGGTTTGGACAGGGGATCTTCCCAGGCGGAGAGCTGGACAGGGCAGCCGATGCTGGCCAGCTGGCACAGGGCTTTGGCCAGATCGAGAACTCCCTGTTTCTTCCCGGACGAAGCGTCCAGGCTGATCACGCTCACGTCCTTGTCCACGGCCCCTGACCCGGCCATGGATTTGATCAGGCCGGTGAGCACGGGTTTGGGACCCACTTCCACAAAGGCCCGGATGCCGTGCTTGCAGAGGTTTTCCACGTTGGCCACGAAATTCACCGGGTTCAGCAGCTGGTGCCCCAGGATTTTTTTGACGGCCTTCACATCTTTGGCGGGGTAGGCCTCGCCGGTGGTGTTGGAATACACAGGGATCGCCGTGGGCTGGATGGCCTGTTTTTCAACCTCGCGGCTGAAGGGCTGGGCCGCCTTTTCCACCAGGCTGCTGTGGAAGGCCGCGGCCACGGGAAGACGGGTGGTCCGGAAACCTTTTTCCTTGCACAGGGCCTCGGCCTTGTCGATGGCTTCGAAGGAACCGGACAGCACGCCCTGGTCGTAGCAGTTTCTGTTGGCCAGTACCACCGGGATGCCGCTTTTCCGGATGGTCGCGTCCAGGTCGTCCAGGCTGGCTTTCACGGCCAGCATGGTTCCGGCGTTGTCGCCGCAGGCCGCCATGTGACGCCCACGGCTCACGGCCAGATTGAGGAAGGTGTCTTCCGAAATCCAGCCGGCGGAGCACATGGCCGTGAGCTCGCCGAAGCTGTGGCCGCAGACGGCTTTGGGCTTCAGTCCGAAACGCCGGAGGGTCCGGTCCATGGCCAGGCTCACCGCGCCGATGGCCGGCTGGGCCTTGTCGGTCTTCCGTAAGGCTTCTTCGGCTGTTTTCGTGTCCACGATGTGGTCCGGCAGGGGATACATGATGTCGCTGAGACGGGGATCGTCGCTGCCGAAGGCGGTGTCGGCCTTTTCAAGCACAGCCCGGGTGTCGGCGAACAGGTTGACGATGTCTTTGCCCATGTGGGTGTACTGGCTGCCCTGGCCCGGAAACACGAAGGCCAGGTTGTCGGACACGGCGGGCTTGCTGCTGAAGTACATGCCCTGTTTCTCGAAGCTTTCGGCAGGTGACGACGTCAGTTCGGTGATGGCCTGGTCCACCAGGGTGGCGGGGCGCTCGTCGGTGGTGACGATGAGAAGGAACCGGGCCTTTTCCTCGGGGTTGAAGGTCTGGCGGGTCAGGCTGGCCTGGTACCGGAAAAAAGCGTCGCATTCGAAAAGGGGGCTTTCCATGGACACCGAGGCTTTGAAATCCGTGATTTTTTTCAGCACATCCTCCCGGGAGTGGCCGGAAAACGCCAGGATCTCCACGCTGCCGTCCCAGGAGGTGTCCGGCTTGTCACGGCCGTACTCTTCGAGGACCACATGAAAGTTGCT
The DNA here is from genome assembly GCA_964637565.1 of uncultured Desulforapulum sp. Lineage (GTDB taxonomy): Bacteria > Desulfobacterota > Desulfobacteria > Desulfobacterales > Desulfolunaceae > DYJE01. Next base: position 2,777 of record CAZWTY010000006.1, read on the forward strand.
GCCGCCGAATCCCGAGGCTGTGACGCCGCAGCGGCGGGGATGGTTTTTGGGAGGCATCCAGGGCCGGGACTGGGTGAGAAAGTAGAACGGGCTGTCCTTGACGTTGATTTTGGGGTCCAGTTTGTCCAGGTTGATCAGGGGGGGCAGCACCTTGTGGTACAGGGCGAGAATGCCCTTGATCAGTCCGGCCATGCCAGCCGTGGCCTTGGCATGGCCGATGTTGGATTTCACGGTGCCCACGCCGCAGCGGTTTTTCCTGGTGTTTTCAGTGCCGAAGGCCATGACGAGACCGTCGAACTCCACCACGTCGCCCCGGGTTCCCGTGCCGTGGGCCTCCACCATTTCCACGGTGGACGGATCGACACCGGCCTCGTCGTAAGCCCTGCGGATGGCCCTGGCCTGGCCTTTGGCGCTGGGGGCGTAGATGCTCAAGGATTTTCCGTCGCTGGACGAGCCCACGGACCGGATCACCGCGTAGATTCTGTCCTTGTCCTTTTCCGCCTGGTCCAGGGTTTTGAGGATCAGGATGCCGATGCCTTCGGACAAGACCGTGCCGTCGGCTGAATCGGAAAAGGCCTTGACCTTGCCTTCGTGGGACAGAACGCCGGTCTGGGCGAAGCACATGTGCATGAAGATGTCGTTCAGGGTGTCCACGCCTCCGGTGACCACCATGTCGCTACGGCCGGTCTGGAGTTCCATGAAGGCCAGGTTGAGGGCCGTGAAAGAGCTGGCGCAGGCCGCGTCCAGGGTGGTGTTCGTTCCCCCGAAATCGAAACGGTTGGCGATGCGCCCGGCGATGACGTTGCCCAGGAGCCCGGGAAACGAGCTTTCCTGCCACGCGGGGTAGGAGTCGGAGATCCTCTCCACCACTTCCTGGGCCTTGTCCGCCGGGATTCCCGAATCTTCCAGGGCTTTTCGCCATTTGGGGTGGCCCAGACGCGAACCCTGGGAAATCACCAGTTCCTGGGTCACCGTGGCGCCGAGCATCACGCTGACGCGGCTCCTGTCAAAATCCCGGGCCTTGCCGTATCCGGCGTCGTCCAGGGCCATGCGGGTGGCCACCAGACCCAGGAGCTGGGAGGTGTCCGTGGCCTCCAGGATGCTGGGTGGGATGCCGAATTCGGCCGGATTGAAGGGGACCGCGGAAAGATAACCGCCACGGGTGCAGTAGGTATGGTCCTGGGTTTTGGGATTTTCCGAGTAGTAGTCCCTGGGGCTCCAGTGGGTTTCCGGGACTTCGGTAACGGCGTCTTCGGCCCGGTACAGAAGTCTCCAGTATTCTTTCAGTCCCGGCGCTTTCGGAAAAAGGCATCCGATTCCGATCACGGCCACGGGCGACGGTTTCTTGTCATGCTTCATGTGCTAAACCCCTTGTGTTGATAGTGACGGTTCGTTCCGTTCCGGTTTGTCGTCAACCGGTGCGGTCGATCATCGCGTTTTTTCTTTGACGGTTGTTTACGACAGGCGGACACGCGCTGACATCTGACGATAATCGGATTTCATGGAATTGAACATAGAAAAATCAGGGGGATACATTTATTTTACAAAGATAACTTATTGAATAAGAAAGAAAAATGCAATCCGGTTCGGAGGGTTTGCCTGTGCGTCGGATCGTCTCGGTGACCGGCCTGATTTTCAGGTGCATGTGGTATTGCAGGATGATGGTGAGCCTGTTTCAGCCCGCCATCCTGTTCAATCGCTATCGGTATCGCTATCGGTATCGGGTTCCCCGGCCACATCTTTCGATAGCGGTACCGACCCCGATACCGATAGCGATGGTGTGACAAAGATCATGGAGCCCCCAAAATGACATTCGATGACCCCGGAGCGGGATGGTCAAAGCCCTTGACACCTATATTAACCGCGTGTAGTTTTTCTTAGTTAATGATGTTCATTCCAACCCTAGTCGGTGCGAACGTTTTTTCCTCTACACAGCAGAACACGAGCGGGTTTGTCTGGTTTGCCGTTTTGATTCCAACGAAGCGGACCCGGGAACTGCACGATTTTTTGGCCTGATGTCCGATCATGGCCGGAACTGGGGGTCATGAAAAGGAGACGGCCCATGCTCAAACAGGGATTTCTGATTGTTTTACTGTTTTTCCTTCTTGTTCCCGGGGTTTGCCGGTCTTTTGAAATCGGTCCACTCAACGTCCACGGCTTTGCCAGTCAGGGTTACCTCCGGACCACGGACAACGACTATCTGGCCAAGACAAAAAAAGGAAGCACCGAATTCAACGACGTGGCCGTCAACGTGTCCAAAGAGATGAGCGACAGGCTTCGGGTCGGTTGCCAGTTTCTGGCCCGTGACCTGGGCGACGCGGGCAACGACAAGGCCAACCTGGACTGGGGTTACGGCGACTACCGTTTCAGCGACGAGCTGGGCGTCCGGGTGGGCAAGGTGAAACGGCCCATGGGACTTTACAACGAAGGCCGTGACGTGGACATGCTGAGAACCTCTATCTTCCTTCCCCAGAGTGTTTACCGTGAGGACATGCGGGATATCATGAACGCCGCCAAGGGGGGGGCGGTTTACGGAACGATTCCCGCCGAGTCCCTGGGAAGCTTCGATTACCAGTATGTCTACGGTTCCAAGGACCTGGACCTGGATAGCGTGGCCCTCAGGCGGCAGTTCCTCAACCGGTTTCCCGGTGTGGATGTGGAGGAGATTGAGACCAATATCCGCTACACCAGCACCGCCCATCTGTTCTGGAACGCTCCGGTCAAAGGGCTGAAGCTCGGGGTGTCCTACGAAACAGCCAGGATCGAAGCCAGTTCCCCCGCCGTTCCCGACACCCCCACCAATGATCCCGATGTGGTGGTTCCAGGTCAGCCAGCCCGCCATCTTCGCATCGACCTGGACAGCGTCTGGGTGGCCTCGGTCCAGTACCGGCGCGGGGACCTGATGCTGACCGCCGAATACATAGACACCGTACAGAAATTCACCATGGATTCGGGGCCGCAAGGGTTCGTAAGCCGAAAAGGCCACAGCCTGGGGTACTACGGCGGGATCGACTACCGGTTCAATCCCTGGCTGGAGGTGGGGGGGTACTACAGTGTGTACTACCCCAACAAACACGACCGGAACGGAAGCGAACTCGTCGCCTACGGCATGCCCGATTACATGGGCTGGCAGAAGGACGCCTGCATCTCGTTCAGGTTTGACCCGGTTCCAGGATGGATCTGCAAGCTGGAAGGGCACTATATCGACGGAGCGGCCCAGGTGTTCGACTACCAGAATCCGCAAGAGGTGGAAGAACGCTGGGGACTCTTTGCCGCGAAGGTCACCTACAGCTTTTAAGGGGGAGAACGATGAAAAAGACAGTTCTGCTTTGCCTGCTCCTCCTTGTTTCAGTTGTCCTGCCGGCAAGGGCCGGCTCCATCATCGTGGTGGCCCATACGGACGTCCCCGTTTCCGTCCTGTCGGGAGACGAACTCCAGAGGATTTTTCTGGGCAAAAAGATCTTCTGGAATGGCGGCCGGCGGATTATCCCTGTGTGCCTGAAACGCGGAGGCACCCACGAGTCTTTCCTGAAATCCTACATGGACATGAATGAGTCCCAGTTCGATATATTCTGGAGACAGGCTGTTTTCGTCGGAACGGGCACCCCCCCGGCCGCCTTCAGCAGTGAGAGGGAGGTGATCGACTTTGTCAGGAAAACACCCGGTGGGGTAGGATATGTCGATTCATCGAACGTTCAGGGTGAGTTGAAGGTCATCAAGGTCAAATAACCGGTTTAATGTCACGCAAGGAATTGGCGTCATGTGGCGTTCGATGAACATCGCGAAAAAGATCCTCCTGCCTCTGGGCGTCCTGGTCCTGGGATACTCCCTGACCATCGCCTACGGTTTTTTCATGGGGCTCCAGAACAACGCCAGGCTGAATACTCTGGCCACAACGGTGCATCCGGCCTCCCTGCTCAGTCAGAAATGCCAGAGGCTGTTCGAGGAACAGATCAAACTGTACCAGGATATGGTGGCCAACGGGGACAGGAACCTGGCTGTCCAGGCCCGGGAAAAGGGAGAGGAGCTGGTCAGGGATCTGGAGCAACTCGAGGGGATCGTCAAGGATCCTGTGATGAAAAGCCAGATAGCCACTACCCTGAAAGATTGCAGGGATTTCAACACCTGGGCTCCGGACGTGTACGAAGAGATGCGGAAAGCCGCCGTGGATTACAGTGACCAGACGGTGGTAAAAGCCACGAACCTGGCCGAAAAATGGAAAGCCATTCTTGGCGATCTCAAACGATACAGGGAACATTTCTCAAGCATCATCCACAATGAACTGCTGGTCACCGGGGAAAGGCTTCAGCGCCAGGGCCTGGTGAACGTCCTGATTTTCGTGGTGGGGGTGGGCGTTTCCCTGCTGATCGTCCTTATCATCGTGATGAAATTCATCCTGTCCCCCCTTCAGAAAACCATCGAGGCCTTTTCCACGGGGGCCATGGGGGATTTTTCCGTCCGGCTGGATGATTCCTCGGCCGACGAATTCGGCCGTCTCGCCTTTTTTTTCAATACGTTCATGGAAAAACTCGAAGAGTACAACAAGGACCTGCGCCAGGAAATCGACAACCACCGGGTGTCCCTGGAGAACCTTCGAAAGAGCGAGGAGATTCAAGGCAAGCTGGTCAACACCATTCCCGAGATCGTCGTCCGGACCGATATGGGCGGGCGCATTCTGTTTGCCAACGATTACGCCATGAAGCTCACAGGCTTTTCCCGTGAGGAACTTCTCGGGGAAAGCATGCTGGTGTTCATCGCCCCCGAGGATCACGAACGCGCAAGGAACAACATGCTGCTGGCCCAGGATGGGGAGCAGGCCATCAACGAATACGTGATTCAAAAGAAAGACGGCACCATCCTTTTCTTCGAGGTTGGAGGGGATGTGCTCCGGGGTGAAGACGCCGAGCCTTTCGGTCGGGTTTATGTGTGCCGTGACGTCACCCCGCGCAAGCTGGCGGAAAAGGAGCGGGCCAGACTCCAGGAACAACTGATCCAGAGCCAGAAAATGGAGTCTGTTGGAAGGCTGGCCGGAGGGGTGGCCCATGACTTCAACAACATGCTCAGCGTGATCAACGGCAACGCGGAACTGGCCCTCCAGGATCTCCGGCCCTCCGACCCGCTCTACAGCGTGTTGCAGGACATCCTGAATGCCGGAGAACGTTCCGCCAACCTGACCCGCCAGCTTCTCGCCTTTGCCCGCAAGCAGACCATCGATCCCAGGATCCTGGATCTGAACGATATCGTGGGCAACATGCTCAAGATGCTCCAGAGGCTGATCGGCGAAGGTATCCGGCTGGTCTGGGCTCCCGGTCAGCCTTTGTGGGCCATCAACGCCGATCCCTCCCAGATCGACCAGATCCTGGCCAATCTGGTGGTGAATGCCAGGGACGCCATCGTCGACACGGGTCGGGTCACCATCGAAACAGCCAATGTGGTCTACGATGAAGCCTACTGCAAGGGCAGGGCCGACTGTCTGCCCGGAGAATACGTGCTTCTGGCGGTCAGCGACAATGGAACGGGAATGAGCCGGGAGATCATGGAAAGGATTTTCGAGCCGTTCTTCACCACCAAGCGAAGCGGAGAGGGAACGGGGCTGGGTCTGGCCACCGTGTACGGAATCGTCAGGCAGAACGGCGGTTTCGTCAATGTGTACAGTGAACCCAACAAAGGGACCACGTTCAAGATCTACCTGCCCCGTTGCGTGACCGAGGACGGCCCCATGGCCCTTGGTAAAGAGTCCCGCATCGAGGGTGGGACGGAAACGGTGCTTGTGGTGGAAGACGAGGCGGCCGTTCTGAATCTCACCAGGGACATGATTACCAAGCTGGGTTACACGGTGCTTGCCGCGAGCTGTGTGGAAGAGGCGCTCACTCTGGCTGCGGAGTACCAGGGCGAGATCGATCTCCTGCTCACCGATGTGGTGATGCCGGAAATGAACGGCAAGGAGCTGGCCCAGAAAATCGAGGCCCTGAGGCCGGGGCTGAAAAGCCTCTACATGTCCGGTTACACGGCCAATGTCATCGCCCACCACGGGATTCTCGACAAGGGAGTGAGGTTTATCGCCAAGCCCTTCAGCCTCCGGGATCTGGCGGCACGCCTGCGTGAAACCCTGATGGCGTCGTAAGACAAAGCCCGATTGAGCGCCAAGCTTCACGGCGTGTCCCCGTTTCGTTTCTTCCCTGTCCTGAGACCTGTCCGTAAAGGTCTCAGCCGCTCCGCGTCCTTTAGGTCCAACTTAAAAACATGGAATAAATTTCGGGTTGTAATATTTTAACGAATGTGAGATTTTAACAGAGTCTTTTTAACACCCGCCTTATTTTGTATCTCTCCGTAACAGAAACATCAACAAAAGCCACAAAACAATCTGGAGGAAAGAATGAAGAAACATTCGATTTTCATTGGATTCGTGCTCGCCCTGTTGATCCCTGCTGTTTTATCCGCCAACACCCTCGGGGATCAGGCTGAAACCATGATCCGAAACAAGGCCTCCAGCCTGGGAATCGGCGGCGTGGCCATCGACCTGAACGTGAGGATCAGTGTTCCGGACAACATACGCGCCGGGATTCCCGGAACGGAACTTTTCGCCACGGTGATCAGGCCCGACTCAGCCTGTTCACCGGTTTACGCCGAAGGAAAACCCTACGCCAGGCCCACCATCGTCGTCGCCACGCCTTACCGGCGCGAATTCATGGCCCTGCTGTACGTGAGCCTTCTGAACTACGACTACAACATCATGGCCCTGGACATCCGGGGAAGCGGGTCTTCGGGGGACGCCTGGGTTTCCTTTGCACCACCCGAGCATTACGACCTGGGCTACGTCATCGACCGTTTCATTCCGGCCCAGGGCTGGTCCGACGGCCGGGTGGGGATGATCGGGCCGTCCTACATGGGCATCGGCCAGCTTCTCGCCGCAGGCCAGATCGAGTCGGACAACGGCGTGCCCCGGCATCTCAAGGCGATTTTCCCCATCGTACCCATGTCCGATGTGTACCGGGACATCGTGATGCACGGCGGCAACCTGGACCTGGAGTTCATTCCCATGTGGCTGGGATTGGTGGATATCATGGCCGCCATGCCGCCCCTTCTTTTCATGGGCGAGAGCGAACTTCTGAACCCCAGTCTCGATGAACTCCGGGAAGCCACGGGCATCTGGGAAGAGCATATCAACAATATCCCCGTGACCATCGGCTGGATTCTCGACAAAGACAACGTGGACAAAAACGACTTTTACGACAGCAAATCCACCATGCTCTACTGGCCGGACAAACCCCAGGGCGGCTGGCAGCTCGGGCCCGAGTATCCGCCAGACCTGGGAACGACCGTGATCCCCGAAAACCTTCCGGTGTTCATGGTCGGAGGCTGGTTCGACATCTTCACCCGGGGGACGATGAACGTCTGGGAATACGGGCTTAAAAACCATCATGACTCGGACCGGTCCCTGATCGTGGGGCCCTGGTACCATCTGGACGGGTCCATGGGTCTTGGCATGAAAGGGCTTCTCAACAACGAGATCGCGGCCCGCTGGTTCGACTGGAAAATCAAGGGGCTTAACGACCCCTTTATGGTGGAACACCCGGTACTGCTTTACATCCTCGGCGAGGAGCGCTGGCGGGCTGAAAAAACCTGGCCCCTTCCTCCGGAACGAACCGAGCCGGAAACCCTGTACCTGTCCAAGAAGAAAGCGTCCTACGCCTGGCTGGACTGGTTCTCGCTGATGAACCGGGCCAACAACTACGCCCTGGTGGAAACCCCCCAGAAAGAGGATTACTACAACAGCTACTGGTTTTTCAAAACCTACGTCACCGCCAAAGAAGACCCCGCCTTGAAGCATGATCCCCTGTGTCTCCACGGTCTGGTATCAAGATCTTCCACACGCTGGCTCATGGGAATGCCCGCCCTGGTGTCCCAGCTTTCCAAGTTCGCGTTCAAGATGGACATCGACGCGGCCATGCCCTGGGAAGATGAACGGACCGACGAGGTGGGCGTTCTGACCTTCACCACCGACGAACTCACCTGCGACGTGGAAATTTCCGGTCCCCTGAAACTCACGTTCTGGGCCAGCACCGTGTTCGACAGGCCCCTGGGTCAGAGTCAGGTGGACGAGCTTCTGGAAACCCTGGGCGAACTGGACCTGGGGGATTCGTCGGTTCCCCATTTTGTCAACAAACGGGATGTGCAGTGGGTGGTGGAAGTGAACGACGTGTTCCCAAGCGGCCGTGCCCGGAACATCACCTCGGGCTGGCTGTCTGCCGAGAACAGGCCCTGTGACCCGGAAAATCCCCGGGCCCTGGATGGAAATTACGTGGCCTTCGACCCGTTCTACGATCACGCTTACAAAAATCCCAGTCCCATCGAGGAAAACCGGGTCTACCCCTATGTGATCGAGGTCTGGCCCACGGCCAATGTGTTCAAGAAGGGGCACCGCATCCGGGTCAGTTTGTCCGCTTCGGATTTCCCCCATCTTTTTCCTGTGTTCCGTCCGTCCCTGAGCACCGTGGTCATCGACGAAAACCACAAAGCCGGGCTGACTTTCACCAAGGTCCTGAACGACAACGGCGCGATCTGGGTGGACGATCCCACGGATTACGTGCTTTCCAGTCTAAAATGACGGGGGTTCAACGGATCAGCCACCGGGCCACGCGGTAAAGGACGTTGAAGATGTCCGGAGCCTGGGTCTTGACGTCGTGTCCGAACAGGTCGAAATCAGCGGGGGGAGGAGAACCGACATAGGGCGTCCGTCGAGTTTTCATGGCTCTCAGGCGGGCCTCGTCTTTTTTCAGTTCCTCCTCACGCTGCCTGGCCAGGATTTCTCCCCCGGCTTTCACCCATTCCAGGAGGTGGCGGAGTTCCCCGCCGTCCAACCAGATGCCGTGGTCGGGGCAGCGGTCGATGATCACCCCGCTGCGGCCCCCGAAGTTCACCCGGCTCATCATGGTGGAGCATACCGGGCACTTGATGTAGGCCGTGGGGTAGTCGGAGTTTCTCAGGTTCTGGTTGAGGTCGTTGATTTTGTGGCGATCCGCCTGGTACACATGGGTCACGGAGGCCTTGATCAGTGCCTCCAGTTCGCCGGTGTCGAAGAAAAGGCCCAGGCAGCGTTCGCAGCGTTCGACGAGAAACGTCCCATCGATCTTGAGATCGATGGTCTGGAGGCTGATGTCGCAGCGTGGACAGGTCCTGTCCGTGTCAGGGGCTGTGACGGTGAAACGGTGAATGCCTTTGAGGTCCGTGTCGTTCCGGCTTCCGCAGTACTGGCAGATGATCGAGTTTGGCGGAAGGGGGGCTGAACAGTTGTCGCAGTTGGCCATATGGTTTCGTCTTGTTTTAGGTTAAACCCCTGGGGGCCACGTTATCCGGGAATGGGCGGCGGAACGGCCAGGAACAGATCTTTAAGCTCCTGGAACTCCGTGGCTTTGGCCCAGGCGTCCAGGCCTTTTTTCCACATCAGGGTTTCCGGCGTTACCATTTTGTCCTTGATCATTTCATGAACGACTTTGGCGGAAAACGGTCCTTTCTGCTCCCCGGAAAGGGCCACGAAATAGGCCACCGCTTCCTGAGCGTGCAGGGGAGGGGGAGAACCGCCCGCCACCGCAGGCTTGGGTGTTTCAGGCTGGAACATCTTTCCCATCTGGTTGGCCATGGCAAACCCCATGCCCATGCCGATGCCGGCCGAGGCGTCGCCTCCGGGATTGGCTGCGGCCTGCTCCATGGCGTTGGCTGCCTGGAACTGGGCGTATTTGCTGAGATCCCCGATGATCCCCATACTGGTTCTCTTGTCCAGAGCCTCTTCCACATTGGGCGGGAGAGAGATGTTTTCGATGATCAGGAGGGTGAGGTCGAGGCCGTAGGCGTGGAACGCCGGGGACAGCCTCTGGGTGATGAAACTGGAAAGGTCCTGGTAGTTGGAGGCCAGATCAAGGACAGGGATTCGGCTTTCGGCCAGGATATCGGCGAAACGGCTGGAGATCATGCTCCGGAGCTGTTCCGTGATTTCGTCCACGGTGAAGTGGGCGTCGGTTCCCACGATTTCCCGGATAAAGGTGGACGGGTCTTTCACCTTCATCACGTAAGTTCCGAAAGCCCGCATGCGGACCGCTCCGAATTCCGGATCCCGGAGCATCACCGGGTTTTTCGTGCCCCACTTGAGGTCGGTGAAGTTCTTGGTGTTGATGAAGTAGACTTCGGCTTTGAACGGGCTGTCGAAACCGTAGTACCAGCCTTTCAGGGTGGTGAGGACCGGCAGGTTCTTCGTGGTGAGGCTGTACATGCCCGGCTGAAACACGTCGGCGATGGTTCCCTCGCTGACGAACACCGCCACCTGGGATTCACGGACCGTGAGTTTGGCCCCGTACTTGATTTCGTTCTGGTACCTGGGGAACCGCCAGACCATGGTGTCCCTTGAATCATCGGTCCACTCGATGATGTCCACGAATTCCGCTTTGACTTTGTCCCAGAGAGCCATGGTCCGCCTCCTTGTCCGAAGTAAATATTAAAGGTTGTGATCGGCTATGCCGCGCCGCAGCATTTTTTGAATTTCTTTCCGCTGTTGCAGGGGCAGGGATCGTTCCGGCCCACCTTGGGTTCGGCCCGGACCACCTGCTGGGGTTTCACGCCTTCGCCGTCCTCGAAAACCCATTCCCCTTCGTGCCGGACAAAGGTGGCCACTTCGTGATGGCGTGTTCGTTCTCCTTTCACGGTGTAGTAGGCGATGAACTCCACCCGGCCCCTGTCGTCGCTTTCCTCACCTTTTTCCGTGGCGATGATCTCGAGCCGGTTCCACTCGGATTTGGCGGCCCAGAGGTAGGTTTCCTTGTCGTCGTGGGACGCCTGCTTGTCCGGGTGAAGGGAATTTTTGATGAATTCGGTTTCCACTTTGGCGTAGGCGGAGTATCGTGCGCGCATCAGTTCCAGCGCTGTTTTGGCTTTACGGGTGTTGCGGATAATGGGTTCACAGCAGTCTGCATAGGCCAGATTGGACCCGCAGGGACAGAGATTCATGTATAACTCCTTGTTTTTTTATTTTTTTAGACTGTCTTTAAATAAAGACTCCCGTCTGTGTCGGGGCCTTGTCATCACGAACGTATCTTTTATAGAATATCCTGAATAAAGAGAACAGTTATTTTTCGCGGCGTGTCCTGTGTTTTTTCAGGGCAATCCCATGTATCTTCAGCGTGGTACTTTGCCGTTATTAAAAACGGATCTACGAAAGCAGGACCAACGCTATCGGTATCGGTATCGGTATCGCTATCGCCATCGCTATAGGGTTTGATATTCAAACCGTTTCGATAGCGAACCCGATCCCGATAGCGATAACGATGGCCACATGCGATGGCCCTTGGATGTTTTTTCTGTGGTGTTAACGAGTCATTTGACATATGGTTCACATGTTACTGTCGGATGTTCAGGCATCCTACCTGCTTCTTTGAAAGGATCTGGTCGTGCTCAAACCATGGATGAATCCATAAAGGAGAGTGAAAATGAAAAAGTACGCGGCTGAGTTTTTTGGAACGTTCTGGCTTGTACTTGGCGGATGTGGAAGCGCTGTGCTTGCCGCGGCGTTTCCTGAAGTGGGCATCGGGCTCCACGGCGTGTCCCTGGCCTTCGGTCTCACGGTCCTCACCATGGCCTTCGCCATCGGCCATATTTCCGGCTGCCACCTGAATCCGGCTGTTTCCGTGGGCCTCTGGGCCGGCGGACGGTTTGAGTCCAAAGACCTTTTACCCTACATCGCGGCCCAGGTTCTGGGCGGCCTTGTGGCCGGCGGGGTTCTGTTCATCATCGCCAGCGGCAAGGATGGTTTCGATGTGGCGGCCGGTTTCGCCTCCAACGGTTACGGTGCCCATTCCCCCGGCGGGTACAGTCTGCTGGCGGCCCTGGTGACCGAAGTCGTCATGACCATGATGTTTCTCCTGGTCATTCTCGGTTCCACGGACAAACGGGCTCCCCAGGGTTTCGCCCCCATCGCCATCGGTCTCTGTCTGACCCTGATCCACCTGATCAGCATTCCGGTGACCAATACCTCGGTGAACCCCGCCCGGAGTACCGGCGTGGCTGTTTTCGCCGGCGGCTGGGCCATCGGCCAGCTCTGGCTTTTCTGGATCGCCCCCATCATCGGGGCAGTGCTTGGAGCGTTGATTTACCGATTTATCGGAGAAGAAGCAAACGCCTGATATCTTCTGTTACCCACACGACCGATCCGATCCATGAACTCTGGCGGGTTGAAGCGGATTATCGCTGACCCGCCAGATCTGTTTTAAAAACCCATATCAGGATAGAGGTTGGCCCTCGATGGCCAGCAGGGCTTTTTTCACGTCCAGCCCTCCGGAAAATCCCCCCAGTCCCCCGGATTTTGCGATCACCCTGTGACAGGGCACCACGATGGGAATGGGATTTTTTCCGCAGGCGGAACCCACGGCCCGGCAGGCTGAGGGATTTCCCAGGGCTGCGGCGATGTCCTGGTAGGAACAGGTCCGGCCGTAGGGTATCCTGGTCAGCTCGGCCCAGACCCTGTTCTGGAAAGGGGTTCCCGAAAAGTCCAGGGGCAGGTCGAAATGCCTCAGCTCACCCCGGAGGTAGGCTTTGATCTGGGCCGTGAAAGGGGCCAGGGCTTGGGGGTCGTGAATCATGTCAGGGTAAAGGGGAGGGGTTTCGGGATCCGATTCGATAGAGACCTGGGAAAGTTTGCCCCGGTCCACCACGACCCGGATCGTTCCAAACGCCGTGTGGATCGTATCGTAGGCTAAGTCGGAAATCATGTGCCCTCCTTGCCGGTTGGTTCCTGCGGAAGATTCGAGACGAAGGTGTCTTCGAAACAGCTGTCTGTTTCACGGACTACCCGGGTGTGCATGGTCCGGAACTCCGCCATCAGGGTTCTGGCCAGGTCCGTGAGCTGGGAGCCACCTCCTGAAACACCGCCTGTGTTTCTCATGAGAAGGGAGGCGCCCAGACTTTCCTCGGTGGCCTTGATTTTTCCCCACAGGCCCCGGTAGCTCATCTTCAGTTCCCTGGCGGCGGCGTTCAGTGACCCCAGCCGGTCAACGGCTTCGAGGACCCTCAGGCGGCCCAGGCCGAAAATCACCTGTCCCTTGTCATCTTCGATCCAGATTTTGGATCGGACATGAAACGGTCCTTTTTTTTCAGAAAACCCCTGATCCATTGCCCACGGCCCTGCTGACAGTACGTCTGTTTTTCATCATTTTCCAGCGTTTACCCTGTTTTCCGTGGATATATTTCACGATTCATGGACTTTCTCAAGAAAAAAGACCGGAACCCGGGGAGTCCGGGTTCCGGCAACAGGACCGCGCGGATCAGCGTTTCAGCATGCCCGGGAAGATCTTCATCAGGTGGAAGGCCCCTCCAATTCGCTCTGTCAGGGAGTTTCCGAAAAACAGATGGCAGGCGCCCCTGACGCCTTTGTAGGTCGAAGGGGAGAACGGGTGCCACCAGATGTTCCGCCGGGCCGGGGGGGTGTAGTAGTCGTGGACCAGAACCTTGGGGTAGGTCATCTCGTCGAATCCGAGTTTTCCGTGGGTTCTTCCCCCGCCTGTTTCCTTGGGTCCGCCCCAGGGCGTTTCCGCAAGACCGTGGCTCATCAGGTGGTCGTTGACGGTGGCCACGCCCACCTGGATTTTTCGGGCCAGCGCTTCGGCTTTTTTCCTGTCCTTCGACCACACCGAACAGGTGAGGCCCAGGTCCGAATCATTGGCCAGCCCCACCGCTTCGTCCATGGTCCCGACTTTCATCACACCGACCACAGGGCCGAAAGTTTCCTCTTTCATCACACGCATCGTATGGTCCACGTCGGTTAACACCACGGGGGGCACAAAAAAGTCGCTCTGGTTCTGGGAGGGAGCTTTGGCCTGGGCGTAGATTCTGGCCCCTTTGGCCAGGGCCTCGTCCACATGGTGTTTCACGGTGGTCACCTGCCTGAGTGTGGTCATGCAGCCGATGTCGGTGGTGTAGTTCGTGTCGTAGCCCACCCTGAGACGTTCGGTTTTTTCCTTGAGGATCGAAAGGAAGGCGCTGTAAACTTTTTCATGGACGTAAATCCGTTCCACACCTCCGCAGGACTGGCCCGCGTTCTGGAATCCGGCCCAGATGGCGCCCGTGGCCGCCCGGTAGAGATCGGCGTCTTCGCAGACCAGCATGGCGTCGTTTCCCCCCAGCTCCAGGCAGACAGGTGTCAGGGTTTTGGCCGCGAGTTCGGCAATCTGTTTGCCCACGGACACGGAACCGGTGAAGAACAACTTGTCCACGCGGTTTTCAAGAAGGGTGACCGAGGCCTGGGAACCCCGGATATTGGCGTAGGAGAACACACCCTCGGGAAGCTCGGCCGCCTCAATGCAGCGCTTCAGGGCAAGGCCTGCCATCTGGGTTTCGGTGGCGGCTTTCAGGACCACGCAGTTACCGGCCAAAAGGGCCATGACCACCTCGGAAAAAGGGATGGCAAAAGGGTAGTTCCAGGGCGAGATGATGCCGACCACGCCGTAGGGCACCCGGGTGATCTTGCTGATCTTGTTGATGAACAGCAGGCTGCCCGGCATCACGCGCTGGTCTTTCAGAAAGGATTTGGCTTTTTTGCAGTAGTAGGTGAGGGCCGCCACGGCGGGAAGGATTTCCGAGGCCAAGGCGTCCGTCCTGGTTTTTCCGTTGTCCCGGGCCACGGTTTCCGCCAGGCTGTCCATGTGATCCACCATATAATTTTTGATTTTCTTCAGGTGAGCCACTTTTTCCTTGAGGGGCAAGGCGGCCCATTCGGCCTGGACGGATCTGGCTTTTTCGACCATGACCCTGACGTCATCGGCCGTGTGGATGTCGGAATAGCCCAGGACCTCGGAGGTGGCCGGGTTCAGGCATTCGGTCTGTTCTATATGACGCGGTGTGGATTCGGGTTGAAACATGGCGCGCTCCTTTGGCTCGGCTTTACGGCCGTTAAAATATAGTGGGATATCCCATGGATGAATTATTATTGTGCACAATCGACTTTTATGAATTTAGAAACAGGTAGCACAGGGAGGTTATTATGTCAATAATGACATAAAGGTTTCCCAAGGCAAACGCATGTATCTTAACCATCGCTATCGGGATCGGGTTCGCTATCGAAATGTTCTGACTATCGAACCCGATAGCGAACCCGATGAAAAGGATGTCCGGGTCGGTTCGAAATCTTTCCCCACTGGTTTCCGAAGCGGTTCGGATATTGTTTTTCAGCGTTTCAGCTGCTACTTTCATATAAATGTTGACGAGTCCGAACAAGAAAGATTGGGTTGACGGAGGAAGGTATGTGGATTGAGAAGGTCAGGGAGCTGAGAGAACAGGGGCGGACGTTTGTGCTGGCCACGATTATCCGGAGCCAGGGCAGCACGCCCCGGGGAATCGGCACGCGGATGATCGTGATGGGTGACGGGTCGGCCCACGGGACCATCGGGGGCGGGGAGGTGGAGCGGGCGGTTTTGAACCATGCACCGTCAGTGCTGGCGAACGGACAGCCGGACATTCTGGCGTTCTCGCTGAACGGAGATACCTGGCAGGCCGGGAGCAGCCTTTCGGCCGGTCTGTGCGGTGGTTTCCTGGAGGTCTTGCTCGAACCCTTTTTTCAGCCCGAAGAACTGGTGATTTTCGGGGCGGGTCACATCGGGCACAAGCTGGCCGCGCTCTGCGAGGTGATGGAGATCCCCTGCCGTGTGTACGACAACCGGCCGGAATTCGCCACCCAAGACCGTTTTCCCTGGGCCAGGTCTGTGATCGCCGCGCCTTACGAGGAAATCCGGAACCGCATCACCCTCTCATCCTCGAGTTACTGCGTGATCCTGACCCACAATCACAGCCACGACCATGTGGTGCTGGAAGCCCTGCTGGGGCAACCTTCGATTCCCTACATCGGGATGATCGGAAGCAGGACCAAGACCCAGGCCATCATCGGAAAAATCCGGGAAAGCGGCATGAAGCCCGATCACCGCCTCTACGCCCCGGTGGGTCTGAACATCGGCCGCAGAAAACCCCAGGACATCGCCCTGGCGATCCTCGCGGAAATCCAGGCCCTGATCTCAGGCGGCAGCCCGGCTCACTGCCGCCTGGACTGGACGGAGCAGGATTCCTGAGGTTCGGATGATCCCTGGAACGCCGAGTTGCACTCGGCACACGATGCCGGGTTCAACCCGGCGTTCCCGGTGGTCGAATCGTGTCCGGACCGGATGCTGAGCGGTTTGTCGTGGGGACAAACTTGAAAAGCCGGGCAAACAGGATGGGAAGTGATAACTCGAAGTAAACCATCACGGTGTATAACGGGAGATTAAAAATCTGTTTTGTCAAACTTTTTCAAAAAGTTTGGCCCCCGGGAGGGTCGCCAAAGGCGAGAACAGGAACCGATTGATGGCTCCCGCACCGGTACGCATGATTCAGAGCCAGGATCACGTTTTCCTCCGGGGGCCGGTCTGTCCTGAGCTGGATGTGGGTGGCCGGATTGATTTCCGCCAGGGGTTCGAAGTGTTTCCGGAAATCCTCCAAGTGGCCCAGCCGTGCATCGGACAGGGACGGGCCGGTTTCGCGGGCCGCGAGCCGTGATTTCAGAACCTCGTCCGGTGCCACACATTCCACGAAGAAAACAGCGGCACCTTTTCCGTCGGCCAGATGGCGGACCTGATCACGCAAAGACCCTGTGCCGAAGGTGGCGTCGAGGATGACGGTTCCGGTCCGATCCAGCTCTTCCCCGGCCATGGTCAGCATGCGGTCGTAGGTCCTGGCCGTGGCTTCCGGCGAATAGATGCCTTGCCCGAAGGAAAGGCCGGACAGGTCGGCGTCAGGGTGGGCCAACATCTCTTTGCGGATCAGGTCGGACTGGAGAACGGGAACGGCCAGGTCCTGGGCGAGACGGCCTGCCACGGTGCTTTTTCCGCTTCCGGGCAGTCCGCAGACCACCCACAGCACGGGGCGGCTGAACCGGTCCGCCGCACGGCAGGCGAGATCCAGGAAGGTTGCCATCTCCGATTTCAGCCGGGACAGTTCCTGGGCGGTGACATCCGGTTCCGTGGCCCGGATGATGCCGACCTTGAGGCGGACCATGGCCCTGTAGCCGATGTAGAAGTCGATAAGGCCGTAGAGTCCCCCGTCTCCTGTGGACGCCGCGTATCGTTCCACAAGGTCCATGGCCAGAGAACCGTGACCTCTCGACTCCAGGTCCATGGCCAGAAAAGCGAGGTCCGAGGCGCTGTCCTCCCATCGGAAATGTTCCGCGAATTCCACGCAGTCGATGATCCGGATTCCGTTTTCCGTGAAGTAGATGTGGTCGGATCTCAGGTCGCCGTGACCTTCTCCGATGCGGCCCGTCAGGACCCGGTGGTCGAACAGGGCTTTGTGTTTCTTGAGAAAGGCCAGGGTGTTGTCCTTGATGCGGTCAAAGACCCTGGCGTCGAACAGACCTTCGGCGAACAGGGCCGCCTGCTGGAAGTTATCCAGGCAGTTGGCGGAGATTCTGGTCCAGGTTCCGCATTCGTCAGGAGGAGCGCCGTGTGTTTCGGCGGTGTAGAAACCGGTCAGAAGCCTGACCAGATCGTGGATGTGTTCGTCTTTCAGATTCCCGGTTTGAAGTTTCCTCGCCATGCTCTGGTCATCGGCCAGCCGTCGCATTTTTACGGCGTACTCCACCACGGTGCCCGGTCCGTTCAGGTGAAATTCCCCCCGGTCCAGAGTGATGGGAGCCACGGCGAGGTAGACGTCAGGGGCCAGCCGTCGGTTCAGCCGGACTTCCTCGTTGCAGCATGTCCGCCGTGTTTCGAGGTCCCTGAAATCAAGAAAACCCAGGTCCAGGTTTTTCTTGATTTTGTAAACGAAGTCACCGGCGAGAAACACTTTGGAGATGTGGGTTTCCCGAAGTTCCACGGGGTCTGCCGGGTGGGGGTAGAAATCGGGTTCGGGCATCCGCTGAAACAGGGCTTCGAGGATTTCTGGTGCCATGGGGCCTCCGTTTTTCCGGGTTTGAAACCGGTCCGATTTTTTATGTGATCTGGTAATGAACGTGTTGCGGCAAAACCTGATCAGGTCCGGACCTTTTGAAAATACCAGAGCGCCGGGGTGAAAGCAAACCATGAAAACCGGTCTGCATGTTTTTTGCACATGATTTAGGATGTGCAAATGTGAAGCCCATCCGGCGGATTTGAAAAAGATGTGGTCTTTTTTTTGGGCGATTGTTTAAAATAGGGGTGGATGATGTGCCGGAAAGGCTCGATATGATCACGGTCCAGGTAACAGAACCGGTCCGGCGACCGGGGTTGGCCAACCCTTCATGGAAAAGTTTAAATTCATGGCCTAAGTCCGTGATGATCCTTGAAGAATGGCGTTAAACCTTCTTGATCTTTAAGCGCCGATGCTATATGAAAAGTGTAGCTGTGTCTGGAGTTCCAGACGGTTCCGACCGCTGTGTCGACAACACGTTCAGGCAGGAATCCTCTTCCTGTGACAGAACAACGAATATCACGATGTGGAGAAAACGATCATGGAAAAGACGGGAAACATGAAGACGAACAGGACGGTTCTTGGCGGCGACCGGGGTTTCACCCTGATCGAGCTGATGGTGGTGATTGTGGTGCTCGGCCTTCTGGCCGGGTTTGTGGCTCCCAAAATCATCGGCCATGTGGGTGAGGCGAAAACCGGGACAGCCAAATCGAACATCGCCTCTTTTGAAACGGCCTTGCGCATGTACAAGCTGGACAACGGGGTGTATCCGGAAACGGAACAGGGGCTCCAGGCCCTGGTGGAAGCCCCGACCACGGGAACGATCCCCAAGAAATGGCGCAAGGGCGGCTACCTGGAAAAGAAAGCCGTACCCAAGGACCCCTGGGGCAACGAGTACATCTACATCAGTCCGGGAGTCCACGGTGATTATGACATCTCGTCTCTGGGCAAGGACGGCATGGCCGGCGGCGAGGACGAGGACAAGGATATCAACAGCTGGGATGTGGAATAGTCCGGATGAAAGGAACCGCGGCAGGACAGAGGGGCTTCACCCTGATCGAACTGATCGTGGTGATCGTTCTGATCAGCATGATGTTCGCCTTTGCCCTGCCCAAGATGGACGGTTTCCTGTTTGTGGATAACAGGGACCGGGTGTCCCGCTGGGTGATCCTGAAAGTCGAACAGCTGAAAAACATGGCGATGCTCAAGCAGACGCCGTTTGTGCTTCACGTGGATATCCGTGAAAACATGTTCTGGATTTCCCAGGAGGGCATGGACGAGGAGACTCTGGACAAGGCGAAAAAGGATGGGTACAGACTGCCCAGGGATATCCGGCTGGTGGATATCATCTACCCGGCCCAGCCCATGAAAGTCGATGACCGGTCGGACGTGGTGTTCTACCCCAAGGGCTATTCGGACCACGCCATCATCCACATGCAAAACGACGACGACGAGAAGATGTCTTTTGTGATCGAGCCCTTTCTTCCCCCCGTGGGATTGAAAGAGGGTTTTGTACTTTTCGAGGAGTGAGGGTGGAGGCCATGGAAAACAGGCTCAGGTCCGAAAACGGCTTTACCCTTCTCGAGGTGGTGATCTCCGTGGCCATCATCGCCACGGGGTTTTTCGCAGTCTACTCCCTGCACGCCCAGACCCTGACGGCGGCGTCGGATGTGCGGTTCTACATCAAGGCCCCCCTTTTGGCCCAGGCCAAACTGGCGGAGATCGAAGGAAATCTGAAAGACAGGATGGACGGGTCAGGGGATTTTGGCGAGGATTTCGAAGGCTACACCTGGAAAGCGACGGTGGGCGAGGTGTCCCAGGAAGGGTTGGGCGCCGTGGCTGAACGGGTGAAAAAGATCGAGCTCCAGATTCTTCTGAACGAGGATGAGAACTCTTACGGGATCACGGCGTACAGGTATGAAGAACCCACGGAGAAATAGAACGGTTTCCCCGGAGGGGCAACAGGGTTTTACGCTGATCGAGATCCTCATCGCCCTGTTTATCTTTTCCATGGTGGTGGGCGTGGTGTTCATCAGCTTCCGGGAAATCGCCGTGAGCGCCGGAATTGTGAACAAAAGCAACGACGACTACGAAATGGCCTACGGCTGCTTCGAGCTGATGCGAAGGGATCTGGCGTCGGTTTACATCACCCAGAAACCCTTTTATGCGAGCCCCGATACCGACACCCTGAGTGAAAAGGACCCGTTCCGGTTCGAGGGAAAGACCGAGATCGCGGGCGGAGCATCCTACCCCGTGATAAGGTTCACGTCCAGGTGCCATCTGCCGGTAAACCGGGACAACCGGAAGGGAATCGCGGAAATCGTGTATTACACCGACGAGAGCGAGGAGTATGGAACCGTTCTCAGAAGAGCAGACAGGGTGACCTTTGACGAGGAGTTTGTCCGGAAGAAATCCCATCCGGTGATCTTGCGGAAAATCAAGTCCATCAGCGTGGTGTACTACGACGGGGAAGGCAGGGAACACGAGACCTGGGATTCGGAATCCGACGAGTTCGGCTACGCCACCCCGTCTTCGGTGAAAATCCGGGCGGATATCGTGGATGATGACAAAGTGCTTCCTTTCGAGACACGGATCGTGCTTTCCTCGTTCAGGGAAAAAACGGAGTAGGGGCGGATGGGGCACAGGGATACACGCACACGGGGGCTGAAACAGCAGAAAGGCGTGGCCCTTCTGATCACCATCACGGTGCTTTTCGTGATCGTGGCCCTGGTGTCCGAGGTGAACCGGAACGTAATGGCCTCCATCGAACGGGCCCACCTGGGCATGGAACGGGCCAGACTCTCTGAAATGGCCACGTCGGCGGTGCACATCGGCATCGCCCTTTTGATGGAAGACAAACGGACCACCGAGGAAGATTCGGTTCACGAGACCTGGGCCGACCAGGAAGCTATCAAGGAACTGCTGGCCGGTCTTTCCCTGGGAGACGGGGAAATCACCATGACCATCACCGATGAACTGGGAAAAATCCAGGTGAACGCCCTGGTCAGCTATCCCGAGGGCCGGGAGTTCAATCCGCTCCAGAAAAGCCTCTGGGATTCTTTTCTCAGGCTCTTGAACCCTCCGGACGAGTCCCTGGACAGTCTGGGGATGAACGAGGACATCCTGAGCTGCCTCAAGGATTTTCTCGATTTAGGGGATGACGACGCGGTAACCGGCATCAACGGCGCGGAAAACGATTACTACGAAAGTCTTGACCCGCCTTACAAGGCGGTGAACGGTCCCCTGCGAAGCCTTGATGAACTTGTTCTTGTCAAGGGAATCACCCAGGAGATGGTGGACCGGGTGGAGATGGGGTACAAGGCCAGGGACATGCTGACCGTCTACGGAATGACCCAGCCGGAACAGAAAGTCGATAAACCGGCCAAAGGAGAAAAAAAAACCCTGTTTACTTATCCGGGGAAAATCAATATAAATACGGCAGACCTGCCGGTTATCATGGCCTTAATGCCTGATAACAAATCGGATCTTGAAAATTCCATTGCGGCCCAGGCCATCTTCGACTACCGCTCGAAACGGACGGAAGACGGATACGCCTATGACTTGAAAGGCACGTGGTACCTCACATGCCCCGGCTGCGAGGACAGTGGAATCAGGACCGATATCATAACGACGTCAAGTGATTATTATTCGATCGTGTGCAAGGCCGCGACAAAAGAAGCGGCTTTCACGGTGACCGCCGTGGTCCGCCGGGATGGCAACAACGGCAAGTACACGATTCTCGGCTGGGATACGGATTGAAAGGCGAAAGGGGAGATGATCTCCCGTTCGTTTTTTTCGTTTCAGGATGCGGCGGCTCAGGCAGAGTCCGCATCTCTCGGGTTGGCTAACCTGTGGGCGGAATATGAGCAGAAAAATTCTGGGACTGGACATAAGGCGCAACGGACTTGCGGCCGTGATGATCAACGGAACCCTTCAGGGACAGGTGATCGAAAACCTTCAGTACGTCGATCTGGACGAGTCCTCGACGGCTTTGAGGGGCGCCGGGGTTGAAGACACGCCGAACGAGCCATGGCGAGAGGTCGAGGACGCGCCGCCCGAGGGTGACGCCCGGGGAGAACGGCTGCTCCGGATGCTCGAGCTTCTGGCCCAGAAAATGGACCTGACAGACGCCGCCTGTTATGTTTCCTTCCCTTCGGGCGATGTGTCCTACCGCAACCTCACCGTCCCTTTCCGAAACAAGAAAAAGATCAAACAGATCCTTCCTTTTGAGCTGGAACCCCTGATTCCCGGGTCCGTGGACGAGCTGGCCCTGGATTTCATGACCCTTGACCCCGGTTTCCAGGAGCCGGGCCAGGAAGAACAGGAAACGCGCCTTGTGGCGGCCGCAGTGAACAGGGCGCTTCTCAGCTCTTTCGAGGCCTGCCTGAAACGGGGCGGCGTGAACCCCGAAACCATCGTCCCAGGCGGTTCGCTGATGACCGGGTATCTGTGCCGGATGATCGACGAATGCGCCAACTACCTTGTGCTCGACATGGACCGGGACAACAGCACTTTGTTCCTGATCCGGAACAGTCAGATCGCCAGTGTCCGGTCGTTCAGGACCGGCCAGGACCGGGGCCGTCAGGCGGGCCTGAACGTGATCCGGACCACCCTGGCCTACTCGGAACAGTACGACGAAGCCTATGCACCGGAAGCCCTTTTCGTGACAGGACCCTCGCTCAAAAAACCGGGAACCCTGGATATTCTGGCCAAAGTGACGGGCCTTCCCGTGGAGCCCGTGCGTTTTCTGGAAGCGTCCGGCATCGAACTGGACGAACGGGTCAGGGACGATTGGGACGGAGACCTGTTTTCAGGCGCCCTGGCCCTGTGCTACGGCGGGCTTTACGGCGTGCGGGGCCTCACCCTTACCCAGCGGTTCGTGGCCGTGGGCAAATACCTTGCGGAGTACAGGCAGCGTCTTTCACGGACGGGAATTCTCGCCGCCATGGTGTTTGTCGCCTTTTTGTTCCACACCGCCTTGGATTCCTATGGCATGAACCGCAGGATCAAGGATTACGACCGGCAGATGCTGTCGATCTACAAAGAGATTTTCCCCAGTGTGGGCAAAGTGGTGGACCCGTACAACGAACTCAAGGCCAAGCTGTCCAGTGAACAGAAGAAAAAGGATTTTTCCCAGTCCAACGCGGGGAACATCCGTGTCATCGATCTCCTGAACGACATCAGCACCAGGCTGGACCCGGCTCTTACCGTGGAACTGGATCGCTTCGTCCTGGGCGCCGAGGACCTGAAGCTGTCCGGAAGCGCAGACACCTACGCCACCGTGGACACCGTGAAGACAAAGCTCGAAACCATACCCTATGTCAAGGCCGTGGTGATCACGTCAACCTCCGGGGAACAGAACGACAAGGCGGTCCGTTTCAAACTCACCATCGAATTCAAAGGGGCGGAATAAATGATTCAGCGGATACTCAGCCGGTTGAAAATCGACGATCTCCTCAGGCGTGTTCCGGTCCAGGATCTGGTCAGGCGTCTGCCCGTGGACCGGCTGGTGAATCAGTTCAAGAACATGACGGTCCGTGAACGGATCGCCGTGAGCGGGGCCGTGGTCCTTGTGGTCGTGCTTCTGGTCTACCAGGTTCTGATCTCGCCTTTCATTGAAGGCCGGGACAAACGGAGGAAGATGATCGCCGAAAAGGCCTTGCAGGTCCAGGAAATGGCCGTGATGCGTGACGAATACATGTCCATGATGGCCAGGGGGGACTCCCTCCGGCGCATGGCCGCGGGCAAGGACAGCGGATTCACCCTTTTCGCCTTTCTCGAACAGCTGGCCGGACAGACGGGGATCAAGGAAAACATCAGCTACATGAAACCGTCCAAGTCGGTTCAGAAAGACACCCAGGTCACGCTGTCCCTGGTTGAAATCAAGCTCCAGGGTGTGGATATGAAAAAACTGATGGATTTTCTGTTTCAGGTGGAAACCTCGCCGAACGCCGTGTTCGTCCGGGGAGTGTCCCTGACCAAATCTGGCAAGGACGAACTTCTGACGGCGATCCTCCAGATCGAAACCGTGGAAGGCGAGGGTTGACGGCCGAAAGGCGAGGCAGGCGGACGGAGTCGGGATATTGGCTGGAATCAGACTGGAAAAACTGGGAAACATCATGGGCCGCAGGCAGGCCTATGTTCTTTACGTCGTGGCCTGTGTTCTGTTTTTTCTCTGGGCTCTTTTCCCGTCGGAGGATTTTGCGGACTACCTCGAAACCCTGGCGGCCCGCCACGGGGGAGGCATCACCGTGACCATCGAAAAGGCCCGGCCCACCCTGACGTTGGGTCTTTCCCTGAAAGGTGTGGTGGTGACAAGGCCACGGGTCATGGCTGTGGAGGCCGCCTCGGTGAATCTCCGGCCCGGTTATTTTTCCCTGATGGGCAAAACTCCGGCCGTGTCTTTTTCCGCTGAAGTTTTCGGAGGCAAAACCAAGGGCAAGGTTCGTCTGGACCGGTCTGCCGGAGGCGGGGTCGGGGTGGAGGAGATGGTTCTCGCGGATATCGATCTGGCCCTGTTTAAGAACCAGGTTCAGGGTTTCATGCCCGGTGTGGGGCTGAAGGGGATTCTCAACGCCGAAGGCGGTTACAGCCCCGAGGGCCGTGGCAACGGCCGCCTGAGCCTGAACATCAAGAATCTGATGATCCAGCCCACGGAACCGCTGTTTTCGGTGGAAAGCCTGACGTTCAACGACCTGACCGCCTCGATGGACATCAAGAGCCGGAAACTGGCCATCGAGAACTGCGTCATCGAGGGAAACGAGATCGACGGGACCGTGAAAGGGTCGGTGTTTATCCGGGAACCGTTTGAAACAAGCTCCCTGCGCCTCACCGGTTCCCTGAAACCGGAGAAGAGCCTGCTTGAAAAGCTGGGCAAGACCATGCCCATCGACATGGTGCTGGGTGGAAGCGCGAACGGGGAGGGTGAGATCCCTTTCAAAATTTCAGGCATGATCGGTTCGCCCAGTTACTCGCTGAATTAACGAAAAGGTTTCGTATCTATGCTTGACCGATATTTTACCATTGTCAACGTCCTCCTGATCACGGCGTTTATCGGGCTGTGCACCGGCACGTTCTACAAGGCCGTCACGTCGTTCATGGACAGGACAGCCCCGGCTCCTTCAAGGTCGGTGGGTTCCGACGTCCCCCGGGCTGACGAACTGAAACCCAAAGCCCTGGGCGATTACGATCAGGTGGCCTCAAGAAACCTGTTCATGGTGGGGTCTATGGCATCCAGGGGGTCGGACGGCATGCTGAGCCTGGACGACTTGGAGAAGACCGACCTTCAGCTGACCCTCTGGGGAACCATCGCCGGAGGGGGAGACATGGCCTGGGCCATCATCGAGGACAAAAGCACCCGGAGTCAGGGACTTTACAAGGTGGGGGACAAAGTTCAGAACGCCACCCTCACCCATGTTTTCCGGAACAAGGTGGTGCTGAGCGTGAACGGCAAGGACCAGATCCTTGAAACCATGGACGGGGAAGGGGGGGCGGACGGCGGCCCCGGTATGGCGGGCCCCATGGGACCTGCGGGAACGGGATCGGGCAGCATCACGGTGGAAAGAAACCTGATCAACGAATCCATCAAGGATCTGAACACCCTGATGAAGGATGTGCGGATCCGGCCCCATTTCAGCAACGGCCAGTCCGACGGCCTGATCATCAGCGGGATCAGGGGGGATTCGGTGTTCAAGAAACTGGGACTCCGGAACGGCGACATCATCCTGGGTGTGGATGGCAGCAAAATCCAGTCCGTGGATGACGCCATGAAGCTCTACGCCGGGTTGAAGAACATGCAGAACATGAAGATCGAGATCAAACGAAGGGGGCAGGTCCAGACCCTTGACTACAATGTGAAGTAATGAAAGCGCGGGATGGTATGAAACACATGACACGAAACAAGAACGGAACGGCGGCGATGAAAAAGAAACGGGTTTCAACCTTTGCGGCGACCGTGTGCATTTTTCTCATGCTTATCGGGTCCGGTATGGCGGATTCCCCTTTCTCGAGCATGGGCAGACGGACGAGGACCCTGGCGGACAGCTCCACGGCCAACCCCATGGAGGCCCTGAACGCCGAACAGCCTCCCGTGGAGGCACCGGAAGTTCCTGAACCCGCGCCCGCCCCCGAACCTCCCCCGGTGCCCGTGGACGTGCCGAACTACGGCCGCTACTCCGCCCCGTCGGCCTCACGGGGAGCCCTGAGACCCGCCACGGACCGGGGACCCATGAAAAGCAAGGACCAGGAAGTGAAAAACGGCCGGGTCCATCTTGATTTCAACGATGTGGACATCCGGGTTTTCATCAAGTTCATCAGCGAAATCACGGGCAAGAACTTCGTCATCGACCGGAAGGTTTCAGGCAAGGTCTCCATCGTGTCCCCGGGAACCGTGTCCATCAGCGAGGCCTACCGGGTGTTCGAGTCGGTTCTCGAGGTCCACGACTACGCCGCGGTGAAATCGGGCAGCCTGATCAAGATCGTTCCGGCCAAGGACGCTCAGCAGCGGAACATCCTCACCCGGCTGAGAAGGGAGGGCATGCCCACCGACGACCGGATCATCACCCAGCTGATCCCCCTGAAATACGCCGATCCCGAGGAGATCAAACGCCTTCTCACCCCCCTGGTGTCGCGGAACAGCAGCATTCTGTCCTACGAGCCCACCAACATGCTGATCATCACCGATCTGGCCTCCAACATCAAACGTCTGCTGAAGATCCTGGCCGCCATCGACGTGGCGGGCATCGGACAGGAGGTGACGGTGATTCCCCTCCAGTATGCGGACTGCACCAAATTCACCGCCCTTTTGAACAGCGTGTTCAACAAGGCCCAGACGCCCGGACGTCCCAAGGCCGGGAAAACCGTCCAGTTTGAAGCCGACGAACGGACCAACAGCGTGGTGGTCATGGGGAGCAAGGGAGAAACGGAAAAGGTGAGCAGCCTTGTCCGGCTTCTTGACAAGGAGATCCCCCAGGGTAAGGAAAAAATTCATGTGTACTACCTTGAAAACGCCACGGCCGAAGACATGGCCACGGTGCTCCTGAACCTGTCGAAAAAACAGCCCGCAGCCGAGGGAGACAAGGGAAAAGCCCCTCCCATCCAGGGTGACAAGGTGCAGATCACCGCAGACAAGGCCACCAACAGCCTGATCATCGTGGCTGAAAAAAGCGATTACACGGTGATCGAAGACGTGATCAAGAAACTCGATATCCCCAGAACCATGGTGTATATCGAATGCCTGATCATGGAAGTCAACGTGGACAAGAACTTCAACCTGGGCATGGAATGGACCGTGGGCAAAGACACCACCATCAACGGAAAGGCGGCCGGGGTGGGCGTCGGATTTGACGGGGGCAGCGGTTATACCAATACGGCGGGCCTTGCGGGTCTCAGCACCACGGCTCCGGGTGTCAGCGTCCTTCCCACCGGATTTGCCATGGGTGTGTTCTCCGAAGCGCTTAAAATCGGCGGGGTGTCGTTTCCGAGCCTCGGAGCCGTGATCCAGGCCTACAAGAAAGACGAGGACGTGCAGATCCTCTCCACCCCCCAGATCCTGACCACCAACAACGAAGAGGCCAGCATCACCGTGGGGAAAAAGATCCCCTACCTCACCAAGAACGTGACCGGGGAAACGGACTACAACAACTTCGAGTACAAGGACGTGGGCATTTCCCTGAAAATCACACCCCACATCAACGAGGACCGGAAGATCCGACTGAAGATCGCCCAGGAAACAAGCCGGGTTCTCGGCGATACCCAGAGCCTGTCTCCGTCCACCCTGAAACGGGCCATCGACACCACGGTGATCGTGGATGACGGCAACACCGTGGTTCTGGGCGGCCTGATCGACGAAAGCCAGAGCGACACCCGGTACAAAGTCCCCTGTCTCGGGGACATTCCCCTGTTGAAATACCTGTTCAGTTCCATCGGCCAGTCCCAGTCCAAGACCAACCTCTACGTGTTTCTCACCTCCCATGTGGTGAAAAACGGCAAGGAGGCCCGGGACATGTATGATAAGAAGTATAAGGAAATCAACGAGATGCGCCAGGAGTCCATCCGGATGTACCCCGGTGAACGAGGAAAAAAGGGGGAGAAGCACAAGGTCATCGATATCGGTCCCGTGATCGAGGAGGATATCGACACGAGCCGCTGGAATGAGTAGGGCTATGAGAAAAGAACTGTCACAGATCCTTGAAGAGAAGTTCAACGTCTCCCCCAGGACTTTTGCCGAGGCCAGGGACCTGGGGCGGGAGCAGAACCTCAAGACCAGCGAGGTGCTGATCCGCAAGAATGTGGTCACCGAAGCCCAGTTTCTCCAGGCCGTGGCCGAACAATACCAGATGCCCTTCTGGGCGGAACTTCCCCAGACACGACTTGACACTGCGTTCACCTCCAAGGTGTCCATCCAGTTTCTCAAAAAGAACTTCATGGTTCCCCTGCTTCCCGGAGAAACCAAAAAAGAGGACGGGAAAGACAGCGATATCATTGACCTGGAAAGCCCGGTCACGGAAAAGGGAACAGGCGGCGGGGATTCCAGGGCAAAGTTGCCGGATCACCACATCATCGCGGTGAACGACCCCCTTCATATCCACCAGCTCGACGACCTGGCCCGGCTTCTTAACATCGACCACTACGAAACCGTGCTGTCCACCCGGGACGCCATCGTATCCATGATCAACCGGGCCTACGACCTGAGCCGGGATTCGGCCCAGCAGCTCGTCCAGGACATGGAGGAGAGCAGCCGCACCATCATCAGCGAGATCGAGGAAACGGCGGACCTCCTGGACGACACCAGCGAATCCCAGATCATCAAGCTGGTGAACCACATCATCTCCCAGTCCATCAAGGCCAGGGCCAGCGATATCCACATCGAGCCCTACCAGGACAGCTTCAAGGTCAGGTACCGGGTGGACGGAATCCTCTACGATCTCCTGAAACCGCCCAAATGGATCCAGTCAGCCCTGATCTCCCGTATCAAGGTCATGGCCAAGCTGAACATCGCCGAAAAACGACTGCCCCAGGACGGTCGCATCGACGTGCGTATCGGGGAAAACGACGTGGATATCCGTGTGTCCACCGTGCCAACCAGTTTCGGTGAACGGGTGGTTTTGCGTCTTCTCAGCAAGGCCGGGGCTCTTCTCACCCTCACCGAATTCGGCCTTTCCCAGGACAAACTGGACACCCTGAAACACCTGATCCGCCAGCCCAACGGCATCATTCTCGTCACCGGACCCACGGGAAGCGGAAAAACCACCACGCTGTACGCGATTCTCTCGGCCATCAATTCGCCGGAGATCAACATCATCACCATCGAGGACCCCATCGAGTACCAGCTGAACGGCATCGGCCAGATCCAGGTGAACCCCAAGATCGACCTGACCTTTGCCAGCGGCCTCCGGTCCATCGTCCGCCAGGACCCTGACGTGATTCTCGTGGGAGAGATCCGTGACGGCGAAACGGCGGAAATCGCCATCCAGTCGGCTCTCACCGGTCACCTTGTTTTCTCCACGCTCCACACCAACGATTCGGCCAGCGCCGTCACCCGTCTGGTGGATATCGGCATGGAACCCTTTCTCCTGTCTTCGGCCCTGAACGCCATCGTGGCCCAGCGGCTTGTCCGGACCCTGTGCACCGACTGCCGGGAAGAGTACCGGCCGGACGCCAACATGATCAACATGGCGGGCCTTCCCCTGGACAAGTGCCGGCACATTCCCTTCTATCGGCCCAGAGGTTGCGAAAACTGCTTTCATACCGGCTACCGGGGCCGGACCGCCATCATGGAAATCATGGTGATGGACCAGTACATCAAAAGCCTGATCCTCAAAACGTCGGACTCCAACGTGATCAAGACCCACGCCGTCAAGCGCGGCATGAAGACCCTCCGTGTGGACGGCCTCAAGAAGCTGGTGGAAGGGGTGACGTCCATCGAGGAAGTGCTCCGGGTGACCCATGGGTAAAGACGGGCAAGGCGCTTCCTGTCCGGGTATCTTTAAGATGATGGGCTGGGCCTTGTTCGTTTGTGCGCTGGGGTTGACCGCCGCCTGCGCCGGCGTCCCGAAAAAACCTTCGGAACGTGAACCGGCCCGTGTGCCCGCTGTATTCCGGTTCTATCAGGCGGTGGTTTCTCCTGTGGACGGTGACCGTTGCCATATGAGGCCGTCCTGTTCGTCCTACACGGCGGAAGCTGTGGTGAAGCACGGCTGGTTCCTGGGCTGGATCCTGGGCTGCGACCGGCTGATCCGCTGCGGGGGAGACGAGGCCAACGTCAGTGCCATTCTGGTTGAAGGCGAAGAAAGGGTCGTGGAAGACCCCCTGTCGGCCAACGATTTCTGGTGGGCGGGCTCCAGGGAGGGCATGGATCATTGAAATGCCGGATCGTGGTGCTTTTCTGTTTTCTCATGTGCTTCTTTCACACGGAGCAGGCCCAAGGGGAGGCTCTGACCCTGGACGGCGAGGCCCAGTTCACGTACGCCCGCACACTCTATGAAAGCGGAGATTACATTTCCGCCGTGGTGGAGTTCAAGCGGTTTGTCCATTTTTTCGCCGATGACGTTCGGGTTTCAGAAGCCCGGTACCTCACGGGTCTCTGCTGGATGAACGGCGGCAGGTATCCTGAAGCCCTCCAGGTTTTCCAGGACATTTCACGTCAAATTCCCGAAGATCCCTTTGCCGTGGACGCCGGTTTCATGACGGCCAGATGCCACGAAAAAACCGGCAACCCTCTTCTGGGGGCCGTGGAACTCCAGAACCTGATCCGGGGTTCGAAAGACGAATCGGTGAAAGAAAGAGCCCGATACGCCCTGGCCTGGCTTTACCTGGACACGGGTTCCTGGGGCATGGCCAGGCAGGCCTTTTCGACCATGGATCAGGGTTCACGGAGTCTTTACCCTGTGGACCAGATCCTGGAAGGCCTTGACAAAACCCCGGAAATCCCACGAAAAAACCCGGTGGTTTCGGGCGCGCTGGCCCTGGTCCCCGGGGCGGGCTACCTTTACTGCGAAAGGCCCAAAGACGCCCTGGTTTCTTTTATCATCAACGGCGGCTTGATCTACTCGGCGATCCGCTCGTTCAAACATGACGATTACGCCCTGGGGGGCGTGGTCTCCTTTGTGGGGTTCGGGTTTTACGCCGGAAGTATCCACGGGTCGGTAACCGCGGCCCACAAGTACAACCGGGCCCAGGCCAGACGGTTTATCGAGGATCTGAAAAGAGCTCTTCCCGTGACCGTGGGCCTGATTCCACCTTCACGGAAGGGGGCCGGAATTTTTCTCAGTCTGGAGTATTGAAAAAACGGCTGAAGCGAAACGAAATGCCGTGATCTGTGTTTAATGAAATGAAAGAAAATGAAACGTCGAAACCAACAGGGGGAAACATGATCGGTGAGTATGAGGACTATGACGGGCTGGCCCTTGGGGAGCTGGTGAAAAAAGGAGAGGTGGAACCCAGGGAACTGCTTGAAACGGCGATCAAAAAAGTGGAGACCCTGAATCCCCAGCTCAACGCCGTGGTTCATACCTTTTACGACAGGGCCAGGATCATGTCGCAGAACGACCTTCCCGACGGACCGTTCAAAGGCGTCCCCTTTCTTCTCAAGGATCTGATCGACAATTTTCAAGGGGAGCCGATTTTCATGGGAAGCCGGGGCATTCGTTACGTCCCCACGGAAAACAGCGAGCTGGTCAACCGGTATCTCCGGGCCGGCGTGGTTCCTTTCGGCAAGACCAATACCCCGGAACTCGGGCTGACCATCACCACCGAACCCAAAGCCCACGGACCTGCCCACAATCCCTGGCGACGGGGCTTCAGCACCGGCGGCTCGTCCGGAGGATCGGCCTGCGCCGTGGCCGCCCGCATGGTTCCCATGGCGTCCGGATCGGACGGCGGGGGATCCATCCGTTTTCCTGCGGCCTGTTGCGGGGTGTTCGGTCTGAAACCCTCCCGGGGACTGAACCCCCTGGGACCCGAGCTGGGAGACGGCTGGGACGGTGCGGTGTCGGCTCATGTTCTCACCCGGTCTGTCCGGGACAGCGCGGCCATGCTGGACCTGACCGCAGGCCCTGAAATCGGGGCACCCTACCAGGTGGCGAAAGATCCTAACGGCTATCTGGCGTCGGTGGGCCAGGACCCGGGCCGCCTGCGCATCGCGTTTTCGAAGAAACCCTTCATTGAAACGGCCGTCCACCCGGAAGCCGTGAAAGGCCTGGAGGAAACGGCCCGGCTCCTTGAATCTCTGGGCCACCACGTGGAAGAGGCCGATCCGGTGATGGACCGGAGTGTGATCTGGCGGGACTTCACCGTCGTGGTGACCTCTCATGTGGCGGCCGTGGGTGAACTGGTGAAACGGGAACTGGGACGGGAGGCGTTCAACAAACTGGAACCCACCACCCTGTCCATGGCCATGATCGGACGGTCGCTCACCGGCTGCGATCTGGTCCAGGCCCGCATGGGCTGGCACGATGTTCAGCTGGCCATGGGGCGGTTCCTCACCAATTACGACGTGTTCCTGACCCCGACCCTGGTTTCCCCGCCTATGCCCCACGGCACGGTGATGCCCAACCCGGTGGAGGAAGTGTCCATGAACGTCACAAGCCGTGCACCGGTGGGCCGCATCCTGATGAAAATCGGTTTCGTGAAACTGTTTTCCAACAAGACATTGAGTAAAATGGGCTTCACCCTGGTCGGCAACATCACCGGGCTGCCCGGCATGTCCGTTCCCCTGCACCAGACCCGGGACGGCCTGCCCCTGGGCATGCTTTTCACCGGCCGGATGTGCGACGAGGCGACCTTGTTCCGGCTGGCCGGACAGCTCGAAAAAGCCAAACCCTGGGCCCACCTGAAACCCCAGCTTCCCTGATTTTTCTGTTTTCGCCTGACGCTCCTTGCCAGAGGTTGACGTCAGGCGGAAACGTGTGCCCGCCTTCCTTTTCACATTCTGATTCCAATCATAAAAAGATTAAAGCCAGGTAAATTATCAACCGATAATTCATCTGATAAGCTTCCATTTTCAAGAAAGCCACTTCACGGAACCAATGGATCTACACGGTTGATTTTTCATAACAATTTAAGAGTCCAGGTTTATCCACGTCGTCGTTTAAGGCGATACAAAGGAGAAAGAGCATGTTAGCGGATATTTCCATCAAGAAAAAACTGATTGGGGCTTTTCTGATCTCGGCCATGATCACGGCTGTGGTCGGGGGGATTGGTTTGTCACGGATCACAACGGGCAACCGCGTTTTCAATCATGTCGTGACCGAGGATATGGTTTTCCTCACGGACTCCATGGAGCTGGAGGCTCTGGCGTTGCAACATCGCCGTTACGAGAAGGATTTCTTCATCAACATTGGCGACAAGGAGAAGCAGGACGGGTATATCTCGAAGTTCAAGGGCGTGGCGGATGAAACCGGGGCAAAGATCACGAAGATGAAGGATTCGGTACCGGAGGATACGGAACTGGCTGAAAAAATGCGAACAGCCCTGGCTGAGGCTGAATCGTCCCATCAAACCTATGCGGAGGGCTTCGTCAAACTGGCCCAGGCTGTTCAGGCCGATGAAGCCATCACGGCCCAGACGGGCAACGCCATGATGGAGACGCTTAAGAATGAGATCTATACCTTTGAATCCAAGGTGGATGATATTGCGAAACTGGGTCATGAATACATCCAGTCGGTGGCTTCGGAGGTCACTGAACAAGGGCGGCGCTCAGGTATTCTGATCTCGGTGCTCCTGGCCGTGGGCATCGCGGGCAGCATCGTGTTCGGAATCGTCATCGCAGGACTGATCACCCGGCCGATCAGCTGTGCCGTATCCCTTGCCGAAACCATGGCCCGGGGCGATTTTACCGTGACCGTTGCCCAGAGTGGGCGGGACGAAATCGGAACCCTGCTGGGGGCACTGGGCTCCATGGCCGCCCAGCTGAAATCCATGATCACGGACATCATCGGGTACGTCAACACACTGAACAGCGCGTCAACCGAACTCTCGTCCATTTCGGAACACTTGAGCGGCGGGGCCAGTGAAACAGCCGATCAATCCATGGCTGTAGCCGCCTCCGCAGAACAGGTCAGCCAAAATATCACCTCCGTGGCCGCCGCTTCGGAACAGGCCACCACCAATGTCAACATGGTGGCCACAGCCACCGAAGAGATGACGGCGACCATTTCAGAAATCGCGAAAAACACGGACACGGCACGATCGATTACCGGGGATGCCGTGGTTCAGGCGAAAACGGCTTCGGAGCAGGTGGACCAGCTTGGAGAGGCTGCCCAGGAGATCAGCCGTGTGGTGGAAACCATCACGGAAATATCAGAGCAGGTGAACCTCCTGGCCTTGAATGCCACCATCGAGGCGGCAAGGGCCGGAGAAGCGGGCAAAGGGTTTGCCGTGGTGGCCAACGAGATCAAGGAGCTGGCCCGACAGACCGCCACTGCGGCCATCACCATCAGGGAACAGATCGCTTCGGTCCAGGAGTCGTCGAAAACAACCGTTGCCGGGATCGGCGCCATTGCCGGTGTGGTGGGCAAGGTCAACGACATTGTGTCGGGGATTGCCGCGGCCATCGAAGAACAGACCGCCGTGACACGGGAAATTGTGGGCAACGTGGCCCAGGCCGCCCAGGGGATCGAGGAGGTCAGTACCAACATCAACCACAGTTCAACGGCTGTGACGAGCATTTCAAAAGATATCGGCCAGGTGAAAAGAAGTACGGAAGATATTTCGGCATCCAGCGCCCAGGTCAGCTCGAGCGCGGTGGAGCTGAGCAAGTTGTCGGAACAGATCAAACATCTTGTGGACAGGTTCAGGGTGTGAGCCCTTTTAATCCTTGAAAAGAAGACGAGGAGAACGAAATGAAAAACTTCAATAATTTAAAAGTTGGAACCAAGCTTTTGGTCAGCTTTGCCACGCTGATCGTCTTTATGGGGTTGATCGGGGCCTTCGGTTTTTTCAGCATGAGCCAGATCAAGAAACAGCTGGACGATGTGTTTGCCGTCCGGCTGCCGGCCATCGACTATCTGATCGAAGCCGACAGGGATCTTCAGCAACTGCTCGTGGCCGAAAGATCTATGATGTTCACCGACGCGAAAAGCGATCTGTTCAAGGAGCTTGATGAGGAATACGCCACCAATCTGAAACAGATGAACGAACGGTGGGACAAATACAAGGCTCTGGCGTCGGACCCCGGTGAACTTGAATTGATCCCCGTGTTCGAAAAAGAGAGGGACGGCTGGACTGTAACTTCGGGGCAGGTGGTGTCCGAGAGAAAGACCGACACTCCTCAAGGAAGGGCAAGGGCTATCGAACTCACCCGAGGCGAAGCCAAGGAACAGTTTGAGAAGATGAGAGATCAGATCGACAAACTCACCGAGATCAATCTGAAACAGGCTGAAAAGGCCCATGAGGCTGCGGAGGGCATGTTCACAAAAACAAGAACCCTGCTGGTGGTTCTCATTGTGTTTGCCATGGTGGTGGGTGTGTTTTTCATCTGGATCATCAGTCAGGGTATTTCAAGGCCGATCAATAAAATGGTGGCCCTTGCCGAAGAGCTGTGCACGGGCAACCTGAACGCCGGAGACCGGAAAAGCGGGGAAAGCCTGGCGGAGAGGACCGATGAAATCGGTCGACTTCTCCAGTCCATGGACAAGGTGAGGGAGAGTCTGGCACTCAAAGCCGGCGTGGCTGAAAAGATCGCCCGCGGGGATCTGGCGACCCGGGTGGAGGTCTTGTCCGAACAGGATGTCCTCGGAAAAGCCCTGACAGCCATGGTGGTCAACCTGAACAACATGGCCGGTGAGATCAACAGGATCTCGCTGAGCGTGAAGGACGGGGATCTGTCGAGCCGGGGAGACGCGGCCCAGTTCGAAAACGGATGGAAAGAACTGGTGATGAACATCAACGGTCTGGTGGAGGAGTTTGTCAAACCCATCACCATGACATCCGACGCCCTTCGACGCATGGCCATCGGAGATATTCCGGACGCCATAATCCAGGAGTACAAAGGGGATTTCAACGACATCAAGAACAGTCTGAACGATCTGATCCGCTCCACACGGGAGGTGGCGGACATCGCTCACAGTATTTCCAGGGGAGACCTGGAGGTGGATGTGAAAAAACGGTCGGAAAACGACAGGCTGATGGAATCCATGGATACCATGGTCAGGAATATCGCCAACATCGTGTTCAATGTCCAGACAGCGGCGAAACAGGTGGAGATCGGCAGCCAGGAGATCAGTTCCAGCAGCATGAAGATGTCCCAGGGCACGTCGGAACAGGCGGCCAGCGTGGAACAGGTGTCCAGCTCCATGGAGGAGATGAACTCCACGGTTCAGCAGAACGCCGATAATGCCAGGACCACGGCGTCCATCGCCATCCAGGCCTCATCGGACGCCGAAGAGGGCGGACGGGCCGTGGTGGAAACCGTGTCGGCCATGAAGACCATTTCGGCCAAGATCAGCATTGTGGAAGAGATCGCCCGCCAGACCAACATGCTGGCCCTGAACGCGGCCATCGAGGCGGCAAGGGCCGGGGATCACGGTAAAGGATTCGCCGTGGTGGCCGCCGAAGTCCGGAAACTGGCGGAACGGAGCCAGAAGGCGGCCCAGGAGATCAGCGCCTATTCCACGTCCAGCGTGGATATTTCCGAAAAGGCCGGAACCCTTCTGGACAACATCGTTCCCAACATCAAAAAGACGTCGGAGCTGGTCCAGGAGATCAGTTCGGCCAGCCTGGAACAGGCCGAAGGCATCCAGCAGGTGACCATGAGCGTGGACCAGCTCAACCAGATTATCCAGGAATACGCATCGGTCAGTGAGGAAATGGCGGCGACCAGCGAAGAACTTTCAGCCCAGGCCAGCCAGCTCAGCGAAGTGATTTCATTTTTCAAGGTGGGGCAGGGGCGGTATGGCCTCGAAGCCGAACGAAACGTGTTGAAAGCCCCGTCTGAAGTGAAAAAAGCCAAACAAAAGGCGGCGGCTCCCCGGGCCCTGCCGGAGCCTGAAACCCAGGACAGGAAAAAAGGCATCTACCTTGCCCTGGATGATCCTGAAGACAAGGAGTTTGAAGAGTACTGATTTGAACTGTCTGAACAAAAAAACCGGGCTGTTTAAGCCCGGTTTTTTTCGTTCAAAGGGTCCCTGAAATGGATCAGGGTTTGGCCGCAGGAGCGGGAGCGGGTGCCGGAGCAGCCGCAGGAGCCGGTGCGGCTGCTGCAGGGGCTGCCGCTGCGCCAGGGCCTGTGGGGCCGACACCTGATTCAACAGGGCTGTCACCGATGGCCACCAGCTCGATTTCGAAAACCAGGGTGGCGTTGGGGCCGATTTTCGTTCCGGCGCCGTGTTCCTTGTAGGCCAGTTCACTGGGCACCACGATTTTCCACTTGCTGCCCACGGGCATCATCAGGAGGGCTTCGGTCCAGCCGGGAATCACGCCTTTTACCGCGAACGTGGAAGGTTTGCCCCTCTGGTAAGAGCTGTCGAATTCCGTACCGTCGATCAGGGTTCCCTTGTAGTTGACCTGGACACGGTCCGAATCTTTGGGAACAGGGCCTTTGCCTTCGGTGAGGACTTCATACTGGAGGCCGGACGCGGTGGTTTTCACACCGGGTTTCTTGGCGTTTTCAGCAAGAAATGTTGCGCCTTCCTTCTTGTTCTGTTCGCCAGCGATCTGACGTTTTTCAGACAGTTTCTTCCTCATGTCCATGATGGCCTGCTGTTGGATATCCCGTGTCTCATCGGCCGTGAGAAGGGCCGGGGCGTCGGAAAGTCCATCGATGAAGCCTTGGACAAAGGCGTTTTTGTCGATGTCCATTTCGTTTTTCTTAAAGGATTTTCCAATGTCCGATCCCAGGGAATACCCGAGTTTCTGGGCCGGGGTCGTGAGTTCGGTGACTTTTTCCACATCCTGGCCCTTGCTGCACCCCATGACGAAAACAACGGGTATGACAAGAACGGCTGCAAACAGGTTTTTTTTCATGTACGGCTCCTTGTGATTTGATTTGATACGGTATTAATGCGTCAATCTTGGTTCAATGTCTTGCCATCACAGATTCAGGATGGCCAGGATCTCCCGCAGGTCCCCGATGTGATGGGCGGCGCTGAGGGAGGGGTTTTTATAAGACACAAAAGGCACACCGCTCGTAAGGGCTGCCTGTTCGTCCGTTTTTGAATCGCCGATGTAAAGCACCTCATCCGGAGCGGCCTGGAAGTGATCCATGATTCGGATCAGCTGGTCCGGATGGGGTTTGGGCCGTTCCACATCCAGGGAGGTGACCACCAAGTCGAAAAGATCCGACAGGCCGTGGTAGGCTATCACCCCGTTCATGGTGGTGGAACGGTTGGTCGCGATGGCGGTTTTCATGACCTTCCTCACCGTGTGAAGAAGGGGTTTCAAAAAGGGTTCGATCTCCATGTGGGGGATCAGCGAGTCATAGGTCATGGACCGGGTGAAGTCAAAGACCGCGTCCAGGTTGTCCATGTCCTTGAACAGGAAATAAAGGGCCTCCTTGACCGTGCTCATGTGAACGTAGTCGAACTGCTCACGGGTGAGCGGGGGACGGCCGAAATGTTCCAGTATCCGGTTGTAGTAAATCCGGTTGGATTTTTCCGTGTCAAACATCACGCCGTCACAGTCGAAGGCCAGCACTTTCACGCTTTTTACGTTTTGCCCCGCCTCCATCCTTATCTCCCGGGTTCCGCGGGAAGGACGTAGGCGTTCACCGGGATCCGGAGTTCAGGAAGTTTGGGATTGTCTGTCGTGATGATGATCTCATCGTCGAAAGACCCTTCCCTTGGATAGACACTTGTCACCGTGACTTCATAGCCTTTGCCGTCCGCCTTGAACACGGTTCGGATATTCCCCTTTTTCTTTGTTTTCAGCTGTTTGATCCTGAAAGGGAAATCCGCTGTCGGCGTAACGGTCACCTTTTTTTCCATTTTCGATCCCAGTCTGCCAGCCAGCCGGACGTAATCGGGCTGGACGTTCGCCGCCTTTTTCACCAATCCCTTGATTTCCAGTTTGGTCTGGGGCGACGAGGGGTCGTTGGTGGTCACCTGGACTGTCTTGGCCATCTTTCGGCCGCCGTAACCTTTGGTGTTTACCTTGATGGTGATTTTTCCTTCTCCACCTGGAGAAATCCGTTTCGTGAACGAAACGGTGGAGCAGCCTCAGCCGGGGTTGACATTGATGATATCCAGGGGGGCGTTCCCTTTGTTCCGGATAACGAAGTCATGAACCACCGCCTCGCCTTCGTAAACATCCCTGAATGTGAACTCCATTTCCGGTACAAAGACTTTGGATGCCTGGGCCGGTGAGGCGGCGCTGGACGCCAGGACAACGGCATCTCCGCGCTGGTTTTGCGACGAGCTGGTGAAAAGTCCGGCCAGCCCTCTTTTTTTCTCCCGGGTCGTTTCCTGAGTTTTTGTGGACTCTGAGCGGGAAGAAGCTCCTGAGGCGTCGGCGAATATCGCCCATGATGCCCGGTTTTCACCAGGGGCTGCCTGAACCGTCTGTGTCCAGGCAAACATCAGGAGCGGGATAAGCAGTATGTTGATTTTTTTCATGATTATTGTCCTGCAAAATGAGAATCATCGCATGTTTCAGATTTCATGCAAAACCTACCTTAGGCTCCGAAAAACAGAAAGTCAAGGATCTAGTGATTCCCCCCCAAGATCTCGTGCCGGAGCACCTCCAGGGTCAGGGTGTCCACGGTGCAGAAGCCCGGCCGGCCTTCCTTTCCCATGATTTCTCCGGGGTTTAAAAGCAGGGTTTTTCCAACGGTTTCGAGCCGGTAAACATGGGAGTGGCCGTAGCAAACCAGGTCGTACCGGCCTGTGGCGGCCAGGCCTTCGGCCACGGTCCGCTGGTGGGTGAAAGCCAGGGAAAACCCGTCCAGTTCCAGGTGACCGGTAAGTTCGAACAGGGTGATCTGTTTGAGTTCCGAAAAGGCTGTTTTCGCCAGGAGGAATCCGCTTCCGTCGTTGTTGCCCAGGACGCCGTAAACGGGGACCCCGGCTTTTTCAAGCTCTTTGAGCATGAAAGGGGCGACAAAGTCCCCGCAATGAACGATCAGGTCGGCTTTTTCTTTTCTGACCTTGGCCAGGGCCTTTTCAAGATTCCAGATGTTGTCGTGGCTGTCGCTCATGATGGCCAGCTTCATGGTCTTGACTCCTTGTCTACATGAGGTAATAGGGGTCGATGTCCGTGGTGATCCTCACGCCGTCCTGTTTCAGGGACCGGCCGGTTTCCCGGACCAGCTGACGGGCCAGGGTGTGAAGGGGCCTCTGGTCATGGGATTTCAGGAGGATCTGCCAGCGGTAATGGTCCGCCAGCTTGAATATGGGCGCCTCGATGGGGCCCAGGACGCCCACGGCGTCGAAAAAAGGCTGATGCCTGGTCAGGGTGTCCCTGATCCAGAGCCCTGTTTTTTCAGCCGCTTCCTTTGCGGCGGTTTTGCTCTTCCCTGAGATCCTGAACTGGATCATGCGGGAAAACGGGGGGTATCCCAGGCTCTGGCGGAACTGGATTTCCTGTCTGTAGAAATCCCTGAAATCCTGTTTTTCGGCAGCAAGGATGCTGAAGTGATCCGGGTTGTAGGTCTGCATGATCACGCGGCCCGGCTGGTCTCCCCGACCGGCCCGTCCCGCCACCTGAGCCAGGAGCTGGAACGTTCGTTCGCAGGCCCTGAAATCCGGGAAGTTGAGGCTTTGGTCCGCGCAGATCACCCCCACCAGGGTGATGCCGGGAAAGTCGTGGCCTTTGGCGAGCATCTGGGTTCCCACCAGGATGTCGGTCTTGCGGTCCCGGACGTCCTTGAGGAGTTTCACCATGGACCCGCTTCGTACCGTGGTGTCCTGGTCCATCCGGGCCACGGCGGCGTCGGGGAAAAGGGCTTTGACCGCCGCCTCGATGCGCTCCGTTCCGAATCCCAGGTTTTTGATGCTGGAGGAATTGCAGATCCGGCACTTGGAGATCGAGGGAATCATGTAACCGCACATGTGGCAGCGGTAGGCGTTTTTCGACTGGTGAAGGGTGAGGGAGACATCGCAGCTCACACATTTCAGCGTCTCACCGCAGGTGGCGCATACGGGGAAGTTGGCGTAGCCCCGTCTGTTCAAAAACAGGAGAATCTGTTCTTTCTGGTGAAGGGTTCTGGCCATGGCCTCTTCCAGGGGCGGGGTGATGAAACTCCGGATGCCCGGATAGTCGCGATAGGTTTTCAGGTCCACCAGTTCGATCCGGGGAAGGGGACGGTCGCTGACACGCTTGGTCAGGGAAAGTTCCATGAATTTTCCTGAGACGGCGTTGTGGAAGGACTGGAGTGAGGGGGTGGCGGACCCGAGAAGGCAGACAGCCCCGTCCAGTTTGGCCCGGACCACCGCAAGATCCCGTGCGTTGTATTTCAGGCCGTTTTCCTGTTTGTACGAACCGTCGTGCTCTTCGTCCACGATGATCAGCCCCGTGTTTTCAAGGGGTGCGAAAATGGCGGACCGTGCACCGATCACGATGTGTACCCGCTTTTCGGCGATCCTCAGCCACTGGTCGAATTTCTCACCTTTGGAAAGCCCGCTGTGGATCACGGCGATGGTGTCTCCGAAGCGCATGCGGAACCGTTTTTCCGTCTGGGAAATCAGGGAGATTTCCGGCACCAGGACCAGGGCGCTTTTCCCAAGATCCAGGGCTTTCTGGACCAGCCGCATGTACACTTCCGTTTTGCCGCTGCCTGTGACGCCCAAAAGGAGGAAGGTGGAAAAACCGCCGGCAAGGGCTTGGGTCACCCGGCCGACCACCTGCTCCTGTTCTTCGGTCAGGGACGGCGCTGTGTCGCCTAAGATGGTCTCGCCAAAGGGGTCCCGGTAGACCTGCTGGTCGAAGCGCCGGACAAACCCACGGATTTCAAGGGCGGTCAGCCGGGCTGAGCTGAACCCCTCCCGTTTTTTAAGGTCTTTCAGGGCCAGACTTTCACTGGACCGGATCTGGTCGAGCAGCTCAAGATGGGCCGGTTTGAGTGATTCGGTGGAAAGGCCCTCTTCGGTCAATGTGACCCAGGTTTCGAACTTCCGTTCTGTCGTGCTTTTCTTCAGTTCCCGTGTCAGGCGGACCAGGCCTTTTCTGGACAGGGCGTTTACCGTGGATGCCCGGAACGGGGGAACCGGTGTTTTGAGAAGCCAGGACGAGGGTTTCGGTCCTTCGCTGCACAGAACCTGGAGAAGTTTTCTTTCCGTTTCGCCGGTGCCCTGATCGTTCAGGGCATCCAGCCCTTTTTCGCTGATATGGACCCGGGTGATGTCCTGGACGGTGATGCCTCCGGGCAGGGCCGTTTTGATGACTTCACCCAGGGGGCAGAGGTAGTAGGATGAAATCCACTTGAAAAAGGCAAGGTGGGATTCATGGAATAGGGCAGTGACGTCAAGAACGTCGAGAACAGGTTTCGGATCGAAACTTTCAGGCGGAGCGTCTCGCTTGACGGAGACAACGAAGGCGGTAATGGTTCTGTGACCGAATGGCACAAGGACCCGCCGTCCGGTCTCCGCCTGCTCTACGAGATCCGGTGGAACGGCGTAGGTGTAGATTCCCCAGGGAGGGGCGGCCACCGCCGCTTCGATGTATGTGCCGTGATGTTCCATGGTGTGACGTCGCTTTTAAGGATAAAAAAACCCGGTTGACTTTCAGCCATCCGGGTTTTTATATCACCTGAAAAGGGAAAAAGCTATTTTCGTTCGTTCAGCGGGATGTAATCCCTG
Organism: uncultured Desulforapulum sp.; assembly: GCA_964637565.1. GTDB lineage: Bacteria > Desulfobacterota > Desulfobacteria > Desulfobacterales > Desulfolunaceae > DYJE01. The sequence goes on from CAZWTY010000006.1 coordinate 45,454, forward strand.
ACATTTTCCCCCATGTAGATCTGGCGCGGCCGGCTGATCTTCCAGTCGGGGTCTTCGGCCCCTTCCTTCCACTGGGAGATCCATCCGGGAAGTCTTCCGATGGCGAACATCACCGTGAACATGTTGGTCGGGATGCCCAGGGCCCGAAGGACGATGCCGCTGTAGAAATCCACGTTGGGGTACAGGTTCTTGTCGATGAAATAGCTGTCGGTCAGGGCCACCTCTTCGAGACGTTTGGCGATGTCCAGGAGCGGGTCGTTGTGCTTCAGCTTGGACAGTACGGTGTCGCACATCTTTTTCATGATTTTGGCCCGGGGGTCGTAGGTTTTGTAGACCCGGTGGCCGAAGCCCATAAGCCGGAAGTCGTCGTTCTTGTCTTTGGCCCGTTTTACCACCTCATCAATGGTGGCGCCGCTCTGTTCGATGTCCATCAGCATTTCGATCACCGCCTGGTTGGCGCCCCCGTGCAGAGGCCCCCAGAGAGCCGCGATACCGGCTGAGATGGCCGCGTAGATGTTCACGCGCCCGCTGCCCACCACCCGGACCGCCGAGGTTGAGCAGTTCTGCTCGTGATCGGCGTGGAGAATCCAGAAAACGTTCAGGGCCTGGACAAGATCCGGATCCACGTTGTAGGGTTTCACCGGAGAGTCGAACATCATGTTCAGGAAGTTGGCGCAATAGGAAAAATCAGGTCTGGGGTACACCACCTTCTGACCTTTGGAGATCTTGTAACTCATGGCGGCCATGGTCCGGATCTTGGAGATCAGGCGAAGGTAGGTCTTGTTGGCTTCTTCCAGGGTGTTGTCCAGTTCGGGGTAGAAGCTTTTCAGGGCGTTCACCATGGACGACAGGATGCCCATGGGGTGAGCCCGTCTGGGAAAATTCTGGAAGAAGATCTGCATGTCCTCGTGGACCAGGGAATAATCGTTCAGGGCCACGCTGGTGCTGATGAACTCCTTCTGGGACGGCAGTCTGCCGTTGAGCAGAAGAAAGGCGGTTTCGACAAAGGTGGATTTTTCCGCCAACTGTTCCACCGGAATGCCCCGGTAGCGGAGAATACCTTTTTCCCCGTCCATGAAGGTGATTTCCGAGATGCAGCTTCCGGTGTTTCCGTATCCGGGATCAAGGGTGATGTATCCCGTTTTCTGCCTCAAGGTGGTGATGTCGATGGCTTTTTCGCCTTCGGTGCCGACAATTACCGGCAGTTCGTATGTTTTACCCTCGAGGATGAGTTTTGCGGTTTCCATGAATTCCTCCTTTGTTATCGTAAGAACCGAAAATGATATACGAAAAATATTTTCTGGTCAAGGATGTGTTAGCGCAGAGTGAAAAAAATGGCTGATTGAGGCGGGGTCAAGGTTGGACGCCCGTCAGATTTTCCGTATGGGAAAAACGAATGGATCGTCATTGGAACAGGAGGCGGAAAAGATCAGGGCCGTCTTCCGGATAAAACATCCGGAAGACGGTCTGTCATGTGAACGGGGTTAACCCGCTTTTTCGATTTTTACAGCGCAGGCCTTGTACTCGGCCGTCAGGGTGAACGGGTCGAAGGCCGCGTTGGTCAGCCAGTTGGCGCAGGCTTCCCGGAAATGGAAGGCCATCCATACCATGTTTTCCGGAACTTCGTCGGTGACCCGGGCTTTCAGGGTTATGGCCCCGCGCCGTGAGGACACGCGGATGGTTTCACCGTTTGTGATGCCCAGTTTTCTGGCGTCGGCTATCGAGATGTCCGCCGTCTCTTCGCCGAGAAGGTCGTTCAGGCCTTTGGTCCGGCCGGTCTGGGTCCTGGTGTGGTAATGGTACAGCCGCCGGCCCGTGGACAGGACAAAGGGATAGTCCGAACAGGGTATTTCAGCTGGGGGCGTCCATTCCGCCGGTGTGAACAGTCCCTTGCCCCGGGTGAAGTTGCCGTCGCGGTGCAGGAAGGGGGTTCCAGGGTGTTCTTCCGTGGGGCAGGGCCACTGGAGACCGTCGCCTTCGATACGGTAGTACTTGATACCGGCAAGGTTCGGGGCGAGGACGGAAATCTCGTTGTCCCACAGTTCCTGGGCGCTGTTCGATTCCCAGATCTGGCCCATGCGTCTGGCCACTTCCCGGAAGATCCACCAGTTGGGCATGGCCACCCCCGGCGGTTCACAGGCTTTGCGGACCCGGCTGACGCGCCGTTCGCTGTTGGCAAAGGTTCCGTCGTTTTCGCTCCAGGCCGCGGCGGGAAGCACCACGTCCGCGAACCGGGTGGTTTCATTCTCGAAGATGTCCTGGCAGACCAGGAATCCCGCGCTTTCAAGCTCGTGCTCGACTTTGCGGATGTCCGGCTCGGTGTTGGCCAGGTTTTCACCGAAAATCCAGAACCCTTTGATACCTCCGCTGACCAAACCTTCCATCATCTGGGGAATCATCAGGCCGTTTTTGTCGGGAAGCCCGGTGACGTTCCAGGCCGCTTCGAATTTTTTCCTGGCATCCGGACTGGTCACAGGCTGGTAGCCGGGGAACACGTTGGGAAGGGCGCCCATGTCACAGGCCCCCTGGACGTTGTTCTGGCCGCGCAGGGGGTTCACGCCGCCCATTTCCATGCCCATGTTGCCGAGGAGCATCTGGAGGTTGGCCACGGACACCACGTTGTTCCGTCCGCAGGTGTGCTCGGTGATGCCCAGGGTGTAGCACAGCATCATGGGTTTCACCGAGGCGGCCATGCGGGCGGTTTTCACGATCATGTCGCTTGAAACACCGCAGATCTCCGCCGCTTTTTCCGGGGGGTAGTTCATCACGGTTTTTTTCAGTTCGTCGAAGCCCTCGGTGTGATGGGCGACAAAGTTTTTATCGTACAGATCCTCGGTGATCAGCACGTGCATCAGGCTGTTCAGGAAGGCGATATCCGATCCCACACGGATGGGGGCATGGATGTCGGCGAACTGGGCCAGCTTCTGTTTTCTCGGGTCCACCAGGATGAGTTTCGCCCCTTTCCTCACCGCGTTTTTCAGGAACGTGGCGGCCACGGGGTGGGCTTCCGTCATGTTGGAGCCGATGACGAAGAACATCTTGGCGTGTTTGAATTCCCTGAAGGAATTGGTCATCGCACCTGAGCCGAACGTTGTCGCCAGACCGGCGACCGTGGGGGCATGTCAGGTACGGGCGCAGTGGTCAATGTTGTTCGTCTTGAACACCGCGCGGAAAAGTTTCTGCATCTGGTAGGAATCTTCGTTGATACTCCGGGCGCAGCTCACGCCGGCCACGGCGTCGGGCCCATGATCCTCGATGATCCGGGAGAATGTGGAGGCCACCAGGTCCAGGGCCTCGTCCCAGCTCGCTTCATGGAATACCCCGTCTTTTTTGATCAGGGGCGTCTTGAGGCGTTCTCCGGAACTGATGAAATCATAGCCGAAACGTCCCTTGACGCAAAGACGGCCCTGATTGGGCTCGGCGTTTTCGGCCGCCGAGATCTGGACGATTTTTCCGTTCTTCACGTGAAGGATCTGCTGACATCCCACGCCGCAGTATGGGCAGGTGGTCCTGACCTTTTCCGTTTCACACAGGCGCGGTTTCTGGTAGGCGTCTTTGGGAACCAGGGCTCCCGTGGGGCAGGCCTGGATACACTGGCCGCAGAACACGCAGTCCGAATCCTTGAGGGCCATGTCACCCCGGGCGATGATCTTTGTTTTCGCTCCCCGGTATCCGAAGTCGATGGCGTCGTTCACCTGGATTTCCCGGCAGGCCTGGACGCAGCGCCCGCAGAGGACGCATTTGGAGAAGTTGCGGACGATGAGGGGGTTGACCGCCTCCATGGGATAGGCCGCCGTGGTTTCCGGGTATTTGCCGCCTTTCACCTGGTACCTGAACGCCAGTTCCTGGAGACGGCAGTCTCCGGAAGAGGGGCAGACCAGGCAGTCGTCATGCCGGCCCGAGGACAGCATCAGCTCGATGATGGTTTTTCTGGACTGGACGACCAGGGGGGATTCGGTCCGGACCACCATGCCCTTGGACGCGGGAACGGTGCAGGCCGTCATCAGGCTTCGCGCCCCGTCGATTTCCACCACGCAGGCACGGCAGGCGCCGGTGGGGGTGGTGCCCTTCAAGTGACACAAGGTGGGAATGTCGATTCCCGCGGCTTCCGCCGCTTCGAGAATCGTCTGGCCGGGGGAGAACGGAACGTCCCGGCCGTTGATGACCAGCAGGCTTTCACTCATGGTGTTTTTCTCCTGTCAGGGTAACGCTGTGGCACACCGGGTTGCGGGATCTATGAAAGTCCACGGGGCCAGTATTCTGGATGGTGGCGCGTTTTTGAAGGCGACGACCCGGTGTCCGGTTCTATGTTTATTGCAGCAACGTGAATAGAAGTCAGCTAACACACGGTGTCGATTGTGTCAATAATGACATAATGAAAAACAAAGAAATTTCATGGCGTAAGGAAAATGGCCCCACGGCATGCGATCCTGATACGGGATGTGACGGGTGGAATCGGTCATATCGTCCAGTGACGCCGGGCGATTTTCTCGAACATGTTCACCAGGCCCGCTCCCAGGATGTACAGGGACTGGATGGGAATTTTCTCCTCGGCCGCTTCGTCGAAAAACACGTTGAGGTCCGAATCCATGCCTTCTTCCGGCCGAAGGTAGCTGACAAGAACCGGGACCGTGGGAAAAGGCCTCAGCACAAGGGAGATATCCGCGTCGTAATGGTTTTCCACCTTTTCTCCCTTGAATAGCCGGACCAGGTCCTCGAACAGGTCGGTGTGGTCGTCGGCGATTTTTTTCAAGGGCTTTTCGCAGCGCTGGTTGAAAAGCCGGGTGTAATCCTTGCCGCCCGGCAGCTCACGTAAAGGGACCCAATGGCCGGTCAGGGGCTTGTCCCCGGCGTGGATCAGATGGTTGTAGAAAGGGACGGCGAACCAGTGGTTGACATGGATATCGGAAACGATGCGGCCTTTTTGGTCGATGCTCACCGGTTTTCCCAGGCAGGTCAGGGTGAGCCGGCCATCGATGAAGGTTCCGCCCACCCGCCGGGCCACCAGGTCAAAGTCCAGGGTTTCGACGGTTTTCTGAAAACCGGCGAGCAGGGTGAGAAATTCCTCGTCCCTGTCCTTGCGGGCCGTGGGGCTCATGCCGTAACGCTCGAGAATTCCGGGATCAAGGTCCGGGCAGTCACTCAAGGGGCGGTTCCCCTTGAACACCTCGGCGGCAAAGGCCATGCAGGTCTTCTCGTTGCATTTCCGGCAGTTGGATTTGTTCAAAAGATTCAGGATCTCCATCAGGTTTTTGAACTGGGTCATGCCGTGTCCTCCCGGGTTTTTGATTTTTTAAGGCCCTGATGCCAGCTTGCAAAAAATATATTTATCCGTTATCTATTTTTCTTGTCCAGAAAAAAAGGAGCAAGGATGGCTGGCCCCAGAAACAGGAAAAAACAGGAAGAAACCCCGGCCGACGTCACGGAGACCATTCTCGAGAGTATCTCCGACGGGGTCTTTACCGTGGATCACACCTGGCGGATCACCAGTTTCAACCGGGCTGCGGAAAAGATCACGGGCATCCCCAGGGAAGAGGCCGTCGGAAGACACTGCTGGGAGGTGTTCCGCTCCAACATGTGCGAACGTGACTGCGCCCTGAAAAAGACCATGAAAGAAGGGAAATCCTTCGTCAGTTCCTCCACCTACATCATCAACAAGGATCGCCAGCGGATACCGATCACCGTGTCGACCTCCGTCCTGAAAGACAGGAAAGGCAAGACTCTGGGAGGAGTGGAGACATTCCGGGACCACAGCCTGGTGGAGGAGCTCCGCAAAGAGCTTTCCTCGCGTTTCGCCATGGAAGACATGGTCAGCAGCGCCGAAAGTCTCCGGAGGATTTTCGCCATCGTTCCCCAGGTGGCGGAAAGCAGCAGCACGGTGCTGATCCAGGGAGAGACGGGAACGGGAAAAGAGCTGCTGGCCCGGGCCATCCACAACATGAGTCCCAGGAAAAACCGGCCTTTCGTGGCCATCAACTGCGGGGCCCTGCCGGACACCCTTCTGGAATCCGAACTGTTCGGCTACAAGAAAGGGGCCTTTACCCACGCGGAAAAGGACAAGCCCGGCCATTTCGCCCTGGCCGAGGGGGGGACGGTGTTTTTAGATGAAATCGGCGACACCAGCCCGGCCTTCCAGGTCAAGCTGCTCCGTGTTCTTGAAGAGCAGGAGTACATGCCTTTGGGAGCTGTGAAAAAGGAAACGTCCGATGTGAGGATCATCGCCGCCACCCACCGGGATCTTTCAGGCATGGTGGCCGAAGGGACTTTCCGCCGTGACCTGTTCTACCGGATCAACGTGATCCGCCTGCTTCTCCCGCCTTTGCGGGAGCGCATGGAGGACATCCCGCTTTTGGCCGAACGTTTCATCGGCAAGATGAACCGCATCCGGGGCAAGGTTGTGAGGGGGCTTTCCCAAAAGGCTCTGGAACTTCTCATGGTCCACGACTATCCCGGCAACATCCGGGAGCTTGAAAATCTCATCGAACACGCCTTCATCCTCTGCTCTGAAGGGGATATCGAACCCCGTCACCTTCCGGCCTGGCTGTCCGACCTGTCCGGAAAAGCGAGAAACCCTGAACCGGGACAGGACGAGAACCCCGTGGCGGCCGCTGAGCGCAGGTACCTTGTGGAAACCCTCGCCCGCCATGGGCATAACCGGGAGGCTGCGGCAAAAGCTCTGGGCATGCACAAAACCACCTTCTACAGAAAGATGAAGAAACTGGGAATCCCTCTCCCGGAAAAAGACGGCCGGCAGGCCTGACGGTTCCCCTCTCATAAAACAACCCTTTTCGGATATTTTCGAATTGTTATTGCTACGGTGTCGTGTCTTTACCGTAGCGAAACCGCTCCGATGCGCCGCACCTTTCTCTGCCGAACACCGACGTTTCTTTTAAAATTATTTTTCATCTATCTGTAATCATGAATATAATAATCAAATGTTTTGATATGCTCAGGCGTGGCACACGTCTTGCATTTGTGCTGAAGCGACGTTTTGGGATTTTATGCTTGCCGCACCGGCCATGACCGGGCGGCCGGACGATGGGAATCATGCCGGGGAGTTTGACAGGAAAGAGTATGGGGTGTGTGGCGCTGACAGTCTGGGAAGACAGAATATCTCCGGTGTTCGATGCCGCCCACGATCTGATGCTTGTGACCATCGACGGGGGAAAAATCTCCGACAGGCGTGTTCTTTCCTTTGACCCGGACAGGCTGCCATCGCTTCTGGCCGTTCTCGCGGACCGGCATGTGGAATGCCTGATCTGCGGGGCCATATCGGAAATGCCGGCCCGGATGATCATCGACAGCGGAATCCGTCTGGTTCCGTTTATCACAGGGAACCTGGGCAAGGTGCTCGACCGTGTGGTGAAAGGCGAACCCATTGTTCCCGTGTTCCTGATGCCGGGATGCGGATGCCCGAGGCGTAACACCTGCACCTCACGGCGACGGAGGGCGGGGCAAAGGAACGCTGAAGACGGTCATGAATCCTGATGTCTGAATTGCTGTGTTGATACGGGTTTTAACAAGGCCAGGCCGCCATGGGCAGCCTGCCGATAGGACATACCTCCCGCGCGTTACGGCGTCCGGCAGGACTCACAACCTGCCGGGCGTCAGCGCCGGATCAAGGGATCGGTTGGAAAGGACAAGAAGGCGAGTATGATGAGAATTCTCCTGGTAAGCGACAATCCTTCAGGATTTGACAGCCTGCACAAAGGGCTTCTGAAACATTCCGGAGTCATGGTGGACATGGCCGGTACGTTTAATGAGGCCATGGCCGGTATATCCGTAACCATGCCGGCCCTGGTGGTCGTGGACGATTTTTTGGGCGGGGTGCCCGGAAAACAGGTGATCGAGGACATGATCCGGAAAAATCCCATGGTCAACACGGCCCTGGTGAGTTCCCTGTCCGACGAAGATTTCCACGAAGACACGGAAGGCCTGGGTATCCTGATGCCGATCCGAAAGGATGGAGGAGAGGCTCAGGCCCGTGAGTTGATCGAACGGCTTGAAAAACTTCTCAGTCTTTACAAATAGGAACATGACAGGGTGACATCATGCTGATCAGTGTGGCAAGCGGCAAGGGTGGAACGGGAAAAACCACGGTGGCGACCAATCTGGCCTACGCATTGGGGAAAAGGGCGCGGATTCTGGATTGTGACGTGGAAGAACCCAACGCCCATCTTTTTTTGAATCCCGTGTTCAGTGACACGGAAACGGTGAACGCGGAGATTCCCAAAGTCAATATGGAACTCTGCACCCTGTGCCGGAAATGCGCGGCCATATGCCGCTTCAGGGCCATCACCGTGGTGGGGAAAACCGTGCTGGTGTTTCCCGAACTCTGCCACAGCTGCGGAGGCTGTTTCAGGGTCTGCGAACCCGGGGCGCTCACCGTGGCGAGCCGTGAGCTGGGCCAGGTGGAACGGGGAGAGGCGGGAGACATCGCCTTCATCAAGGGCTGTCTCCGGGTGGGTGAGGCCATGAGTCCTCCTTTGATCAAGCGAGTCAGGACGTACGAAGCCAAAGACCGGATCAACATCATCGACGCCCCCCCCGGTACATCCTGTCCGGTGATCTCGGCCATGAAAGGCACCGATTTTGTCCTCATGGTCACCGAACCCACGCCGTTCGGTCTTCATGACCTGAAGCTCGCCGTGGGAGCCGTGAAGATCCTGGGGATTCCCCACGGCCTGGTGATCAACCGGGCTGACATGGGAGACGACCGGGTGAGGGAGTATGCCAGAGAAGAGAACATTCCGGTTCTCATGGAGATCCCCTTCGACCGGAGAATCGCCGAATGCTACTCCAGGGGCGGGCTTATCGCCGAGATGGTTCCCGAGTGGAAAGAGAGTTTCCAGGAACTGTATCAGAAAATTCAGTCGCAGGTGTTGGTATGAGAGAACTGGTTGTGATCAGCGGCAAAGGCGGAACGGGAAAAACGAGCCTGACGGCGGCCTTCGCGGCCTTGAGCAAGAACAGCGTGCTTTGCGACGCGGATGTGGACGCGGCGGACCTCCATCTTTTGATGAATCCCAGCATCGTGACACGGACGGATTTTCAGGCCGGAAACGAGGCTGTCATCGACAAGGCCCTGTGCACGGAATGCGGACTCTGCCGTGAACTCTGCCGTTTCAACGCGGTGGGGGAGGATTATGTCATCGACAGCATCGCTTGCGAAGGATGCGGAGTCTGTGTGGATTTCTGCCCGGTCAAGGCCATCGCCTTTCCCGTCAAAACCTGCGGAGAATGGTACCGGTCCGATTCGCGTTTCGGGCCGATGATCCACGCCCGCCTGGGCATCGCCGAGGAAAACTCAGGACGGCTGGTCAGTCTTGTCCGGCAGGAGGCCCGGGAATTTGCGGAAGCTCACGGTCATGACCTGATCATCACCGACGGCCCTCCCGGCGTGGGGTGCCCGGTGATCGCGTCCCTGGGTGGGGCCACGGCGGTGTGCATCGTCACCGAACCCACGGTGTCGGGTCTTCACGACATGGAACGGGTCATGCGTCTGGCGGCCCACTTCAACATTCCGGGGATGCTGGTGATCAACAAATACGACTTAAACCCGGCCATGGCCCAGAATATCGAGGATCTGGCCAGGGAGCGGAATGTGGCCTGCCTGGGCCGTATTCCCTTTGATCCCGGGTTCACCCGGGCCATGGTCCAGGGAAAAACCATTGTAGAGTACGAACAGGATTCGGAACTGACGAAAACCGTTACCGCCATCTGGGACGCCCTCATCACCTCGGCGGTGATGAACGCCCGGGGCATCAAGGATTTAAGCTATATGATCAAACCAAAACAAGGAGAAAATGTTTTATGAAGAACGGAAGAATCGCCGTCCCCTCCATGAACCAGGGAGGACTCGACGGTGTGAGAGCGGGTCATTTCGGACATTGCGACGTGTTCACCATCATCGACGTGGAAGACGGACAGATCAAGGACGTCAGCACCGTCGCCAACCGTGAGCATGTCCAGGGCGGCTGCATGGTTCCCGTGAACCTTCTGGCCGGCCACAATGTCAACGCCCTGATCGTGGGCGGGATCGGCATGAGGCCCCTGATGGGTTTCAAGCAGGTGGGCATCGACGTTTACCATGACGCGGAAAGACCGGAAATTCGTCCGGTGGTGGAAGACCTGATCGCCGGCAGGCTGGCGATGATCAAGGACGACCAGGTCTGCGGTGGCGGGGGCCATCATTAGTCCGGAGGAGGCAAAACGCATGAAAATCGCTGTGACATCCAAGGGATCGGACCTTGAATCCCAGGTGGATCCACGATTCGGCAGGGCGAAGTACATTCTGATCATCGATGCGGACACCCTGGCCTTCGAGGCCATCGATAATTCGGAAAACCTCAACGCCTTCAAGGGCGCGGGGATCCAGGCGGCCACCATGATCTGCGACCGGGAGGCGGAAGTGCTCCTCACCGGGCACTGTGGTCCCAACGCCTTTACCACCCTCAAGGCGGCGGGCGTCAAGGTGGTGAACGATGTGGAGGGCATGGTGCTGGACGCCGTGACCTCTTTCAAAAACGGCCGTTACACCTTTGCCGAAGAGGCCAATGTGGACGGGCACTGGTAGCAGGCGTACACTTTCAGGGACGGCGGAAAGTCAAGGAAACTTTAAATAACGATCAGGGACAAGCCCTTGCGTTCCGCCGTCCTTGATTTTTTTTCAGGCAGTTGGACCCAGGAAATTCCACGAACAAAGGAGAGAATAAAGCGATGAAGAAAATTGCGATTGTGGCATGCGGTTCTTACATGGACACCGGTTACGGATGCCCCGGTGAATGGCGTTGTCTCAAGGCGGCGGCTCTCGGGGAAGGGAAATTCGACGAACCCAAAGCCGTGGTGTCTTTCGTGAAATGCCAGTGCCCCGGGCGGAGCCTGGTGGCCAACACGGGCATGGCGTTTAAACTTTCCGAAATCAAGGCCGACGAGATCTACCTGAGTTCCTGCATGGTTAACGCCAAACCCGGCTGTCCTTACAGTACACCTGAGGAAAAGGCCGAGATGATCAAGGCCAAGACGGGAATCGACGTGATTTTCGGGACCCACGACTACCATTGATGGGTTATTGGCCCCCGGCAGGACCGCCGGGGGCTTACGACACGGCCTGTTGCGGCCTACCGCTTTTCACTTCGTATACAATGACACGGCATTGAAAATAGACTTCAGTTATCCCGCCGATCCTGGTATCTTTTCAGGATGAACGCGACTCCCTCATCCACGAAAACACATGACCGAACTTCTCCCTGGGATCTTATTCGTCCCTATTTCAGGGAAAACCGGGCGTTTATCGCAGCCGGTCTGATTTTTCTCGTGCTGGCCGATTCGGGCCAGCTCTACATTCCCCGGATCATCAAGCGGGCCGTGGATGACCTCACCTCCCTTTCGGCACACAGCGCCTCCCTTCTGAACGGGGCTCTTTCCATCGCGGCGGCGGCTCTCCTGATCGCCGTTTTCAGGTATGGTTGGCGGCGCTGCCTGATCGGTACGTCCAGGGTGATCGAGGAACGACTCCGGGACAGGTTGTTTGTCCATATCCAGAGCCTGTCGGCCCCCTTTTTTTTCCGGATGAGCACCGGCGACCTCATGGCCCACGCCACCAACGACATCACCAGCGTCCGCATGGCCACGGGCATGGGCATGGTGGCCCTGGTGGATGCCGTGTTCCTGGGCAGCGCCACCATCTTTTTCATGGTCTGGATCGACGGCACCCTCACGTTTTTCGCCCTGCTTCCCATGCCTCTTATCGTGATCTCCGCCCGGCTGTTCAGCCGCCGCATGCACACGCGCTATAAAAACGTCCAGGCCTCTTTTTCCCGGCTCACCGAAGGGGTCCGGGAGGGCTACGCCGGAATCCGGGTGGTCAAGGCCTACACCCGGGAAGGGGAGAGCCGGAGTCAGGTGGAGTCTCTTTCAAAGGAATTTGTGGCGAAGAATCTGGACCTGATCCGCGTGACCGGCTCTTTTTTTCCCCTGATGATCACCCTGTCCAACATCAGCCTGATCCTGGTGATCTATTTCGGAGGCCGGGGCACGATTTTCGGAGAGATTTCCGCTGGCGACCTGGTGGCCTTCATCAGCTACCTGGGGCTTCTCACCTGGCCCATGATGGCCCTGGGCTGGATGACCAACATGATCCAGAGGGGCAAGGCGTCCCTGGAACGGCTGGGGGAGATCCTGGACACCCGGCCCGATATTCCGGACAGCGGAAAAGACAATTTCGGTGCGGACGGCCCGGCATCTTTAAGTTTCAAAAATGTGTCCTTTGCCTATGGGGCAGGCGGGCCTCTTGTTCTCGAAAATATCTCCTTCGATCTGGAACCGGGTCGCATTCTCGGCCTGGTGGGACCGCCGGGCTGCGGCAAGTCCAGCCTCCTTTCCCTTGTGCCCAGGCTGTTCGATCCGGCGGAAGGTGAGATCTCCCTGGGCAACACCGATATCCGGGACATGAAACTTGCCCGTCTCCGGGACATGGTCTCCTTCGTACCCCAGGAGCCCTTTCTCTTCGAGGGCAGCATCCGGGACAACATCCTTATGGGCAACGGCAGCGCCTCGGAACAGGAACTTATCGCCGCCGTGAAAAAAGCCTGTCTTGACAGGGATATCCTGGGGTTCAGGCAGGGTCTGGACACCCTGGTGGGGGAAAAGGGCGTGATCCTGTCCGGGGGCCAGAAACAGCGGGTGGCCCTGGCGCGCGCCTTTCTCCATGACCGAGACATCATGATCTTCGACGATCCGGTGAGCCAGGTGGACACCCGGACCGGGGCGGCCATTATCGAAACCCTGAAGAATCTGGCGCCGGGGAAAAAGATGCTGATCAGCTCCCACCGGCTGGCGGCTCTCTCGGCGGCCGACGAGATTCTCGTTCTCGACCGGGGCAGGGTGCTGGAGCGGGGTGATCATCAACGGCTGATGGAGCTGGGCGGGTACTACGCCAGGACCATCCGGCTTCAGGATATGGAGGCGGATGTCCATGAGGAATGATCTGGGGAACTTTGAAGAAGAACGTCTGGGGAAAGCCTACGATCTCCGCCTGATCTTACGGATCGTTCCGTTCATGAAACCCTACGCCGGGGTTTTCGCCTTGTCCGTGGCCATGCTGGCCCTGATCACGGTCCTTGAACTTTCGGTCCCCTATGTGACCCGGAACGTGATCGACCGTTACATCGTGTCTGTGGAATCCCGGGACAGGCTCGGTGAACAGCGCCCGATGATCCGTGTGACGGCGGACAGTGATGCGGCCCGGGTTGTCCTTGAACGCCGCGATGCCTGGGTGGAAAGAAAAGGGGACGAGGTTTTCCTGGCCCTTTCCGGCCTTTCGTCCATGGACGAAGAAGACATCCGGATTTTAAGGCGGAAGGACCTTGCCGGTGTGACCCGGGCGGCTCTTCTTCTCCTTGGTATCGTGATCGTCCAGTACCTTTTTACCTATATCCAGAAATTCGTCACCGAATACGCGGGACAGCGGATCATGCACGACCTGAGGATGCGGGTGTTCACCCATGTCCAGAGCCTCAGCCTGACGTTTTTCAACAGAAATCCCGTGGGACGCCTGGTGACCCGGACCACCAACGATATCCAGAACATGCAGGAGATGTTCAGCTCGGTCATCGACTTCGTGTTCAAGGACCTGTTCCTGATCGTGGGAATCGCCGGGGTCCTGCTGGTCATTTCACCGCGCCTTGCTCTGGTTTCGTTTACGGTGATCCCTTTCGTTCTTCTGGCAAGCGTCTGGTTTTCACGGTTCGCCAGGGAAGCTTTCAGGGACCTTCGGGTGCTCACGGCCAGAATTAACACACGGATTTCCGAGTCCATCCAGGGCATGCGGGTGATCCAGCTTTTCCGCTACGAACGGGAAAACCACCGGGCTTTCGCCGCGGTGAACCACGACAATTACCTGGCCGGAATACGGCAGCTCCAGGTTTTTTCCGTGTTCATGCCCATCGTGGAACTTCTGGGGTCCCTGGCCCTGGCCCTGATTATCTACCATGGAGGACGTGGTGTGCTGGCTGAAACGGTGAGCCTTGGCACCCTGGTGGCCTTTATCTCCTACATGAAGATGTTTTTCAGGCCCATCCGGGACGTGACGGAAAAGTACAACGTGCTCCAGAACGCCATGTCCTCGGCCGAGCGGATCTTCCAGATCCTCGATAAAACCGGGGACGTGGAAGAACAGGGCGGGCATGCCTCCGGGGCGGCGCTTCAAACCCTGGACGGGATACGCCACGTGGAATTTGACTCCGTGAGTTTCGGCTACAAGAAATCCGAGCCGGTGCTCCACGATCTTTCCTTTTCTCTGGGCCAGGGGGACGTGCTGGCCGTGGTGGGACCCACCGGAGCGGGCAAGACCTCCCTGATCCATCTGATCGTGGGGTTTTACAGACCTTTGTCCGGCCGGGTGACTTTCAATTTCGTGGACCGCTCGTCCTATTCCCTTGCATCCATCCGGCGAAGAATCGCCTTGGTGACCCAGGACCCCTTTCTTTTTTCAGGAACCGTCCGTCAGAACATCCTGGGTGTGGAAAGCGCCATGCCGGAGGAACGTTTCAGGGAGATCCTTGCGGCGGCCCACTGCGACGGACTGGTGAGCCGGCTTGAAAACGGCGCGGACACGGTGCTCGCCGAAGGAGGGTCGGGCCTGTCCAGCGGAGAGCGTCAGCTGATCTCCATTGCCAGAGCCATCGCCCGGGACCCGGACCTGATCATTCTGGACGAGGCCACCTCGTACATCGACAGCGAAAGCGAGGTGAAAATCCAGGCGGCCCTGGAAAACCTGATGCGGTCCAGAACCTCGGTGATCATCGCCCACCGGATTTCAACAGCCAGGCACGCGGACCGGATTCTGGTGTTGAAAAAAGGCCGGGTGGTTGAAAGCGGAGATCACCGGGATCTGATGGAGAAAAAGGGGCTGTACTTCAAGATGGTGAAGATGAAAGGCTGAGCAGGGAAATGCAAAGGGCGAACACAAGGTTCGCCCCTACAGATTTTCTTATTCGATGGGACCCAAGCTTAGAAGGGTTTGGAAACCCCGATGTTGAATTTTAAGCTGCGGTCGGGATCTTCGGTGGGCTTCATGGTCACTTTGTCATCATTCCATTCGTCGTAGACGGGAATGGCCAAAGACGCGTTGAACTCCGCATTATAAGCTTTCCACAGGTAAGTGACGCTGGGAATCAGTTCCAGGGTGTTGATTCCGGGGGTGTATCCGAGAAATTCCACCTTGTCTTCACTTTTGTTTTTGTAGACAAGAACACCACCCACCCTCAGGGTGTCGTTGACATTGTAGTCTCCTCCACCGGAGATCACGAACTCGTCGCCACGGGTGATATCCGTTCCCTGAATATCGCTGTCGCCGTTGTAGCCGTAACCCAACCCTCCCTTGAGGGAGAATCCTTCAAAATACCAGGTTCCGTTGACGTAGACGGCGGCGTCCGTGGAGCCGGTTCCAAGCTCGACTTCAGCATCCTCATATTCACCCGTGGGCGCTTTCACGATCAATCTGGAGTCGAGCAGCAGCTGGGGAAAACGGATAAGGTAGTTGGCCGAAAAGGTGATGTCGCCGA
>CAZWTY010000006.1:61119-81190 GCA_964637565.1 uncultured Desulforapulum sp.
AGCAGCAGCTGGGGAAAACGGATAAGGTAGTTGGCCGAAAAGGTGATGTCGCCGAGTCCGCTGTCTTTTTTGTCACCAATCTCACGGGTTGTCCATGGAATGACGACTTTGAGGTTCAAGAGTTCTTTGTTTCCTGTCAGTGACAAGGGGAAACCATAGGATATGGGAATGTTGTAGGTCTGGATGTTGTCGCTGATCATGGCTTCAACACTGACAGATTTGACGGGAACATCGGAAATTTGGCCGTCCATGGAGACGATGGTCGTCGATGGCGGGCTTTCCACCTTCTGGATCGTACTGTCTGCTGTGGCGATGTTCTGGGCGTCATCGGCTGCTTTCGGGTTGTCTATCCGCTCGATCAGTTCATAATATTCCAGGGCATGGGCCGAACCCGCCACGAGAAGAATGGTTAAAACGAACAACAGGTATTTTTTCATGAATCCCCCTTGGTAAAACTTAGTGCTGCTGGTGCTGAGTGAAAAACGGCCCTTCTTTGGGAAGGGCCGTTCTGGTTATGTCGTTAACTGGAACGCTTATTCCACGGTAAAGCCCACCACGGTGGGATCGTCCAGGATCGTCGTTCCGTCTTCCTTCACGGCGTCGATGATGTCCACACCTTCGTCGATGCGGCCGTTCCGGTTCACGTCCACGATCACGTAGTAACGTCCCGGTGTCATTTCAGCAGGCCAGATGTTCATCATGCCCGCTCCGTTGTAGCAGGAAGGCTGGATGACCAGGGTGGAGTGACGTCCCGTGACGTCCACGGTGTCGTTCAGCTCGTTCAGGTTGCCGAAGTTCGCCAGGTCGAAGGTGGCGGCGTTCACGATGTACACATCCACATAGAGACCGTAGTAAAGGCCTTCGATGGGGATCTCCGGATCAGGACTGCAGAACCAGGAGAAGTAGGGGTTGAACACCGCTTTTACTCCGTAGCCCGCGCCCCAGGGATTGGTGTCGAGACCGCTCTGGATAAACAGGTCGCGGTAGTCACAGAACTCGGAGTAGATCGTCCAGTGCTGTTCCCAGGTGTTGCCGAAAGACCCGCCGGAGGCGATGTTCACGTAGGATACCCTGGGGTAGGTGTTGGTATTGGTGTTCAGGATCACGATGGTCAGCACATCGTCGCCGGCATCGAGGATGCCGTCCACGTTGTTGTCGATCACCACGTCGAAGGTGTTGTTGGCCATGGTGGGGTTGATCACCGTGAAGTCGCCGTTCAGATCCCAGAGCAGGTTGATCCCGTTGCCTGAGAAAGATTTCCTGAACATGGACCCGCTCAGGAAGTCCCCGTTCTGCCACTCTTTGTGCCTGAACACGAAGGCGTTGAAATCGTGCTCGGGTGCCTGATCCGATTTCAGGTAGACCAGGGTGTTTCCGGCGGCGGTACCGGATTCGTTGAAATACTGGGACGGTGTGTTGCCCGCGGCATCGATGCAGGTGGTGTAGTCTGATACGGCCGGAACATCGAGAATCGTGACGCCGTCTTCGATGAAGATGTCACTGTCCGCGTCAAAGGTTCCGTCGTTGTCCAAGTCGATGACGATGTCCAGTCTCTTGTCCTCGGTCAGGGGGCCACCGGTGTAGGTGTAGCCGTCGGCCGCTGACTTGGTGTTCACCAGGGCGTGGTTTTTAAGGAGAGGCAGGAATTTGAAGGCCAGCTCGTCAGCCGCGTCAGGTGCAACCAGGGCAATATCATTTTCTCCGGCTGTCCCCATGGTTCTCACATCGGGGTGACCTGCGGGAACGGCAAAGCTCACGGCACCCGTTTCAGCCGAATCCACAAGGTAGACTCCGATGGGCTGGGTCAGAGGCACCGGCGCGTTGTCGATGTTGATGTAGAGCTGTTTCGTGTCAGCGCCGCTTTCGGGAATGGCGTTCACTTCGTTGCCTGCTTCATCGGTGATTCTGACGAACACATCGTTGGCCGGGGTGTTCTGGACTATGAAACCGGGTGTGCCGTTGCCGTCCACACCGTCGATGAAATGATCGGAAACCCCGTCGTCGTTCGTGTCGAGACCTGTGTCGTAGACACCGTCACGGTCCACGTCCATCACAATGCTGTAAGCCATGTTGTCCTGGTTCGGATTGATGACCTGCGGTCCCGCATTGAGATCCCAGAGCAGGGTGCCGTCGATGGCCCCATCCACCACAGGCACGTTGGTGATTCTGGTCACGAATTTGTCGGTGTCGAACAGGGCGTCTCCGTTTTTAAAGGTTCCGCCTGTGAATTTGATGACGTAAAAATCCACGGCCGTGACAGGCACGTTGTTGCCGATGGCTGTGGGAACACGGTCCGCCTTCACATAAACTTTCGTTTTGGGATCGGGGTCACCGTAAAGGTCCATGGTCCCGGTTTCCTTGAAAGCGTTTTCAGGATAGAAGATTCCTCCCGGGGCTTTGGTAGGGACATCCTCACGGGTACAGGCGTAGACCACAGGCTGGGGATTGGTGTCTCCGTCGTTCTTCTTGTAAACGATCCACATGTCCTGGGTGAAGTTTGTCGCTTCTCCATTGTCCTCGATGCTTTCCACCTTGATTTTGAAAGCGGAGGGCTGGAGGCCGTCAGGCCAGACCACCGTGGGGGGGAGATCGGAACCGGGGGCGCTCAGCTTGAGGCCCATGTCGAACCACAGGGGAACGGGGTCGATGACGCCCTCGTCGTTGGTTCGGGCTTCGATTTTGGTGACCAGGTTGTTGTCTGCGTCAAGCACGCTGACCCGGTAGAATTTGCTGGCTTTCATCCCCGCCACTTTGACGTAGAGGGTATCCATGGGGGCGAATTCCCGGGTTTCCTCCAGGTTGGAATTGTACATGGTGATGATGGAGTTGCCGGGAATCGGCCGGGTGTCGCAGGCAACCAGGGAAAAGGCCATGGCCGCCAGCATGAACATCATGACGATCAGATTGGGTTTTATCTTCACAGGTCACCTCCCTATTTCGCGTCTGTTTTGGAAAAGATTTTACCCAGGGGCACTTCCACCAGGGCGTAGGCTCTGACATCGCTGGAATCCGTCGTGAATTCAGGATCGCCGGTGGACACTTCCTCCTCGATGCAGTTGTAGACGGCCACACCCAGGCTGACCCAGCCCACTTTTACTTTGGCGCCCAGGTTGACCACCGGGTCTTCCTCATCTTTGTTGATGCCCTGGACCTCTGCCAGCAAAAAAACGGTGTCGAACAGGGCCAGGTCGGCGCCGGCGCTGAAGTAGAGGTCGCTTGTCTCACCTTCGTTGTACAGGGATTCGACCACGGCCGTGGCGGAGAGCACCGCTTTTTCCGTGAACAGGGGAACCCGGATGGTGGCGGCCAGATAGGGGTTGAACAGGATGTCTTCACTGCGGTCGAATTCGTTGTTGTTGACGGACACGGCGTTCATGCCCAGGGCCACCTGGGGAATGATGGAATCGGTCATGTGGAAGATTCTGGCCTTGAAGCTGTATGTGTCCATGGAAAGATCCGTTTTATCCAGGTTGTCCCAGATGAACTGACGCCTGGTGTAGGCGAATTCCACGTCTTCGGATGTTCCCACGGCCAGGGTCGCCGCGGTGAGGAAAATCCGGTCGCCTTCGATGGAACCGGAATCCTGGGCGCTGGCCGCAAGGTAGATGTTGCCTTTTCCTGCGGGAACCGCTTTGGGAACGGTGATCACGCCGTTTTCGCCCCAGTTGTACTCGGGGTTGATGCTCCTTTTGAACAGGGCAAACTCAGATTGCTTGGACGCCGCAGACACGGTCTGACAGGCCCAGAGCAAAAAGATCGCGGTTAGCAGTATTTTTCTCAATTTCATCAAGGCACCTCCTGAATAATGATGGGTCGATTGTCATCTTGGAAAACACGGGAAAAACGCTTTGGCGACAGGGTTTTTCCGTGTCGGTCAATTCTTTTGTGTGAAACGTTCGGTGAGAAACAGGGGATCCTGGAAAAAGGGAGAGAGACACTAAAGGTAAGACTGGCGTTCACGGATTCACAGGGAGTTCCCACCCTTCTTTTTCCCCTTCCCTGGGTAACGTGAAGCTGGCCTCGCTTTGTCTGGCATGGCATCATGGACCTTTGAAACCTGTCGGTGTCAGGCACGATAAACATGTCATTCCGTTTCTGGAGTTGCGTAAATCAGGATCATATGTCCTGAATGGCTGTCATTGTTCGATTACGGGCTAACAAATTTTAGAAGATAGTACCAAACAGACCGGCGAAAAGGCAAGCAGTTTTTTATGGGAAAGGGGATGGAACGAGGGCTGGTGAAAGACGATGGGGCCGGGATCTTTTTTTTCAAGGTCCCGGCCCTGGTCCAAAAGCCTTGTTTGACTTAAAATGGAGTATCGTTTTTATCTTTCTTTTTTTTCTTCTTTTTCAATGTTTTGATATCGACGATGTCGTTGTCGTGGTAGGTTGGCTCATCGTCGTCATCATCGAAAAGACTGTAGTCCACCATGTTCATTCCGTCGAAGAACACGCCGATGGATTCGCAGAGAAGTTTGATGATTTCGGCGTGTTTCTTTTTCTTGTCAATATCGGTGCATCGCGACATTTCTCTGATATTGCTGGTTATTTCTTTTGTCAGTCCTTCAATCATGTCATCCATTTTAAATTCCTTTCCCTGGATGGTTCAAGGTGATGCCTCGCACAGGGCTTGAACCCGCGAGGTCGATTGCAGTGACTATCGATATCTATTTCGAAAGTCAAGGCCATTCTGGGACTGGTCAGTCAAGCCTCGACGCGGCGAAGTCCCAGTTGGCCAGCTGATTGAGGACGGAGTTCACGAAATCACCCCGTTTGTTCTGGTAATCCAGGTAATAGGCGTGCTCCCAGACGTCCAGGACGAAAAGGGGGTTGAGGTCGTGGGCCAGGGCTGTGTCCGCGTTGGACGTGGTCAGGATGGACAGCTTTTTTCCGTCCTGAACAAGAAAAACCCAGCCGCTCCCGAAAACGCCCGTGGCTTTTGCGGAAAACTCCTTTTTGAACGCCTCGAAACTTCCGAAGGACGATTCGATCCGCTTGAGAAGTTCTCCGCTGGGAGTCCCTCCACCCTGGGGTTTCAGACAGTTCCAGAAAAATTCATGGTTCCAGGCCTGGGCCGCCTGGTTGAACAGGGCCTGGTGTTTGGCCTTGCCCGCGGTCATCCGGATGATCTCTTCCGGGGTGTCTCCGTCAAGGCCGCTTTGGGCCAGAAGTTCGGCCGCTTTTTTTGTGTAAGCCGCGTGGTGCTTCCCGTAATGCAGGGCCATGGTTTGGGCTGAAATCAGGGGTTCCAGGGCGTTTTCGGCATAGGGCAGGGGCTTTTGGGTGAAAACATCTTCCGGGGCCTTGGAAGAACAGGCTGACATGAACAACAAAGCCAAAAAGACGAGACAGAGACCTATGGTTGGGTGAATCTGGCGGATGGACTGTTTCAAAGAGGTCATGGCGTTCTCCTAGCTGAGCGTTGATGAAGGGTGAACTGTTGCGAAGCTTGCCAAGGCGTTAAAAAAATCTGTTATGTACCATAAGCCAAGGCGCGCTTCAGGTCAACTGTTTCAAAAACTGTCTCGCCGGAAAAAAATGATGCAGGTTGATACAAAAAAAACGGACAGCTATCGCTGTCCGATCGGGTTGTTCATGAATTTCCGGTAAAAAAGGTGCGGGGTGCTCCTGGACGAAAAATTTTGTAACGTTGTTGCAATATGTTTTCGTGAGGTTGGGTTGGAGTGAGTTTTCCGCCCAGGTCCCGCACCGTGAAACAGATGAAGTCGGTATCCGGGAGTGCCGAGATCCGGATCTTCAAACTGCCTGATACAGCAGAACCCTGATAGTCCCCTGTATCATATTACCGATGGTGATTTTCCGGGAGATTATGAAAGCTCGCACGGAAGCCGCTGTATATTCGCAGCATCCGGATCTTGTCAACCTCATTTTGACTTTCGGGTTCAAATCCTGTTGCCAGAAATGGCACCTTTCTCAAGAAGCCTTATTTTTAAGGTGTTTTAGATTTTATCCATGGTTTGATGGAAACACATGTAATGGTGTGAATCATTGTTTACGGTGCTGGGGTGCGATTTCTTTTGAAAGACGGGTTCGCAAGAGCGGGCGGGCCTTGGCCCGCCCGGCAATTTACCCGGCCCTGCCGTCATCGCAGGGGCCGTCGTCATGGAAAAGCCTTGAGTCCTCCGCTGTGGCGGGATAAACGCAGCGTTCGAGGGGGAGCTGGTCTTTGGGCAGTGTTGGTTCAGCACCTTTTTTTTCAGGGCTCAGGCATGCCAGGATTTTTTCGTAGTCCGGTTCCTCGGCAAGATCGGCAATGGTTTCACCGAACACGACCCGTCCGGTCTTGTCGATGACCACCACATACCGGGCCAGAAGTCCTTTCAGGGGACCTTCGTCCACGACCAGTCCGTAATGGTCGATAAAGTCGGGACTCCGGAACGCCGACAGGGAAACCACGTGGTCGATGCCTTCCGCCGCGCAGAACCTGCCGTGGGCGAAAGGAAGGTCCATGGACACACAGAGAACGGCTGTGTCGGGGATTTTAGCGGCTTCAACGTTGAACCTTCTCACCGATGCGGAGCATACCGGTGTGTCGATGCTGGGAAAGATGTTCAGGATGATGTTTTTACCCGTGAAATCTTCAAAACGGATGTCGCTGAGGTCGGTCCGGGTCAGGGTGAAGCTTTTGGCTTTAACTCCTGATGCTGGTATCGAGCCTTTGGCCTTGGTCTTGTTTCCTCGTATCACGATTTGGGGCATGGCGGCCTCCTTGAATATTTGGGTTATCATGTCAAACCCTGAGAAGTTCAGGGGTGTCTTCATGAGAAATGATAAACAAAATAAGCAAGAGGCGTGCCGAAATCTTCACCAGCCCATTCGCATTTTCACCCCGCGGTCATGGAGGTAGGTCTTGATCTGGGGAACGGTGTAGGTCCCGTAATGAACCATGGAGGCGATGAGGGCCGCGTCGGCTTTTCCCCGGGTGAGCACGTCGTAGAGGTGTTCCGGTTCTCCGGCGCCTCCGGAAGCGATGACCGGAATGTCCACGTTTTGAGAAATCAGGGCGGTGAGGGTCAGTTCGTAGCCTGTCTTCATGCCGTCGGCGTCGATGGAGTTCAGGCAGATTTCACCGGCTCCCAGATCCTGGCCGCGTTTCGCCCATTCCAGGGCGTCGATACCCATGTGTTTCCGGCCTCCGTTGATCACGATTTCGTATCCCGAAGGGATGGAAGGGCTGACACCCACATGTTTCACGTCCATTCCCAGCACCACGCACTGGTTCCCGAAGGCCCTGGCGCCCTGGCGGATGATGTCGGGGTTGTTCACCGCCGCCGAGTTCACACTGACTTTCTCCGCCCCGGCAAGCAGAACGGCCCGCATGTCTTCCAGGGTCCTGATGCCTCCGCCCACGGAAAAGGGGATGAAAATGGTTTCAGCCACCCGGCGGACCACGTCGATCATGATGTTCCGTTTCTCATGGGAGGCGGTGATGTCGTAGAACACGATTTCGTCGGCGCCCTGCTCGTAGTACATCCGGGCCATGTCCACGGGATCGCCGATATCGATGTTGTCCTTGAATTTGATGCCCTTGGTGGTGCGCCCTTCATGGACGTCGAGGCAGGGGATGATTCTTCGACTCAGCATGGTTTCCACTCACAGAAGTTTTTTAGAAGGTTGAGGCCGGCCCGCCCGCTTTTTTCCGGATGGAACTGGGTGGCCAAAAGGTTGCCGCTTCCGATGACCGAAGCGAACTCCCGGCCGTAACACGTGGTTCCGATGACCTGGTCGGCGGATACAGGGTCAGGATAGTAGCTGTGGACAAAGTAGAACTCGTCGTCGTGTTTCAGTCCTGCCAGGACCGGGTGGTCTTTTTTCACCGAAACCCGGTTCCACCCCATGTGAGGAATCTTGATCGGCGATCCGTCGTCTTCCCGGTCCGCGGAATCGAACATCCGGACGTTTCCGTCGATGATGCCGAGGCAGGCTGTGTCGTGCTC
Source organism: uncultured Desulforapulum sp. (assembly GCA_964637565.1). Classification (GTDB taxonomy): domain Bacteria; phylum Desulfobacterota; class Desulfobacteria; order Desulfobacterales; family Desulfolunaceae; genus DYJE01. The sequence goes on from CAZWTY010000006.1 coordinate 69,078, forward strand.
TTCGCTGTGGCCCAGGATGATCTGGGTTCCCAGGCAGATGCCCAGGATGGGTTTGCCCTCCTGCCACAGGCTTCGGATCAGGGTATGGAGGCCCAGGCGTTTTAAACTTTCCATGGCCGCTCCGGCGGAGCCCACGCCGGGGAAAATCACCCGTTCGGCCCTGGAGATGGCCGCCGGGTCTCCGGTGACCGTGTTGGGGTAGCCCAGATAATCAAGGGCCCGTGACACGCTGGTCAGGTTGCCCGCTTCGTAATCGATGACTGCAATCATAAAGAATGTCCTGTGTTCACCTGTTGTATAAAGATGATGTCCGGAAAAAACGGAAAAGGGATATTAGCAGAACAGGCGGTCATTTTGTATCTTTTTTTGCTTTTTCCCACAGCCTGTCTTTTTCTTCGGGGGACAGGGCCGACAAGAGGGTTTCCGCTTCGGCCAGACGTTTTTCCATGTGCCGGTACCTGGCCTCGAATTTCCTGACCGAGGCCGCCAGGGCTGTTTCAGGGTGGATGTCCGCGAACCTGGCCACGTTGGTCAGGGTGAAAAGGAGGTCTCCGAATTCCAGTTCGATCTGCTCCTTGTCTCCGGAGGCGATGGCTTCGGCCAGTTCACGCCACTCTTCTTCCACTTTTTCCGTGACCCCTGACATGTGGTCCCAGTCGAACCCGGCGCGTCCCACTTTTTCCGAGATCATGTAGGCCCGATGTAAGGAAGGAAGCCCGGATGGAACGGAATCGAGCAGGGATTTGTCCCGGCCCGCGTCTTTTTTTTCCGAGGCTTTGATGACGGCCCAGGTGTCTTTCACCTGTTCGGGGGTTTCAGCCTTACCCTCGCCGAACACATGGGGATGCCGGCGGACCATTTTTTCAAGGATTCCCTCTGCGGCGTCGTCCAGGGAAAAAAGGCCCTGTTCATGGTAAAGCTGGGCGATGAAGATCACCTGGAAAAGAACGTCCCCCAGTTCTTCGGCGATATGGGCCAGGTCTCCCGAGGCAATGGCGTCCATCAGCTCGTAAGCTTCTTCGATCAGATAGCGGATGATGGAGTCGGGGGTCTGTTTTTTGTCCCAGGGGCACTCGAGCCTCAGGGTGGCCACCAGGGTTTTCAGGGCCGCGATCCTGTCCCTGTCCGTGATAAAAGAGGTGTCGGCCATGGAATCAGTCTCTGTGTTTCGACGTGTCTGATTTTTTGGACGTTGTGCCCGTTTTTGCTTTGTTTTTCCTGACCGGTGCCGCACTTTTCTTTGGTGTGGTCACCGCCTTGGTTTTCGTGGTTTTGGAGGCCTTGGAGACCTGGGCCGGTTTTGCGGCGGGTTTGGGTTTTTCCTCGGGTTTTTTCTCCAGGGTTGAAGAAGGTTCCGAGTCGGGGTTGTCCCAGCTTTTCTTGGCCTCGTTCATGTTGGCGTTGAAACGGCTTCTCAGGCTCTGTCCGGCAAAGTGGCTCATGGCACCGGCAACGGAAGCCACATAAGGCGTGAACACGGATTCACGGATGATGGCGGCCCCGCTGGAAAGAAAGGCGATGAGAACGAAGACCAGGACCGAGGCGATCATGAATCCCCGGATAAAACCGAAGATCCCGCCGAAAAGCCGGTCCACCCAGGCCAGGAAAACGATTTTGAGGACAAAGCGGATCAGGATGCCCAGGGCCCCGACCATCAGGAGGACAATGGTGAAAAGAAGAAGGAAACTGAGGATGTTCAGGTATTTTTCTGAAAACTCGAACACGGCGATCACCCGGCTGACATTGGGGTAATAGGTGTAGGCCGCGTAGAGGCCCGCCAGAACCCCGATGATCGAGGACGCTTCCTTGATGATGCCGCGAAAGACTCCTCGGACGATGCAGAAGATGATGATGGAGGCGATGACGTAGTCGAAAATATTCAATGGAATGGTCCTTGCTGCCGCTGATTGTAATTGCCTGTTGACAGATGAAGTGATTAACAAAGGCGGTTGTTGCCGTCAAGTTATTTTTATGTTTAGCTTTTTCGATATTGTTGCCCTTTGTTGCCCGATGGAGTATGATGCACGGAACAAAGATAGGAATTGTTTTTCATTCCATTTTTATATAAAGAATTCCAGAACGGTTTCCGGGAAGTTCCTGCCGTTCACTGGTTGAAGATATTGACGGATATTTGGAGCGGGGGGCTCCATGGCCGGATCGAGTGGAACGTTGACGCCCTTTTCCCTGAACGACAAGGCAGCTTGACCTATGGATGACAATACCAGGGATCCGAGGATGGAACTCAGTTTTCCGGATGTGAATCTCTCACGTCAGCTTTTTGGTGAACACAACAAGAATCTGGGGCGGATCGCCGATGCTCTGGCCATTTCCCTGAACGCCCGTGGGAACACCGTTTATTTCAAAGGTGACGCCATTGCCGTGGATCTGGCCAGAAACCTGCTCAACCAGCTCTACGGCCTGATCCGTGAAGGCTATCCCGTCTACCCCCGCGACATCGACCACGCCCTGAAAACCCTGAGTTCCGACGACCGTGTGAAACTCAAGGACCTTTTCATGGACACAGTCTACGTCACGTCGACCAAACGTCCCATCACCCCCAAAAGCCCTGTCCAGAAAGAGTACATCGACGCCATAAGGGCCCACGATATCGTGTTCGGCATCGGACCGGCGGGAACGGGGAAAACCTACCTGGCCATGGCCATGGCTGTGGCGGCCCTCTCGGCGGGGGACGTGAACCGGATCATCCTGACGCGTCCGGCCGTTGAAGCCGGGGAATCCCTGGGCTTTCTCCCCGGGGACCTGGCTCAGAAAGTGGATCCTTACCTTCGGCCCCTTTACGATGCCCTCCACGACATGATGCATTTTGAAAAAGTGGCGTCCCTCACGGAAAGGGGGGCCATCGAGGTCGCTCCCCTGGCGTTCATGAGGGGGCGGACTCTGAACAACGCGTTTATCATCCTGGACGAGGCCCAGAACACCACGTCCGAACAGATGAAGATGTTTTTAACCCGTATCGGATTTAACTCCAAAGCCGTGATCACAGGGGACATCACCCAGGTGGACCTGCCCAAGGGCAAGGCCTCCGGGCTGATCGAAACCCTGACCATCCTTGACAATATCGAAGGAATCCGCTTTATTAGGTTCTCGAAAGATGATGTTGTCAGACACAGGCTTGTCATGAAAATCATTTCGGCCTACGAAAAAAGCGAACAGAAAAAGAAAGCCGAGTGAGTGACCGGGGGAGTGCGGGCTTCCCCGAAAGGATCGTCCTGGCCGGACGTCCGGCGTAAAGCGAGTTTTTCCGCCGGAAACGGAAACTATTATGGTCAACGACATTGCATCATTCAAGAAGCAGCTGTCCCGGTATTTTGTGGGCAGCAACAACGTGCTCCTGGGTATTTTGATCGGTTTCACGATCATTTTCACCCTGTTCCTCTATCCGACCCTCAACGCGGACAAATACTCCTACAAGCTGGGCGACATCGCCAAACGGGACGTGAAAGCCCCGAGGGATTTTTTTGTGGAAGACCTGGAATCTACGGAAATGAACCGGCTCCAGGCCGTTCGTTCCGTGCTTCACGTGTACGACCACGACACGCGTCTCGCCGCCAAGCTGGCTGAACGGGTCAGGAAGGTGTTTGGGGAGTACCGGGCCATCATGGATGACCGGAGCTCGGGGAAATCCAGGGTAAAGGCATCTGTCAGCTCGAAACGCGGGGGTGGTTCGGGAACCACGGTTCATGCCGTGGTCTGGGCCAAGAAAGACGAGTTCTCCCAGAAACTCGGGGTGGTCGTGGCCGACGATCATTTCCTTCTTCTTGAGAAGAACCGGTTTTCACGGGACATCGAGAACCTTGTCTGTGATATCGTGACCGGCATCATGGACACAGGGATCGTGGCCAACAAGGAGATCCTCCTGCGCCAGGCCGACAAGGGCATCAGTCTCAGGAATGTGGAAGTCGGCACGGAAAACGTGGAGCTCGGACTCAAACGGTTTTACGGACTTGACCAGGCACAGACCATGGTCCGGGTGGTGGCCGACCCTCTTTTTGGCAAGACGGATTACACGGTAAGGCCGGTGGTCGTGGATCTGGCCCAGAAACTTCTTCAGCCCAACATCACTTTCAACCGGAGCGAGACGGAAAACAGGGAAAAACGTGCGGAAAGCGAAGTGGGCCCCAGCATGTTCAAGATCAAGGCCGGTGAGATGCTCCTGAGGGAGGGGGAACGGGTCAGCCGTCCCCAGCTTCTGAAGCTCAAGGCCCTCCAGAACCAGACCCGGGACGAGAATATCTCCATGCGGAGCTTGGGGGTGGCCATGGTGATCATGCTGTTCATCTTCACCCTCTACACGCTGAACCTCAAACCGAAAAACGAACTTACACGGGATCACAACAAGAACATGCTGTTTTTGGCCAGCATCATGACGGTGTTTCTGTTCATCGCCAAGATATCCCTGTCCGTTCCCGGCGTTCTGGCCGCCACCATGGCTTTCGATATCAAGGAAACCTCGGTGTACTTCGGCATGCCCATCGCCGCCGCAGCCATGACGGTCTGTCTGTTCATGGGCCTCCAGGCGGCGCTTACCTTCTCTATTGTCTTTTCGGCCCTTGTGGCCATTCTTTTCGAAAACCAGTTCGACATCTTTGTTTTCTATCTGCTCAGTTGCTCCATGGCCAGTTACTGGACCAAGGACTGCTGTGAACGGAAGGTGTTCATCAAAGCCGGCACGAAACTCGGTCTGATGAACAGTTTGTTCGCCACGGCGGCCATCATCTATTTCGGAGATTTCGACTGGGACGATATCCTCTGGGGCTGGGTGTTCGCCTTTTCAGGCGGTCTTTCAGCCGGGATCGTGACCGCAGGCCTCGCCCCCCTGGTGGAGATCATCTTCGACTACACCACGGACATCAAGCTCCTGGAGCTGGCCAACCTGGAGCAGCCCATCCTGAGGCGTCTGATGATCGAGGCCCCCGGAACCTACAACCACAGCGTGATCGTGGGAACCATGGCCGACGCGGTGGCGTCGGAAATCGGGGCCAACCCCCTTCTGGCCAGGGTCTGTGGCTACTACCACGACATCGGTAAAATCGACAAGGCCCAGTATTTCATCGAGAACCAGCAGCACGGGAAAAACAAGCACGACAAGCTGGCCCCGTCCATGTCGGCCCTGATCCTGATCGGCCACGTGAAGAACGGCGTGGAAATGGCGAAAAAATACAGGCTCGGGAAACCGATCATCGACACCATCCGCCAGCACCACGGAACCAGCCTGATCGAATATTTCTTCGAAAAGGCGAAAAACCAGAAGATGGACATGGACGCCACCATCAACCCGGCCGACTACCGGTACCCCGGTCCCAAGCCCCAGACCGTGGAAGCCGGGATCGTCATGATCGCCGACATGGTGGAGGCGGCATCGAGAACCCTGGACGATCCCACGCCGGCCAGAATCCAGGGCCTGGTCCAGCGCCTGATCAACAAGATCTTTTCCGACGGCCAGCTGGACAACTGCGAGATCACCCTGAAGGACCTGCACAACATCGCCAAAAGGTTCAACCAGATTCTTAGCGGGATCCACCACCACCGGATCAAGTATCCCGAACGAACCCCGGCAACCACCAGTGGAAAGGTGAAAAATGGAGATTCTGACCGACAACAGCCAGACAAAACATCCCGTGAACCCGACGATGATCGACAGGAAAGCGGAGGTCATCTTAAGCGCCTTGGGATTCAATGACGAGGAACTTTCCATTCTCCTGATCGACGACGAGCGGATGGCGGCCCTGAACGAGGAATACCGGGGGAAAGCCGGTCCCACCAATGTCCTGTCTTTTTCCATGAGGGAAGGGGAGTTCGGCGATGTGACCCCGCTCTTGGGTGATGTGGTGATTTCCGTGGAAACGGCCTTCCGGGAGGCTTCGGAAGCGGGCATCAGCCTTGACGAACGGCTGAGCCAGCTCTTGGTCCACGGCATTCTCCATCTGGTCGACTACGATCACGAGCGTTCGGAAGCCGATGCGGAGATCATGGAGGCAAAAAGCCTGGAACTCCTCAGGCTTATCGAATCAAACCCGCAGCTTTCGGCGTTCTGAACCGCGTTCTGCCATCGGGCTACCCCACCTTCCTACGTTGATAACGTCGTAGAAACAACTTTTTTTTCATTGAAAATTGACCGTGACCGCAGGGCCATGTATTTATACTGAACAATGCGGCCCATGGGCCGTTATTCCAAAAAAAACGCATTTTCAATGGAGGAACACATGGCAGGACTTGCTGTAAATATCGACCATATCGCCACACTCCGCCAGGCCAGGGGAACCACCTATCCCGATCCCGTGGCGGCGGCCCTCATCGCCGAGCTGGCCGGGGCCGACGGAATCGTGGCCCATCTCCGGGAAGACCGCCGGCACATCCAGGACAGGGACGTCCGGATTCTCCGCCAGGTGGTCCAGACACGCCTGATCCTGGAAATGGGAGCCACGCCGGAGATGCTGGGCATTGCCCTGGATGTGAAGCCGGACCTGGTGACCCTGGTTCCCGAAAAACGGGAGGAACTCACCACCGAAGGCGGATTGGACCTGGTCTCCCACCAGGAGACCGTGGCCGAGGTGGTCGGCAACCTGAAAAGCGCCGGAATTCCGGTGAGCATCTTCATCGATCCGGACATCGAGCAGGTCAAGCTGGCCCACCGGATCAACGCCGACATGATCGAAATCCACACCGGCCATTTCTGTGACGAACGATCCCTGGCCGGCAAGCAGAAGATTTACGCGGACATCGTGAACGCGGCCAAACTGGCCAGCAAGCTGAAGCTCGGGGTCAACGCGGGCCACGGGATCTGCTACACCTCCATCAAGGATTTTGCCGGGCTGACCGAAATCGACGAGTTCAGCATCGGTCACAGCATCGTGTCCCGGGCGGCCCTGGTGGGCATGGAACGGGCGGTTCGGGAGATGGTGGAACTGGTGGCGGCGCTGTGACGTGTTAAAAGGACGAACATCGAACATCCAACGCCCAACGTCCAACATCGAATGGGGTGTTTGCGGTCTGTGTTGAAAAAATGGGCGGAAGAGGGTCATGGGATTCAAACCGCTTCCGGGGAGTTTTGTGCGGGGTTCATCATTATATAAGGAGCTTTCCATGTTTCTTGCCAGCGCGTCACAGATGCAGCGGATGGACAGAAAAACCATCGGGGAATTCGGCATTCCCGGGTTTGTCCTGATGGAAAACGCCGGAAGAGGGGCGGTGAGGTTCTTTCTTTCCACCTTTCCCGATCTTGAAAACAGGAAAGTCGGCGTGGTCTGCGGCAAGGGCAACAATGGGGGGGACGGGTTCGTCATGGCCCGGTATCTGGCCTGCCGGAACATCCCCGTGGCGGTGTACCTGCTTTGCGCAAAAGACGCCGTCTCAGGGGACGCCAAGGCTCACATGGATCTGATGCTCCGTCTTGACGTGCCTGTTTACGAGGTGAAAGACCAGAAAGACCTGCTCACCCACAAAACCGCCATGGGGCTCCGGGATCTGTGGATCGACGCGATTTTCGGCACGGGCCTCAACACCGAGGTCACGGGGTTTCACCGGACGGTGATCGAGCTGATCAACGATTTTGCCAAACCGGTGTTTGCCGTGGATGTCCCTTCGGGGCTTCATCCCGATACGGGCCGGCCTTTAGGTGTCTGCATCCGGGCCGTGGCCACCGCCACCTTCGGCTATGCCAAGACAGGCCTTGTCCAGTTTCCCGGAGCGGAATTCGCAGGACGCATCCGGGTGGTGGACATCGGCATTCCTCCTTTCATGGCCAGGGATGAACTGGTGTCCTGCCGTCTGCTTGCACCCGATGACATAACCTCACGGTTCAGGCCGAGAAAGCCCGACAGCCATAAGGGCGGCGCCGGCCATCTGCTGGTGGTGGCCGGGTCCAGGGGAAAAACAGGGGCCGCCGTCCTCTGCGCCGAATCGGCCATGCGGATCGGCGCGGGGCTTGTGACCCTGGCCGTTCCCCAGAACCTCATGGACGCCGTGGAACCCATGACCAGGGAAGTCATGACCGTGCCGCTGGCCGACATCAAGGACGGCTGTCTTGCCAAGGACGCGTCCATCGATATCTTGAAGGCCCTCCAGACAAGGCAGTGTCTTGTCATGGGCCCAGGCCTCGGCATGGAACCCCAGACGATCCAGGCGGTCCAGGCCGTGATCAAGAGCGCGGCCACGCCTCTGGTGCTGGACGCCGATGCCCTGAACAGCCTGGAAGGCCAGGCCTCCCTGCTCCGGGAAGCGAAAAAGGACGTGGTGATCACCCCCCATCCCAAAGAAATGTCACGGCTCAGCGGGAAAACTGTGGAAGAGATCCAGGCCGACCGGCTGGCCGCGGCCGAAAGTTTTGCCATGAAATACCGGGTTCATGTGGTTCTGAAGGGCGCAAGGACCGTCATCGCCCATCCGGACGGGCAGATGTTCATCAACCCCACGGGCAACCCGGCTCTGGCTTCGGGCGGAACAGGGGATGTGCTGGCCGGGGTCATCGCGGGGCTGATCACCCAGGGGTATCCGGTGAAAGACGCGGTCCACATGGCCGTGTACCTCCACGGCGCCGCTGCCGACGAACTGGCCGCCTCGCGCGGGCCGGTGGGCATTCTGGCATCCGATATCATGGGCATGCTGCCCGGGATGATGGCCAAGGCGGCCTCAGGGGCTCTTGCCCCTCTGGAATTCATTTCCCGGGATTTATAAATCACCGGTCTTTGGAAAAGCGAGGATCATGAAAACCGTAACATGGATGTCCCACAGTCCCGAGGAGACGTTTGCGCTGGGCTGTAAACTGGGTTCTGTTCTCAAGGAGGGAACGGTGCTGTTTCTCACCGGAGAGCTGGGGAGCGGGAAAACGGCCTTTGTCCAGGGTCTGGCCCGGGGGCTCGGCGTTCCCGAAACCTATTACGTCACCAGCCCGACCTACACCCTGGTGAACGAGTATCCCGGACGGCTCACCCTATACCACATGGACCTCTACCGCATCGCTGACGAATCGGAGATCTTCGACCTGGGCCTCGAGGAAATGATCGAAGGAGGCGGGACGGTGGTGGTGGAGTGGCCGGAAAGACTTCCGGCAGGTTTTGTGGAACCCTCTTTACGCCTGAATATCAAGGTTCTTCCCGATGATTCAAGAAATTTTATCCTGACCATTTCAGATGTGGACTTGGATTTTCAAATCTGATAGGAGAATCCAATTCAACCAATGATCCGATATCATTCAACGACCTTATATTGAACGTATCTACAGGGAGAGACCATGGCACTTATCGTTCAAAAATACGGCGGCACCTCGGTGGGTAACATCGAGAGGATTCGCAATGTCGCCAACCGTATCGTGAAAACCTACGATCAGGGGCATGACGTGGTGGTTGTCCTTTCGGCCATGTCCGGGGTGACGGACAGCCTGATCGCCCTGGCCCACCAGGCCAGCAAGATGCCTGACAAACGGGAGCTGGACGTTCTCATGTCCACCGGTGAGCAGACCACCATCGCCCTGATGGCCATGACCCTCCAGGACATGGGGTACAAGGCCGCGTCCCTCCTGGGGTTCCAGGCGGACATCATCACCGACAGCATGTCCACCAAAGCCCGCATCATGAGCATCGGCGCCAAAAGGATCCGCACGATGCTGGCCGAGAAGAAAATTGTGATCATCGCCGGTTTCCAGGGCATCGACCCCGAGGGCAACATCACCACCCTGGGACGCGGGGGTTCGGACACCTCGGCCGTGGCCATCGCCGCCGCCGTGAAGGCCGACAGCTGTGAGATCTACACGGATGTGGACGGCGTCTACACCACCGATCCCAGGATCTGCGACAAGGCCAGAAAACTGAAACAGATTTCCTATGACGAGATGCTGGAAATGGCCAGTCTGGGGGCCAAGGTTCTCCAGATCCGTTCCGTGGGTTTTGCGAAGAAATACAATGTACCGATTCATGTGAGATCATCTTTTAACGAGGAGGAAGGCACGATGGTTGTTGGCGAAGATTCCGGTATGGAAAAACTGGTGGTGTCCGGTATCACTCTTGACAAGAACGAGGCTCGGCTGACCCTCAAAAAAGTTCCTGACCAGCCCGGCATCGCCTCCAAAGTGTTCGCTCCCCTGGCCGAAGCCGGCATCCAGGTGGACATGATCATCCAGAACACCCGCTCAGGCGGCCAGACAGACCTCACCTTTACCGTGAACAAGAGCGACCTGAAACAGGCCCAGATCATCGCCGAGAAAATCGCCAAAAACATCGAGGCCGAAGAAGTCCTGGTGGCCGACGACATCGCCAAGGTTTCCGTGATCGGTGTGGGTATGAAGAACCATGCGGGTGTGGCCGCCACCATGTTCTCCGCCCTGGCGGCCGAAAACATCAACATCCGCCTGATCAGCACCTCGGAGATCCGTATCTCCTGTGTGATCGATGACCGTTACGCCGAACTGGCCGTGCGTGTGCTTCACGAGGCGTTCAACCTGGACAAGATCTGATCCCCACATGAAGACGTTCAGTCACGATCAGCTTCGTTTCATCGCCGTGACAGGGGGAATCCTTTTGGCCGTGGTTCTGGTCAAAAGTTTCCCCCTTTTCTGATGATGTCCCGATTCGACCATGGTTATCCTTGAGGATGTTCGGTATACCCCGGTTGGAGTCTGTTCGTATCTTCCGCATGAGGCCATGCGATACGCGTGTTTTTACGCCCATGGCCTGACCCACGGTGAACTGGAACAGCTTCTTGTCAAAGGATGGAGAAAGTTCGGGCAGATGTTTTTCAGGATGGCCTGTCCATCATGCCGGAAATGCATTCCCATCCGCGTTCCGGTCAAGGATTTTCAACCCACCCGAAGCCAGAGGCGCGTGATCCGGAAAAACGCGGATGCCCGGGTCGAGTTCAAGCCGTTGGCCTTTTCACAACGGATCTACGAGATCTACCAGAATCACTCCACACGGTTCCAGAATGAAATCAGCGATGTCAAGACCTTCACCGACCACTTTGTGATCCGGTCCTGTCCCTCCTTCCAATCCGAGTACTATCATGGCCAGACCCTGATGGCCGTGGGGTATCTGGACCATTCCAGCCATGCCCTGAGCAGCGTGTACTTTACCTTCGACACACGGTTCAGCCGCCTCAGTCCTGGAACCTACAGCGTCCTTCGCGAAATCGAACATGCCCGAGACCTGGGTCTCGATTATTATTATCTGGGCTACTACAACCCCGACTGCCAGAAAATCGCCTACAAGAACAACTTCAGGCCCTGTGAGGTCATGGACTGGGATACCTTTGAGTGGCATGCATGCCCTTGAACATCGAACATCGACCATTTCATGGTGATGAACTCGTCAAAAGCCAACAACGACGCATGAAAGAGTTTGACGCAATTTCCGCCCTTGTCATTCCGGGCGGCCGGGGTCATTTCGATAGATCTTGAGCTGACGGATATCGCACCGCTGTGGGATGCGCGGCTTTTTGTGCGCCCCACACCAGCGGGATGTTAGGTAATTTTCTATATTTAATTATTGCAGAACGCATCAAATTGCTTTTCTGCTAAGTCAGAAGTACCTATGTACTGCCAGTCTTGTGTCGGCTCTGACCACAGCTTTACGTTTGCCTCTAAAGCCTTAGCAGCTTCTAAATCATTACGATCTATAGGTTCCATTGCCCTTATTGTATATGTTCTTTCATTACAATTTATTTCGATTAAAGTTAGAGTTCCACCTGTTTTAGCTTCGTTCTCATACTTTGTCCAAGCACGAACATTGCCGTTTTTCAATTTGTTTATACTTTTTATATCAATATATGAAATACTGCCATTGGCATTTTTAAAATAAGATTTCCATTCTGCTGAAAAAGAACAAGTGGCCGTAATTAAAAGAAATGAAATTGAAAGTATTGTTTTTTTAGTCATAATTATTCCCCTAAATGCATAGCGTAGCTGTTATGCAATAAGCCATGGTTTAAAACAATTTGATCAAAAATATTTGCCCTAATATGAACAGAAATATCAGGATAGTATTTATTCAAAAAATCTTTCAATTGTAATAAATAAATCTCTCGATACAAAACTGCAAAATCATCAAAATGTCAGCAATTCCCGGTGAAACAGCCAGCCCATAAAAATCAGCCGGTTTCATGGA
>CAZWTY010000007.1:0-10904 GCA_964637565.1 uncultured Desulforapulum sp.
TTGGATGTTCGACGTTCGTCAGTTATTCATTCGGAACGGATTTATGACAACCACTATAAGGGTTTGACCTGTCATGGAAGATTACGTATAATATCGTCACTTTTTGAATGTCTTACGGGTCGTCAAGGTACGACTCTTGCTTCTTGACGATCCAGCCATGGCCGGTCACAGTCTTTAACGCTTAAGGGCTGACCCGATTTTCAATCTGAATGTTTCCGTGAACACTTGAAATCCACAGGGAGGTGTGAATGAACCGTGAGGAATACGAGAGAATCATCAGTTTCGCCATAGAATGTGAGGTCGAGGCCGAGGCGTTCTACGAAAGTATCTCGAGAAAGCTGACCAACAATACCCTGAAGGATCTTTTCAACAATTTCGCCCGTGAGGAAAGAACCCATCAGGCCATTTTGAAGGACATCTATTCACGGCCGGTGAACGAAAAGAAATTCGACGGGTCCAAGGATTACAAAGTCTCCGAAACAGTCGAGTTTCCCTCGCTTTCCGATGAGATGATTCCGGCCGAAGCCTTTGCCATCGCCATGAAAAGCGAGGAAATGGCGGTGATCCGCTACACCCTGATGTCCGAAGGATGCGAAGACCCGGAACAGAAAAAGGTGTTCGACAACCTGGCCGCCATGGAAAAGGAACACAAGTTCAAAATGGAACAGGCTTTTGTCAATGCGGCCTATCCCGAAGCCTGGTGATGTGGAATCAACGATTACGAAAAATCAATGGAGGTGAATCATGAATACCTGGAAATGCGAACAGTGCGGTTACCAGCTGAAACAGGAAAATCCCCCTGAAAAATGTCCGGCATGCCACGTGGCCTGCACGTTCCTGGACGTGACCGTCTACACTCCGGACCTGCATGAAAACGCGGACAACCGGATCAAACCCAGGCCCGATTCGGCGCCTGTGCATAAATAATGTGTAAACCGGCAATCTACAACCCAGCATAAGAGGTATATATCGTTGCCGGATGGATACGGTTGGGGCCGGGTCCCTGGGGCATCTGAAACACGATGCGTTTCCAGGAGCCCGGCCCTTGTTTATTTTCAGCCCTGGGTTCGGGCCGGTGGCCGGACAACAAAAAAAGACTTTGTGGCCCGGCCTTTTACATGGTATCGGTGGGCCTGAAAACAACAGGATCATCCTCGGGCTCGATGGCGTTTCTTCATCCGTAGCCTTAACTTTCTTACTTTAAAAAAACTGATTTAATAACCTGAAATGAATACAAAACACATCAAGATTATCTCCAGTGAAACTTCTGTCCCCGAGACCGGTGTCCTTGCCGTGGTCCAGCTTTTGGCCGAAGACGCCACCGTTCCTTTTATCGCCCGTTACCGCAAGGAAAAAACAGGGAGCCTGGACGAGGTAGAGATCACGGCCATCAGGGACAGACTGGTCCAGCTCCAGGAACGGGATGCCCGCCAGGAAGCCATCCTGAAATCCCTGGAAAAACAGGGAGTCTTGACCGACGAACTGAAAGAGAAGCTGGATCGGGCGAGCACCCTGGCCGAACTGGAAGACATCTACCTGCCTTTCAGGCCCAAACGCCGGACCCGTGCCACCATGGCCAGGGAAAAAGGGCTGGAACCCCTGGCTTTGATGATTCTGGAACAGGCGATCAACGATCCGTCGGCTGAGGCCGCATCGTATGTCGATCCGGAAAAAGGTGTGGAAACCGTGGACGACGCTCTGGCCGGAGCCCGGGACATCATCGCCGAAATGGTCAGTGAGCACAGCGGATCCAGGGCCGAACTCCGGGACCTTTTCATGGAGCAGGGCCTGATTTCAAGCACCGTGGAAAAGGGAAAAGAAGAGGAGGGGAAGAAATACCAGGATTACTTCGACTGGAAAGAACCGGTGAAAACTGCGCCCTCCCACAGAATTCTGGCCATGAGGCGCGGTGAGAAGGAGGGGATTCTCAGCCTGGTCATCGCCCCTCCGGAAGACAAAGCCCTTTCGATCCTTTCACGCCTGTTCGTGAAAGGAAAAGGCCTGGCCTCAAAGCAGGTGGAACTGGCGGTGGAGGACGGTTACAGGCGGCTCCTTTCACGCTCCATGGAAACGGAAACCCGGGTTGCCATGAAGGAAAAAGCCGATTCGGACGCCATCCAGGTATTTGTGGAAAACCTCCGGCAGCTGCTTTTGTCTCCGCCCCTTGGAGCGAAACGTGTTCTGGGCATCGACCCGGGGTTCCGGACAGGATGCAAGGTGGTCTGTCTCGATCCTCAGGGAAAACTTCTCCATCACGACACCATCTACCCCCACATGAACGAGAAGAACGACCGGGAGGCGGAACGGAAACTCCTCCAGCTCTGTCAGAAATTCGACATCGAAGCCGTGGCTGTGGGAAACGGTACGGCCGGTCGGGAAACAGAAGCCTTTGTCCGGAAAATCCCGTTCACGAAGCCTGTCCAGATCATCCTGGTCAACGAGAGCGGGGCGTCCATCTACTCGGCTTCCGAGGTGGCGCGTGAGGAATTTCCCGATCTCGACCTCACGGTCAGGGGCTCGGTGTCCATCGGGCGACGCCTGATGGACCCTCTGAGCGAACTGGTGAAGATCGATCCCAAATCCATCGGGGTGGGCCAGTACCAGCATGACGTGGACCAGAACCAGCTTCGCCAGGCCCTGGACGACTGCGTGATTCGCTGCGTCAACGCCGTGGGCGTGGACGCCAATCGGGCCAGCGCCCAGCTTCTCACCTACGTGTCAGGTCTCGGGCCAGTTCTTGCCAGAAACATCGTCCAGTACCGGGATCAGAACGGCCCATTCCCCAACAGAAAACAGCTGTTGAAGGTCCCCCGTCTTGGACCCAAAGCCTTTGAACAGTGCGCCGGTTTCTTGAGGGTCCATGACGGAGACACCAGCCTGGATCGAAGCGCCGTTCATCCGGAAAGTTACCACATCGTGGACCGGATGGCGTCGGACCTGAAATGCAGCATCGAGGACCTGATGAAAGACCCGTCGCTTCGGGGGAAAATCGTGATGGAAA
Organism: uncultured Desulforapulum sp.; assembly: GCA_964637565.1. GTDB lineage: Bacteria > Desulfobacterota > Desulfobacteria > Desulfobacterales > Desulfolunaceae > DYJE01. Next base: position 3,002 of record CAZWTY010000007.1, read on the forward strand.
ACTACGTGGACGACAAAACAGGTCTTCCCACGCTCCGGGATATCCTGGACGAACTGGCCAAGCCGGGTCGGGACCCCCGGAAGGAGTTCCAGGAATTTTCCTTTGCCCCGGGTATTGAAACCATGGCAGACCTTGTGCCGGGCATGACCCTGCCCGGAATCGTGACCAACATCACGGCGTTCGGGGCTTTCGTGGACGTGGGGGTTCACCAGGACGGCCTGGTCCATATCAGCGAGCTGTCGGACAGCTTCGTGAAAGACCCGGCTGCCGTGGTCAAGGTCCAGCAGCAGGTGGAGGTCCGTGTGCTTGACGTGGACATCGAGCGCAAAAGGATATCCCTTTCCATGAAAAAGAATCCCGGGACGGCGGCAACCGGCCCGAAACGTGAAAAAACCGGCGATAAAAAACAGTCTGACCGGAATTTGCGGGGCAAGGGCCCTCATCAGGACAAGGGGGCGAAGCCGGAAAAAACCCCGTTCAACAACCCTTTCGCAAAACTGAAACTCTAAGGAGAACGATATGAAGAAAATCGGAATCGCCGCTGGGGTGGTCGTGGTCCTCGTGGTTCTCTGGGTTGCAGCAGGACCCTACCTCACCGTGTACCGGATGAAAGGAACCGCTGAAAATCGAGACGGCGAGGCCCTGTCCAGCCATGTGGATTTCCCCGCCCTGAGGAAAAGCCTGAAAGACCAGATGAACTCCATGATGGGGGTGAACCGGGATGTGACATCGGTGAAGGATATTCCCCTCGCCGCCATCGGTTCGCTGTTTGGCGGCATGATCACGGACAAGCTGGTGGATCTTTACGTCACACCGGAAAGCATCGTCAAACTGATGAGCGGTCGGAAACCCGATCAGGACAGGGACAAGGGCGGCATGTTCGGATTCGGCTCAAAGGATGAGGAACCCGCCAAAAACGACCCGGCAACCGATGCGTCAGGCGAACGCCCTTTTTCCGACGCCTCCATGTCCTACGATGGGCTGGACCGGTTCACCGTGACTCTCCGGGATGAGGATCCGGACAAAAACATCACCTTTGTCCTCAGGCGGCAGGGGCTGTCCTGGAAACTCACCGAAATTCTTCTGCCCCGTTAACCTGACGCCCCTTGGGCCTTCACAGCCAGATGACGTGTTAGGGTATGGAGTAAGGGTATCGCCGGATGATTGCTATCGGCTATTCAGAACGTTTCGATAGCGATAGCGATCCCGATAGCGATGGTTAAGATCCATGCCAATGGTTCCTGAGGCTATATTCATCTGGAGAAAAAAAGCCTGTTGTGGTACATGCAAAAACGGTTTTCCTGGTGGGCAATGAAACACCCATCAGGGGATAACGAGCCATGAACCCGATTGTCCGGTGCGATACAGGTCTTTTTATGGTGTCACGATTTATCAAACAAGCTGCGGGATGGTTCGCCGGTCTGGGACTGGTGGTGTTCGCCCTGTTGCTGGTTTTGTCCTATGTCGTGCGTACCGATCAATTCAAGATCTCGGCTGAGACCTGGGTGAACAGCCAGATCCCCGGAAGCATCTCCTGCGATTCGTTCGACCTTTCCCTTTTCAGGGGGGCGGTGGAAGCAGATAACATCGCCATCCGTGATCCGGAAGATGGGAGGGTCATCACGGCCAGGCGGATGGTGCTGAACCTGTCCTGGCTTTCTCTCCTCAGAAAAACCGTTCACCTGGACAAGGTGATCCTGGACGAGCCGGATGTCTATCTTGAAACAGATATTGAAGGAAACCTCAACCTGCTCCGGGCCTTTTCATCCGAACCCCCGTCGGAGACCGAAGAAGAAGGACCTTTCGAGCTTCCCGTGGACCTGACTTTCGGGTCTTTCCGGATGAATCGGGGAAACCTGCACTACAAGGATATCGGGGCGCCCAAAGAACCGGATGAGGAAATCCTGGTCCGGGACATCAGCCTCGACAGTTCGAAGGGCAACATCAACCGGCGTTCCGGCCGTTTCCGGCTGGAGTTCGGGCCCTGCCGCATCCAGATGGAATACATGGATTCCCGCATTAAAAAACTGGTGGTGGAAAGCAGCCTGAAAAAAGACATGCTGTCGCCGTTCAGCCTGCATCTCGATTCGGATATGGGCCGCTGCGATCTCTCCGGGGCCATCGGCAATCTCTGGGAAAATCCCCAGTTCGCCCTGGATGTGGACCTGGACGTGGATCTCGCCGGTATCGACCGGGTTTTCGATGTGGAATGCGAACTGAAAGGGCGTGTCACCGGAGGGGGGACTTTCCGTGGACGCTGGGATGATCCGGATATCGACGCCCGTCTTTTCTGCAAAGGAGGAAGCGTTCTGGGAGCCGTGGTCGGAGACCTGGACCTTGACACCAAACTCAGTGGCCGGAAATTCGATGTCCGAAAACTTTTTGTCAGGGCTCCCGCAGGCACCGCCACCATCACCGGCTTCGTGTATTTCGACAAGGCCTACACCGACGGCTTTTTCACTTCGGATTTCATCGAGCCGGAATTCGCCTACGACCTGAAATCCGATGTGACCCTGAACCGTCCATATCTTCTTCCCGGCATGCCTGACACCTTGGTGGGAAACGTGAAATCCAGGCTGAGTCTCAAGGGCAAGGGCTTTTACCCCGAATCCATGGAAACCGAAGCCTCGGTATCGGCCACGGCAGGAAACTTCCGGTTTCTCGAAGGCCAGGAGCCTGACGGTTACCGCCTGAACGCTTCGGGGGACCTGATCCATTCCAGACTGAACCTGAAACGATGCGAGGTGGAGGATTCCAGAACCTTCGCCACGGTGAAAGGGCTTTACAACACGGCCAAAGACACCTGGAACGCGGATGCCACCGTCCGATCCGACGATCTTTCCAGATCCACCCTGATCAAACCTTACGGCCCCTTTGCAGGTCGCCTCAACCTTGAAACATCGCTTTCCGGCAATCTTGCGGTTGTTTCAGGCAGGATAGCCGGTCAGGGTAAGGGATTGTCCTGGGACGGCGTTGAAATGGGAGACGTACGCCTGGCAGGATTCCTGAAACCTTCGGGGATTTTCACCGTGGACACCGCTTCGGTGACCCATCCCAAGGCCAGGATCCGGGCCACCGGAGACATCGGTGTATTGGACGGGAAGAACGCCATGGACCTGGATGTGTCTTTTATCGATTTTCAACCGTCCCATGTGCTCAAGGATGACCGTCTGAAAGGTGTCCTGGACGGACGGCTCCGGCTGAAAGGAACGGTGGAAGATCCGGTGGGCTCGCTGATTCTGGGTGCCAGGAAACTCGCCTGGGAAACCTGGCCTGTGGGGAATGTCCGGGCAGAAGCGGATTACGCCAAAGGACTCGTCACGGTTCACGACCTCGAACTGTTAAACGGGGAGTCGAAAGTCGACCTCAAAGGGACGGCCATGGTCCTTAACCCGAAAACCTGGGAGGTGTTTGACGACCCGGTCTGCGATGTTTCCGTTCAGTCGGACAAGCTCAGGATCGAGGATTTCTACCCTGAGATGAAAGGGCAGGTGTCCTTTTCAGGTCACATCCGGGGGCCTGCCACCCGGCCCTACGGCCGGTTGGAGTTTACGGGGCATGCCCTGGATTTGGCGGAACAGACCGTGGCAGGTGTCAAAGGGCAGGTCCGCTTCGAAGGAGAGGACCTGTTCATCGACCATCTGGTCGCAGACGTTAGGAACGGTGAAACGGTGGAGGCGGCGGGCCGGGTGTCTTTGGTCAACGAAACCTATGACATGACATTGAAAAGCCGTGGGGTTTCCCTGAAACACATCGACGCCCTTGCCGGTCAGGATGTGGTGTCGGGAACAATCAGCGCTGATCTGGAGGGCCAGGGGCGTTTCGATGACCCGGCTTTCCGTGGAAAAGTCAGGGTCACCAAGGTCGTTTTAAATGGCGAACCCTTTGATGATGCGGATCTTGACGTTCTGATGGACCGGAAGACCATTTTCCTGTCCGGTAAAGCCCTGGCCGGAGTGGAAGCCCGGGTTCACATCGAGACTTATGATTTTTCGGCCAGTGCAACGTTTGAAGAATTGGTCCTGGACCCATTTTTACGCATGGCGGAGGCAACCGGGCTTCAGGGAAAGATGTCGGGAGAAGTCCATGCCGTGGGTAACCTGGAAAACCTGGACGGGATCAAGGCTGAAGCTTTGGTCACGGACCTTCTCATGAAAAATGGCGATGTCACACTGGTGACGAACAAAAGGATCGAGGCGTCCTACGAGAACAAGCGTTTTCTTATCCAGGACTCCCGGTTCGCGCTTCTTGACAAAGGGGATATCCTGGTCGGAGGCAGGGGCACCAAGGACGGCGACCTGGATCTGTACCTCAAAGGAACCATTCCCCTGTCTGTGGCGGATCTTTTCAGCGAAGACCTGAGCGGAATCGACGGAGACGTTCTTGTGGACGGTCGGATGGGCGGAACGTTCGATAAACCCGATATTCTGGCGACCATGACGATCCGTGACGCCTCTTTCATGATTCCCGAACTTATGCAGAGCATCCACGAGGTGAACGGAGAGGTCCGTATGGATTCAAAAAGCGTCACCATCGAGCGGCTGAGAGGGAAACTGGATTCCGGGACATTCCGGATCAACGGCTCCCTGGCTCTTGACGATTTCAGGCCCGGCTATCTGTCCCTCGCCATGGCCGGTGATGCCCTTCCCATTTCCCTGCCCGACATGATGGACATGACCCTGAACACCCGGATCACGGTCAAAGGGACGCCGGATGACGCCATGATCGAGGGAAACCTCCTGATTCTCAATGGGAAGTACTACAAAGACGTTTCCCTTGACCTGATCAACGTGGTGAAGATCAACAGCCGGTCCGAGACCCCCCAGGCCACACATTTCACCGAACCCTATCTGAAATCCATGGGGCTCAATCTGAGCCTGACCCACCGGAATCCCTTTGAAGTGGACAACAACGTGGCGTTTCTTCCCCTCAAACCCAATCTCCGGATACTGGGAACCTTGAACAACCCCCTGGTCAGCGGAAGGGCCGAGGTGGATGTGGACGAGAGCTTCATCAGCTACCAGGGCAAGGTGTTCGACGTGACCCGGGGCCGGGTGGATTTCCTGAACCCTTACGTCATCGAGCCCACCCTTGACGTTCAGTGCAAGACAGAGATCCGGGACTGGATCATCTATCTCCTGATTTCCGGGACGCCGGAGAACCTGAAGTTTTCCCTGACGTCCGACCCGGTGGAAGAAGACGCCGACATTTTGTCTCTGCTCGTTCTGGGGAAAACCACCGAAGAGATTCTCGAAGGAAACGGAGACAAAACCCAGTCGGCGGCCAAGCTTCTGGCCGGTATTCTCAGCAACAGCATTGAAAAGAACATCAAGGACGCCACAGGAATCGACACGGTGGAAGTGGAATACATCACCACGACGAACACCACGGACAACGGGGACGGGACGACAGACGACACCATTGAAAACGGGGTCAAGGTGACCCTGGGAAAAGAACTCTCCGAACGGCTGACCTTGAAATACGGGGTCGAGACCAAAGGAGGGGTGACGATCCACCAGGCCGTGTCGGAATACAGGTTTTTCGAAAACATGCTGATGAACGCTTACCAGGACACGGAGAACAAATACGGGGCAGAGCTGGTCTACCGTATCGAATTCCGATGATGACAAGACAACAACGATGGCCGGGCAGTTGGAAAGACGGATCATGACGTTCAGGTTGAAAATAACGGCAATAATGGTTTTTTCGGTTCTCGCCCTGGCTTTGCCCTTGCAAGTGGTCGCGAACGAGGACGTTTTCGCTCCAGTCCGTGAAGACAAAGGGGAGGAACATCATGTTTCTGCAACGGCCGTGGACAGGAAAGCCTTGGTCTTTCGCGTGGATGTCCTGGTCGAGGAGGGGGGGGATAAGCACGAAAAACTCGCCAGTCTGGCCCGGAACCTGATCGTTCTCAAGTCCGGTGCCCCTTATTCAAATGAAAAACTCCAGCAGAGCATCGAGTCTTTGAAACGGTCGCGGCTTTTCCGGGTTATCGACGTGCCCGATCCTGTGGAGACTAAAGAAGGGCTTGTGGTGACCTTCGACCTCACGGCTTATTACAGGATCAGGGACATCCGGATTTCAGGGGCGTTCCCCCTTCTGGAACGGAAGCTGATCACCACCATGAGTATCTACGTGGGAGACGCTTTTGTGCCCTCGGTTCTCAAAAACCAGGAAAAGCGCATCCGGGAACTTTATATGAAAGAGGGCTACCCCGAGCCGGAAGTCCAGGTGACGGCGGACCTGGGTGATGTGGAAAAAGGGGTGGTGGTCAACGTAAGGATCGACAAGGGGCGGTTTTATTCCATCAGAACCTGTGAGATCAAAGGGGATAAGGCGTTTTTCGGCATTCGCCTCAAACTGAGAACCCATGTTTACAAATCGTCCTTTCTCTTTGGGGAGGGCCGCAGGCTGATCCGTGAAAAACTCGACGAGGACATCGCCAACCTGACCAGGTTTTACAGAACCAGGGGTTACCCTGAAGTTAAAATCACGGTGGAAACGGATATCGACGAGAAGAAAAAATGGGCCGATGTCCGTTTCGTCATCGATGAAGGCCCGTACTATGAGATCCGTTTTAAGGGGAACGAGGCGTTCTGGAGCTCCACCCTGAAAAAGTCCCTGGATTTTTCAAGCCGTGGCAACGTGGGTGACGTGACCCTGAAACGGGGTTTACGATCTATTCGTGAAAAGTACCACCAGGCGGGTTACCCGGACGTGTGGGTGACCATGAAATCGGAAACAGTCACGAAAAAACGGGGCAGGAAAGTCAGGATCGTGGTCATAGAGGTGGAGGAAGGATTCCGGTCTATGGTTGCGGGACTTGAATTTTCAGGTAACAGGACCTTCGACCGGGAGACCCTGATGAAAGACGTTCTTTCAAGGCCCTCGGGCCTGATGAGCAGCGGAGCCTTCCTGCAGCAGACCCTTTCAGAAGACGTCCAGGCCGTGGCCGCTTTTTACCGGAAAAACGGTTTCTCCAATGTGAAAGTCACCGACCAGGTGGAATGGACCACGGAAAAGGAAAACAGGATCCGTCTGGCCCGGATCGTGATTCATGTGGACGAAGGGGCGAAGTTCACCCTGGGTTCGGTCAGGTTCAGCGGGCTTCAGGGATTGAATCACAAAGACGCCCTGGCCCTTCTTTCGCAAAAGAAAGGCGGGCTGTATTCTTCGGAAGGTGTGGCCGAGGATGAAAAGAAATTGTCGGCCGCTATTTCGGAAAAAGGGTATCCCCATGTGACGGTGAAAGGAAAGGTCCATGTCTCGGACCAACCGGATCAGGCCGACCTTGTTTACGAGGTGAACGAAGGGCCCTACGTGGAAGTGGGGAAAATCGTGTATTACGGGAATTTCATCACAGATGAAAAGATTTTCGACCGGGAAACGGAACTGAAGGAAGGGGATTACTTTTCCCTGACCAAGTACCTGGAAGCCCAGCGGAACATGCGGGACATCAACGCCCTCAATTCCGTGGAGTTCAAGGAGTTCGGGCTGAAGGAAAAAGAGGGGAGGGTGGATATCCTGGCCTCGGTGGAAGAGAAAAAACCCTACTATTTCCAGGCGGCCCTGGGTTACGACACCACCCAGAACCGTTATGTGAACGCCAAGCTGGGTGACAGGAACCTGTTTGGTCTGAACAAGGAAGCCTGGGTGTCCCAGGAGGTCAGCGATATAGGTTACCGGTCGGAGGCCGGTGTGACCGAACCCCGTTTTCTTGGGACACGCATATCCTCGACCTTGAATGTGTATGCCGAAAAAATCGAAGAGCTGAACACCGATTTCGGAACCATGACCTACGGTTCGTCCATCAACCTCAGCCGTGAGTTTACGAACAACGTGACCCTGGCCCTGGCCTTCTCCTACCAGTTCAAGGATCAGTACCAGAAAGACCCTGGGGATG
>CAZWTY010000007.1:11004-74368 GCA_964637565.1 uncultured Desulforapulum sp.
GCCCTGGCCTTCTCCTACCAGTTCAAGGATCAGTACCAGAAAGACCCTGGGGATGTGGGTCAACAGGAAGACGACGCCTTCGACGGCCGGCACATGTTCATCACCAGCCCCTCGATCAGCTACAATTCCACCGATTCGTTTATCCGGCCCAGGAAAGGGCTGTACACGATTTTTTCCGTGGATTTTTCCAACGCCCTGGGGGACGCACCCGACGATTTTCTCAAATACCAGGCCCAGGCCCGTTACTATTACTCGCCCCTGTCCTTTCTCACCCTGGCCCTGAGGGCCCGTTACGGCTATCTGGAACCCATTGCCGTAAACGCCGACATTCCCAACGACCAGTTGTTTTTCCTGGGCGGCGCCACGGATGTCAGAGGCTTTGACGAAAACCTGCTTCGATTCGACAGCGAAGGAGACCCCGTGGGAGGCCGGGAGTTCTACACAGGCAGCCTGGAAGCGCGGATCGATGTGGGCATGAATTTCGAGATCACCTGTTTCTACGACACGGGAAAAGTGGGAAAAACCAACTCCGACGAAGGAGACGAGGGTTTCCGGTCATCGTTGGGCACAGGCCTGCGTTACGTCACGCCCATCGGTCCTGTGGGCTTCCTTTACGGCTGGAAGACGTCGACCAAAGAAAACGAGGCCAGGGGCAACCTCCATTTCACCATCGGCTACAGTTTCTGATCCACGTCTTTTAAAACCCCACTTATTTGATTTTAAGCCAGAGGATACGGGCCGGATTGGCCCCGGTGTTTTCCCATTGCGACGGGATTTCGCTTTTCAGGTAGACCACGTCTCCGGAACGGGCGGAAACCGTCTCGCGCCCTGTGGTCATGGTGAGGCGGCCGCTCAGCATGTACCCCAGTTCTTCGCCTTTGTGGACGAAAAAATGGGAGGGGAGCTTGGTTTTTGGCGGGATTTCGATGATGTAGGGTTCGGCCTTGGGCTCAAAATCCATGGGGGTGAGCAGGCTGCCGCTGATGCTCCGGGACGGCAGGTCCGGGAAGGCCACGGAGGTGGCTTTGTCCGCCGGGAACACAAGCCGTGTTTCGATGCCGCTGCTTCCCTGGAAAAAGTAGGTGATGTCCACGAACAGGGCTTCGGCGATTTTGAGAAGGGCGCTCAAGGACGGGCTGATCAGGTTGCTTTCCACCTGGGAGATGTTGCTGGGGGTCACGCCCACCAGTTTCGCCAGTTCGGCCTGGGTGACGCCCTGCTTTTTCCGGAGTTCTTTCAGCCGCATGCCGATGTTGATCTGCTTTCCCGATCTCCGGTCATCGGCGAATTCGATGGTCATGCCCTTGACGTTGAACGCGTTGGGCTTGTGGGGTGCGACGGGGCTCCGTCCTTCAGCCTTGAGAATGGTCAGGGTGGGTTCTTCACCCTGAACGGAAAGGTCGATGGCCACCTGGGCGATCTGGTTGATATGGGCCTTGACCTGGTTGGAATGGGCGCCTTTTTCGATGATCCAGTAGGCGATGGTGTTCAGGTCGTACAGCCGGGGGCAGGAATGGGAATAGAATTTCCGGATGCTGTCTTCGGAACCCCAGAGGTCCTGCATGCCTGTCAGGCTTTCGATGACGAGACGCACATCCCCTTCCATGGTTTTATGGATGCCGTAAATGGCTTCCATGACGTTTTCAGGCCGGGTGGGTTCGTTTACCTTGATGATCTGGTAAGGCCACTGGGCCCCGTTTTTTTCATAGAACTGCTCGAACACCTCGGAGCTGTCTCCCTTTCCCTGGGTGAAACAGTCGAGGATGGTGAGGTTGTTGTTTCTTGCAAGCGGGCCCAGCATTTCCAGGAGGTTTTTCGGGGAGCGGTCGAAACTCACATAGATGATGGATTTGTTCTGGGCCTGGGATGTCTGGATCAGGTTCATGCAGAAGGGCAGGGCGAGGCTTCCCGCGTCGTCGTACCAGATCACGTTGTCGCCGATGTAAAGTCCGCCCAGGATCCGGTCAAGGGTGCTGATTCCCGATGATACCCTGATTTTTTCTAAAAACATGGATGTTGCCTTTCGTTTGATGAATCAGAGGGAATGCCGTGCCTGATGATGACCGGAACTGGTTTTCCGGCCCGTGATACGGAACGGACAACACGTCAGTTGGGATTCCATGGTTTCACCTGATTGTTTTTTTGACCAAAATTTGTGGCCGATTATAGACCCGGTTATGGCCTATGGCAAGTTGAAATGGCTTATCCCTGATAAAATCAATCAGATGCGGCTTTCCCATCAACGGTCTGTTTTCAGGGAGTTTGGAGAAGGGTTGGCGGTCAGTCGTGTGAACCCCAGATTTTATCCTTGGAATGATAACGACTCTGTATCCATCCCGGCTTATCGAAATAAACGGTGTATCCTTCGTCATGTCTGACGTACCTGTAAGTCCTGTGGACAAAGATTCCCATCTCGGTTTTCATATCCGAATCCGATAAGTTCAGATCCGTTTGGATGTCCTTCGGGTATTCACCATGTTCGGATTTGTACGTTTCGATTTTGTTAATGATATAAGCCGCCTTTTTTATGGTTCTTTCATGCATTCGCGGAATGACGATTCCAGCTACGGCCGCTGTGGTCATCAATGAAAGAAAAAGGACCATGGCGGTAACGGCATGGGATCTGCTGCGTTTTATCAGGGAGATCAGAAGAAGTATCAAAAATGCACACACGGCACCAAGGATCGCGATGCCAAGCATGACAGCGAACAGGAGGTCCGGTGAAAGATCAATGCAGGCATACGAAAGCAGAACCGAAATGAACATGTATGTGAAAGCGGTTTTTTTAATCATCTGGGTGGCCATGGCATGCCCGAACAGTAGGTCCTCGGGAAGGGTTGATGAATCTTCAAAGTCCGTGAACGCTGACTTTATAGTGGTTTCCAATACAGACCGGTCGATTGGGGCGATAGTGAATATCGAGAGCAGTTTCGTGATGGCGATCAACTGAAGCGACCGGTCATATGTTGTCCGGAATTTTTATCCTTTTCCAGTTCCCGTGTGACGCAATACACCCCGCGGCCTTCAAATCCGGGATTGAAGCATAAATTATCGGATTTACATTCCGCTTTACGAAGGTCCCCGTTTTTCCAGCGATTGATCAAATCCGGCTCACGAATAAACGGCCTGCTCATGGAGATGTAATCCGCAATTCCTTCGGAGACTATTCGGTCGGCGACAGGGAATGACCGAAAACCGCCCACGAGGATCAAGGGTGTTTTCATATGTTTTTTGAAGTGTTTTGCGTATTCTTCGAAATAGGCTTCCTTATCTTCTGCCGTGATACCGGGTCTGCTTGGCGACAGCTTGCCTGTCCTGATGATGCCGCCACTGACTTCAATGGCATCGAAGCCTGCACCGGCAAAGAGCTCCGCGGCCTTTAAAGAATCTTCTTTTGTCAGTCCGTTTTCGATAAAGTCCGCACCATTCATTTTGATGAGGATGGGATAATCTGGCCCGACAACGTCTCGTATGGCCTGATAAATCTGGAGATGGATTCTGGCTCTGTTTTCAATCGATCCGCCGTATTCATCCTTCCGCCTATTGTAGGCCGGAGAGAGAAACTGGCTCAGCAAATAGCCATGGCCGGAATGAAGTTCAATTCCATCAAAACCGGCGGCCTTAGCCCTTTTTGCCGCTTGGGCGTAGGATGAAATAAGGTGCTGAACATCTTCTGATCTTATGGTTCGAACATTGGCTTCCGGAAAACCCTCAGGCTCTGACACGGTTAATGCCGCCCTGCCAGTCAACGCCACCTCCGCATACAGGCCGGCATGGGCAAGCTGCATGGCAATTTTGCCGTTGTTTTCATGAACGGCTGAAGCCATCGCCTCCAATCCTGGAATGAGGCTGTCGTCATAAACCCCAAGTTGCCTGGGGGTCCCCTGTCCCTCCAGCGAAACATAAGAATGGCTTGTTACAATCAAACCGACACCGCCCGTGGCCAGCGATGTCATCGTGTTGATCAACTCACGGGTGACTTCACCTTTTTCAGTTGCAAGTCCTTCCAACGTGGCTGCCCGCACAAATCTGTTTTTCAAGGGCATGTTGTTGATGGAGCTTTCTTCGAACAATCTGTTCATGCGTATCTCCAATTCTTTGCTGAATATAACGCTGCACGGAAGAAGCGCTTGGAGCGCACTGGAAAGCATTGCCTGCCCCAGGCTCGTTAGATATTGATAATGTTACGAATACTTCTAATCCTTGGATCTTCTAATACTGAGCCTCGAAGGTGGAGAATATGGGCATTCACATGTTCTTTGTATATTGAATACTCTGCAACCACACTATGAGGTACAACGACTGCATCAATTATTGAATAGTTCTGATCAAAAATAACACCGACAAGATAATCAAAGTCCTTTTCCTTGAGCTTTCTAATTGCACTGAGCTGTCTGGATTTGTTTTCTGGTGTTATTCGTCTTCCTTTTATTTGATACTTTAAACCGTTTTCATCAACTCCGTCATATCCAGATGCTGAATTATTAGCCAACTTCAAGTTCAATGCTTTTGCAACTAACCATTCCGTGTAGTCACCGACAGGATTATTTTTTGTTCTAACTACCTTCCGTGACTTTAATTCATCAATGATTGATGCATGAAGACGCAGCAGATCTTTTTCGTTCAAATTTGAAAAATCTTGGTCCATGTTTGTTCTTTTACTGCCAATATCCTTACTATCAGGTCTTTGTTTAGGAACCCTATCATACTCGCAACTGACGGAAATGCCAGGCGCGGGGTGGGCATCCCGCGCCATGGGCGGTTCGGCTACTCCAGATACTCGAAGGCCTCGGACAGTTTCTTCATATGGCTTTTCTCGCCGTTGGCGATGCCGTAGAGGATCTTCTTGATGTCCGGATCGTCCACCATGTCGGCGCCGTTCCGGTAAAGATCGAAGGCCGAGTATTCGATGTCCAGCGCCATTTCCAGAATGGCCACGGGCTGGGCGGTTTTGATGTTGTCAAGCCTTGCCAGGGCTTCCTTGAGTTCCACACCGCCTTCGAGAATGTCGCCTTTCATGCTGAGAAACAGGGTGTCGAACTCCGGCAGGTCCTCTTTTCTCTGGACAAGAATGCGGTACAGGGCTTCGGCGTGATCGGATTCGGCCAGGGACAGGTATTCGATGGCGTCGCTGAACGGCTCGTTGGGAAATTTTTCAAGGATGGATTTGTAGAAGTTCCAGGCCCCTTTTTCCAGGTCCATGGCGGCCAGCAGCATTTCCTCAAAGTCGTTTTTCGGTCCCAGAACCTGGACCCTGGGGAAGTCCTGAACGACATTCCCCTCCCATGAAAGAATCCCGCCGCTGTGGTTGATGATGCGGCCCGGTTTCTTCAGGAGATCGGTGGCCAGGGCCGCGGCGGCTTTGGAACGGGCCCCGGTCTGGCAGGTGAAGATCAGGTCTGTGTTTTCGGGCAGGTCGGGCGCTTTTCGTCCAAGAACGGTGAAAGGAATCAGACGCGCCCCTGGAATGTGGCTTTCGTAGTATTCGTCAGGCTGGCGCACATCAATGATGGCGTATTCCTTTTCGTTGTGGGTATCGATGTATTCTTTCAGTTCTGCGGATGTGATGGATTCGATGGTTTTCCGGTTCATGGTTCTATCCTTTCATTGGGCCGTGGAGGCCGTGTTTTTTGTCCGGGTGAAAAACAGGACGACCAGCAGCAGGAAATAGCCGATGATCGCCAGGATGGAAAACGTGCCGTAATAATAACCCATGGGAGCGAGAAATGCCACCACGATCCAGTGGGCCACAATCAGATGACGGGAATGGAGACGGATGGGGAAATCGTCGAACCGCATGATCACGGCAAGCCCGCTTAAGTTCCAGCCGTAGAGGGATGCGAAGGAATGGATCTTGAGCAAAAGCTTCGACCCCATGTCGAAATGCGCGGGAAAGAATTCCAGGATGATGTACGCAATGCCGGTGATGGCCGTGTAAAGCAGGAAGAACATGCCGGAGGTGAGGAAGTTCTTCTGCTGGATGTGGTCCACGTTCTGTTTGAACAGCAGAAGGATGGTGATGACCGCCGCGAACAGCATGGATGTGACCACCACCTGGGGCATGAGTTTTTCCATGAGGATGAACAGGAAGAAGATGATCACCCCAAGGTTGACGGTCCAGAAACACAGGTTTCTCAGGAACGTTTCCAGCTTTGTTCTTTCCGGCTTCATGATGGCGAACATCACCGACATGGTGATCAGGGACAGGGGAAAGGAAAACCCGAGAAAGAAGGTGTCCAGCTTCAGTTTGGCAATGGTGATCAGTTTCAGGTATTCGTTGTTGATGATCACGGCCGAAGAGATCAAAAGGCCCAGGGACAGGCAGAGCAGGGAGGCCTGGTTGAATTTTTCCGAGACCGGGGCGCGGTTCTGGAAGAAATTCCATGGGAAAAACGAAAACCGTTTGATCCGAACCGATTCCACAATGGCGAAAAGCACGATGGAGCAGGCCACGGTGGCCGGATAGAATTCCAGAAAAGCCAGCACGGCGTAGAGCAGGGAAATCCCCAGGAAAGCTCCGGATTTATACGTGAGACGGCGGAGGTTTTCCGTGTAGTAGAGAACCAGGGTTCCGCCCGAGCAGAGGTTGAACAGAAAGATGTGCAGCCGGTCGAAATTCAGGTTGGCGGAGCCGAAGAACTGGTGAAGGAAGCCAAAGCCCAGGGCTGTTGTCATCAGGATCAGGAAGATCGTTTTCAGGTGTCGACTCATGCGTTTACCATGCTCCCAGGGTTTCTTTCAGTGCGGATGTGAGGTCAGGATGGTTGAATGTGAAACCGCTGTCAAGAAGTTTCGAAGGGCTTACCTTTGATCCGGACAAGAGGACTTCCTCGCCCATCTGACCGAAAACCCCACGAATCACGCGTGCGGGAATGTGAAACAGGGCCGGGCGGTTCAGGACCCGGGCCAGGGTTTTCGTGTAGTCCAGGTTGGTCACGGGATGGGGGGCCGTGAGATTCACGGGGCCTTCAAGACCGGGCGTGGCGATCAGGTGGTGTATGGCGTACAGGATGTCTTCCAGGGAAATCCAGCTGACATACTGGGCTCCGGATCCCATGGCCGCGCCCAGGCCGGCTTTGAAAAGGCCGAGGACTTTGGACAAAGCGCCTCCCTGGGGAGAGAGGACCACCCCGATGCGCATGTTGACCGTGCGGATACCGGCGTTAATGGCTTCTTCACAGGCTTCTTCCCAGTCCATGCAAAGCTTTGAGATAAACTGGTGGCCAGTGCTTGCCGATTCATCCACGGTTGCGTCCCCGGTGTTTCCGTAAAAACCGATGGCCGAAGCGCAGAGAAAGACGGAAGGGGGGCTTTCAAGCCGGGCCAGGGTTCCTGCAAGAAGACGGGTGCCTTTGACCCGGCTGGCTGTGAGACGCTGTTTCACACTGTCGGTCCATTTGACTTCCCCGATGTTTTCACCGGCCAGATGGATCACCACGTCAAATCCTTCAAGAGCTTCGGGATCGAGGATGCCTCGTTCCGGGTCCCAGAAGATTTCGTTTTTTCCGGCAGAAGGCTGACGCCTTACCAGTGTTGAAACCGTGTGGCCGCCTGTGGTGAGAAAGGGAACGAGGGTCGTTCCGATCAGGCCGCTGGCTCCGGTGATGGCGATACGGAGCGTCCGCTGGATTTTTCCGGAAAGATGGAGTGCAAGATCCCTTCGGGTGACCGTGTGCCTGTACCGGAAGATCCTCTCCAGGTCCTTGCGGATGAAGGACGTGACCCAGGCGGAACGGTCCAGGGGAAAGGGCATGGAAAACTCGATGCTGTCTTCCAGGGTGCTGCCGTTTTCGCGGGGAATGAACCGGTGGGTGTGGCGCCAGACCTTGAACGGCCCCTTGAGCTGGGTGTCGGTGAACATCCGGCCCGGTTCGCTGGCGGTATGTTCGGCGTCCCAGGCTGAAAACACAGGCCCTGTCTTGATTTTCAGCTTCACACGGGTGCCTTTGTCCACACCCGGTGTTTTGGAGATGATCAGCAAAGGTGCCCAGGGCGGGCTCAGACGCCGGATAGCCCCTTCACGGGCATGCCAGTCGTACACCTCTTCGGCCGGAGCGGCTACTGCCGACCGTTTTTCAAAACGTTCCGTTGTCATAACAGGTAATCCACCTTTTTTCCTAAATGTATCAGGGACTGGGTGATGACGGTGTCGTAAACGAGAATCTCCACCCCATTTTCCACGGCCCGCCTGAGCCCGGCTCCGTAAGCCGGGTCCACATGATCCGCAGGGCTGAACCGATGGGCGTCCATCCGCTGGATCAGGTAAAACATCACGCAGCGGTTTCCATGGCGATGAAGGGTCTCGAGTTCTTCAAGATGCTTGAGACCCCGGCTGGTCACGGCGTCGGGAAAACAGGCCTGCCCGTCGGTGACCAGGGTGCAGTTTTTGATTTCCACGTAACAGCGGCCAAGATCCGGATCGGAAAGCATCAGGTCCAGGCGTGTGTGGGCGTTTACCGTCACTTCTGCGGCCACGGTGCCGTAATCTGAAAGTTCCGGAACCACACGGGCCTCGCAGGCGGCTTTCACCAGCCGGTTGGGCACGTTGGTGTTCACCCCCACCAGGGAGGAACCCATGTCGATAAGTTCCCAGGTGTAGGCCAGTTTCCGTTTCGGGTTGTCGCTTTTTGAAATGAAAACAGGCCGCCCCGGTTCGGAGCAGGTGGTCATGGACCCGGAATTAGGGCAGTGGGCCGTGACCACCGAGCCGTCCTCGAGCCTGACATCGGCGAGAAAACGCTTGTAGCGTTTGACCAGCGTTCCTTCGATCAGCTTCGGCCAGAACAGGGCGGCGTTTTTCATGGGGTTCATCGGCACCTAAAAATCCAGGACCTGATCCACATCCGGATCGTTCCTGAGGGCCCTGGAGAAATCCTTTTTGTCTTCGATGGCTTTTTTTATGTCAGCGCTGCGTGACGTGTCGCCGTATAAAATGGCCCCTTCCATGTGGCCGTCGCGGAAAAGCAGGCTGATGTAAGCCCGTTCGTTTTCTTTTTCGATGACCGTGCAGCTTCCGTCGCAGGGTTCGATGGCCCCGATGCTGAACAGGTCGATGCCAAGGACCTTGATGGTGTTGGACCGGGGAATGCCTCCGAATCCCGACTTTTTACCGGCGGCGTTCATGCCGGCAATGGCGCCCTGGTACATGGCGGCGTTCCAGAGGCCGTAAACCACGCCGCGATGTTCCGCGATGTCACCGGCTGCGAAAATCCCGTCGAAAGAGGTTTCCATGTAATCGTTGACCAGGATGCCCTGGTTGACCTTGAGTCCGGTGATCCTGGCGAGGTAGCTGTTCGGCCTCACGCCTGCCGCGAAGACCACCAGTTCGGCGGCGATGTGTTTTCCGTTTCCGAGAACGACGCCGGCCACACGTTCGTCACCTTCGATCTCTTTCACCGTGGTGCCTGTCTCTAAGAGAATGCCGAGTTTTTCCACATGGTTTTTAAGCCTGGAAGCGGCTTTTCGGTTGAGCTGGCGAGGCATCAGGTAGTCGAAACCCTCCACCACGGTGACGGTCAAACCAGGCGATGTCTGTTTCAGGGCGGCGGCCGCTTCGAGGCCAAGAATCCCGCCGCCGACCACGACCACCGAACGGGCAAGTTTTGCGGCCGATGCGATTTTTACGGCCTGGTCCAGATTACGGAACGTGGTGACCCCGCTTTTCTGGGCTCCGGGAACAGGGGGGATGAAAGGGTGGGCTCCGGCGGTGAGGATCAGGCTGTCGTAAGAAAGCCTCTTTCCATCCCGGAGAACGATGGTTTTGACCCCGGGCTGAATTTCCGTGACTTCGGCTTTCATGAAAAGGTCAATCCGGTTTTCTTTGTACCAGCTTTCAGGATGGATGGGCAGGGAAAGATCGGTCACTTCACCGGCCAGAAGGCGTGTCAGGTTCAGCCGGTAATAGGGGAGCCCTTCTTCTTTGGAAAGCACGGTGATTTCTGCCGAGGGGTTCTGTGCCCTGGCCGCTTCGGCCGCGGACACACCGGCGATACCGGCCCCGACGATCACGATGCGTTTGCCAGGTTCCGAAACCGTGGCGTCACTTTTTTCAGCGGCGACCGGTTCGAAATTCCGGCTTCCCGCGCCGCAGACCGGGCATGTTTCAGGAGCCCCGTCCTCCCGGTGAATGTAATTGCAGACCAGGCATTTCCAGCCGGCCACATCCTCTTTTTTTTCAGTTCGTTCATCTCCGAAAGGTTCGAATTTGTCCGAAGGAGCACCACAGACCACACAGTGTGAAGGGGCTTCGTCGCCCTTGTGAACATACCCGCAAACCGAACAGCGCCATTCTTTTCCAGCTGAACTCATGATTGATCCGTACTCCTTGTTTCATTTAGGTCATTATCGTAAAATCTCCAGGAATTTCTGAGGATGATGCGCGCCCCTTTCTTGTTGGTCATGTAGGCGATGCACCATTTGAGAAAAATGAAGATCCTGTTGTTGAAGCCAGTGATGAAGTAAATGTGGACAAACAGCCAGAGAAGCCAGGCCACAAGTCCGTTGAATTTGAGAAACCCGAAATCCACGATGGCACGGCTTCTGCCGATGGTGGCCATGGTTCCCAGGTGGGAATAGCTGAAAGGCTCCCTGGGTTCGCCTTCGATTTCCCTTAGGATGTTCCGGGAGATGGCTTCACCCTGCCGGATGGCCACAGGTGACAAGGGAGGAAGGGCTTCGTCGTTCTTGTCGAAAAAACAGGCCTGGTCTCCGGCCACGAAAACCTCAGGATGGCTTTTGATGCTCAGGTCCTCTTCCACGATGATCCGGCCCTGGTCGTTCAGGGGGACGTTCAGGGTCTTGTTCAGGTCCGTGGCCTTGATCCCGGCGGCCCAGAGAACCGTGGCGGTTTCCAGGCGTTCATTGCCCACGGTGATGCTTTCTTCGTCCATGGATGTGACGGGGCTTGACGTCCAGACCTGGACGCCCAGGGTCTCCAGATCCCGGGTGGCCCGGCTGCTCTGGCCCGGTGAAAACATGGAAAGAATCCTGGGGCCTGCTTCGAGAAGGATGATCCGGGTCAGCTTGGGGTCGATGTTACGGAAGTCTTTGGCCAGGGTGTAACGGGTCATTTCTCCGATGGCCCCGGCCAGTTCCACGCCCGTCGGGCCTCCACCCACCACCACAAAGGTCAGGAGTTTTTTAAGGCGGCTCCGGTCTTTTTCCTTCTCGGCCTCTTCGAATGCGCTGAGGATACGCCGTCGGATTTCGGCGGCCTGTTCCAGGGTTTTAAGGCCAGGGGCGAACCTCTCCCATTCCGGGTGGTCATGGTAGGAATGCTGGACGCCGCAGGCCAGGATCAGGTAATCGTAATCCACATCCCCGAAATCGGTGACCAGTTTTTTTTCGTCGAATTTCACACCCAGGGCGGAACCTTTAAGGACGGAAATGTTCGAAAAGGCCGAAAGGATGCTGCGGATGGGAACCGAGATGTCGGACTGGCTCAAGCCGGCGGTGGCGACCTGATAGAGAAGGGGCTGGAATAGGTGGTGGTTTGTCCTGTCGATCACGGTCACCCGGATTTCCTGACCTGAACCACCGAGGATTTTCGCTGCTTTTAAACCTGCAAAACCACCTCCGACAATCACCACATGCTTCATGCTCACCTCGTGGGGGGGCCTCGTTTCAGAACACTGGTGCGGAGAAGGTGCTTACCTGGCTCCTGGAGGACAAAGTCATGCCGGATTTCTGAAAAGGCCGGTTATGGTTATGGTAATAAAATCAGAACATCATCAGGAAGGATGCGGACGCAAGGGCATGCGTCCGCATACAGTTGTTTCTTGGGTCCAGCTATTTTGTCTTGACCAGACGGGCACTCAGGAGTCTGATGTGGGACATTTCTTCTTTGATGATGTCGTCGATTTTGGTTTTACCCAGTTTTTCAGGAACAAGCTCCTTCATGCCAAGGTAGAAAACGATGGAGTCTTTCTCGGCCGTGATGGCTGCCTTGAGAATCTCTTTCATGGTGCTGGTGTCCAAATCTTTTTCGAAGAAAACACGGGTATCGGCCAGGGCTTTGAGATACTGGGGAGCCATATCGTCCGGATCAAAGGTTGATGACTCTTTCATGGCGCCTGAAAGTTCCTTGCGAAGAGACTTGAACGTCACTTCGTGGTCATCTTCCATTTTTGCCAGTTCAAGGAGAAAATCCTTTTCACCGCCTGTGACGGTATCGGCTGCTTTTCTGTAGAAAATCGCACCGTTTCTCTCAATCTGTTCGGCCATTTCGAAAATTTCATCCGCGTTGAAGTCCAGCGCCATGTCTAACTCCTTTCTGTAGGTTCCTTATCAAAAATATGTCAGTGACTGTTCAAAGATGTTTTGAGCCAATGCTTGATTTCAGCGTCAAGCTCGTATATTCCCTTATGATAGCCTATGGAGTCAAGAAATTTTTTTTCAAGTTCAACGGGCATTCTGAAACGCGCGAGCTCTTCCATATCAAAGCCCTTTCGTTTCACCAGAACGATCACGGGAGGATTTTCCCATGTGGTGATGGCAAAGTAGATTGATTCGTCCACGCTGCCCCTGGCCCTGTAGTCATCCACGGCCCAGCCAGCTCCCCATTCAAGATGCCTTCCCACAGCCGTTGCCGGATTCAGGTCCCATTCCACCGCATTTAATAAAGGTATATTTCTTTTAAGTTCTTCGAATCTTATCATGACGCCTCCTGATTTTTTGTTCTGGCTTTACATAAAAAATGCCAAACTGGCATAAAGCTTATTCAAGTTGCGTGCCATCATACAAAAAAGGGTGAGGTACTGGTTAGGACAGGTGGCCGATGTGAGGAATGCCGTGTGTTTCGACTGGTGTTATATCAGGTGAAGTCCTTCGTATAGTGACGACGTCAGAAAAAAAGTGTCCGGGGTTTTGGATTGACCGTATGTTTGTCTCATATGAATGAGACAATTCTGGGACACGTAATGGCGAGACGGTGTTTCGACAGGCGAGATGCCTCGGGTTGACGGTGTAGGGCAAACGCATGTAAGAATTTTCCGACATGTCATGTTGAGCCAGAGCTCCCAACCTTGTCATTCCGGGCGGCCTCCGATATCACGGAGTGATAGAAACATCTTCAGAATTTGGCAAAACGAAACCATTCGAGATCCGAAGCCGACCCGGAATCCACGCCGGCATGGGCTAAGTCCCCTATGCAAATCGAGGGTTACCTCTTTCTCGGGCATGGTTTCCGGTTAATCGGTATCGGTATCGGTATCGAAATGTTCTGACTATCGAACCCGAACCCGATAGCGATGGTTAAGATCCATGCCAATGTTACATGCGATCGCCCTGATTGACGGTGGAAAATGAATTGTGAACGGCGGGGTGTTCATGGTATAGTTTTACAATTTCAATTTTCACCCATGAAATCATAATTCTCAACCGGATTGGCACAATACGTGTAACAGTTTGGGACATTTTTATCCTTAACCCTATTTACCCCAAAAGTGAGATTGACGGAGGACGACATGGATGCGGTTTTTTTATCAAGGCTTCAGTTCGCCGCGGCGACGATGTTCCATTTTCTCTTTGTTCCATTGACGCTCGGGCTGTCCGTGCTGCTGGCCTTCATGGAGACGAAGTACGCCAGAACAGGGGATGAAGATTACCTCAGGATGACCAAGTTTTTCGGGAAACTGTTCCTGATCAACTTTGCCGTGGGCGTGGTCACGGGGATCACCCTGGAATTCCAGTTCGGGACCAACTG
The DNA here is from genome assembly GCA_964637565.1 of uncultured Desulforapulum sp. Taxonomy (GTDB): domain Bacteria; phylum Desulfobacterota; class Desulfobacteria; order Desulfobacterales; family Desulfolunaceae; genus DYJE01. The sequence goes on from CAZWTY010000007.1 coordinate 24,707, forward strand.
GTCCCGGTATTCCGAATACGTGGGTGATATTTTCGGCTCCCTTCTCGCCATCGAAGCCACCGTGGCGTTCTTCCTTGAATCCACGTTCATCGGAATCTGGATTTTCGGATGGAAGAAACTCTCGGCCAAGGCCCATGCCTTCGTGATGTGGCTGGTGGCCATTGCCGGTTCCCTTTCAGCCATATGGATTCTGGCCGCCAACTCCTGGATGCAGCATCCCGTGGGTTACGTCATCCGCAACGGCCGGGCCGAACTCACTGATTTCATGGCCATTGTGTTCCAGAAATTCGCCCTTCTCGAAATGTTCCACACCCTGACCGCGTCCTACATCTTCGGGTCGTTTTTCGTCATGGGCATCAGCGCGTACCATCTGTTGAAAAAGAACGAAGTCCAGCTTTTCACCAAATCCTTCAACATGGCCCTGGTGGTGGGTCTTGTAGCTTCCGTCCTGGCTTTCATTTCAGGCGATCTCCACGGGATCCACGTGGCTGAAGTTCAGCCCGCCAAACTGGCGGCCATGGAATCCCACTGGGAAACAACCGAGCGCGCGCCTGTGTTTCTTTTCGCCATTCCTGACGAGGAAAACGAGAGAAACTCCATTGAAATCGGCCGCCTTCCAGGTCTTCTCAGCTTTCTCGCCACCCATGATTTCAACGCGAAAATCACCGGCCTCAAGGATATTCCCAAAGACGAACGGCCGCCTGTTTTCATCACGTCCATGGCCTTTAAAACCATGGTGGGCCTGGGCACCTTCTTTCCCCTGATCACCTTGGTCCTGTGGATCAAACGTAAAAAAATCCTTGAATACCCGCTTCTCTTGAAAATCATGATGTTTTCCATCCCCCTGCCTGTTGTCGCCCTTGAAGCGGGCTGGGTGCTCGCGGAAGTGGGCCGTCAGCCCTGGATCGTTTACGGCCTGATGAAAACAAGTGACGCCGCGTCACCTGTGGCCGGTTCCCAGGTGCTTTTCACCCTGATCGCGTTCATCGTGGTTTACGGCCTTCTCGGCGCTGTGGGGTATTTCCTGATGTTCAAGCACGCCAAAAAAGGTCCGGACATGGCAGGCGCCGTTCATTAACAGATCTGAAAGTGTCTCATTTCTTCCTTGAAACACAGGGACAGCAAGGGACAGTTACCAACAATGACTGAAACACCTTTTTGACAAGGTTCATCAATCGGAGGCTTCTATGGAATTACAGATTATTTGGTTCTTTTTGTGGGGTTTGCTCTGGGCCGCGTTCTTCATGACCGACGGTTTCGATTTCGGAGTCGGGACGATTTACCCTTTTATCGGAAAAACGGATATCGAACGTAAAACGATGATTTCCGCCATCGGCCCTGTATGGGACGGCAACGAAGTCTGGCTGATCACGGCGGGCGGTGTGACGTTCGCGGCGTTTCCCCAGGTGTATGCCACCATGTTTTCCGTCCTTTACACGCCCCTTATGCTGATTCTTTTCGCCCTGATCATTCGCGGCGTGTCCATTGAGTTTCGAAGCCAGATCGAAAGCCCGGGATGGAAGAAAGTCTGGGACACCTGTTTCTTTATCGGAAGCTCGGCTCCGGCCCTTCTTTTCGGCGTGGCTTTCGCCAACATCTTCATGGGACTGCCTATCGACAAGGATGGAGTGTATCACGGCAACCTTCTTTCCCTTCTCAACCCCTACGGACTTCTCGGCGGAGTCCTGTTCCTCTGCCTGTTCATCCAGCACGGAGCCCTGTGGCTGTGTGTCCGGACCGAAGGGGATCTCCATGACCGGGCCGCGAAAATCGCTGAAAAAGGATGGCCCGTGGTTCTTGTCATGACCCTGGTTTTTGTGGTGGCATCCTATTTCTACACCAACCTTTTCAAAAACTACCTGGCCCAGCCCGCCCTGTTCATCGTCATACTGGCGGCGGTGGCGGCCCTTGCCGGCGTTCGGTTCTTCATCAAAAAACAGTCCTATTTCATGGCCTGGGGAGCGTCCAGTCTGACCATCGTTCTGGCCACCTTTTTTGGAATCATCGGCATGTTTCCCACCCTTTTCGGTTCGAACATGGATCCGGCCTTTGCCCTGACCGCATTCAACGCCTCGTCCAGCCCTCTTACCCTGAAGATCATGCTGGGGGTGGTGGTGGTTTTCATTCCGCTGGTCATCGCGTATCAGGCCTGGGCTTACAAGATCTTCTCGACCAAAGTAAAGGAAGAGGATCTTCATCACGGCGAAGCGTACTGATCCGGCTGCGCTGGCATGGTATTTGTATTTGTTTGAGTCATGATTTATGAACTGCTCATCCTTGAATTTGAATATCAGCAAGAAAAGGGAGTCAAGAGCCGTGAGAAAATGTGACAAAAACATTGAAGCCACCCTTCTGCTGGTGAATGACATGCTGGCGCTCGCCGATCAGGGCGACGAAGATCGTGAAGACAGCGGATGCGGCATCATGTACGGTGTGATTCGTGATTCCGCCTACAAGATCAAACAGCTTGCGGAAAGGGAACGTGCGGCCCATATCCGGAAAGGATGGTGGCATGAACGTTCTTTTGACCGCAGAAGCGGTTGAAACAAGCGAGCGGGTTCTCATGGCTTTGGGTTTTTCCGCCCGTCGTTCGTCCATTAACCCTAAACATCTTTGTCAACAAGGAGGTCACGATGGAATCACAACGTTGTCCCGGAAACGAACTCAACAAGTCTTTGATCACGTACGCCTGTGCCTGTCCTTCCTGTGGTAAGGAAAACGAGGTTTTCGGCGACGAGATGAACAAGACACACAAATGTGTCGCCTGTGGAACGGCACTGGATCTTTCGAAGTGCAAACCGGCAGGGAAATAACAAAGCCCCAGGTCAAGCGAATAATTCCTGTGAACGGGCCGGCAGGGGTTTGGTTTTTTGTCTTTTGCCGGCTGTTTGTTTTGGATCGATCAAGGAACGTGTATGAAAGCTCCCGTGGTGGATTTAAGTGAGTGTACGCTGTGCGGAATCTGCGTCGAGATCAGCCCATCTGTTTTTCAGATAAACGACGCGGGTTTTATCGAGGTGCTGGATCGTGACGATTATCCGGAGAACGAGGTGCTGGACGCTGTGAGAAACTGTCCGGCCCAGTGCATTGAACCCGTGGTATGAGAAGGTGACAGAACGATGGCTCTTTCCGTGGTGGATCTTTACCGTGATGTTCTTCCCCGCACCAACTGCAAAGATTGCGGTTTTCCAACCTGCATGGCCTTTGCGAGCAAGGTCGTGGCTGAAAAATACCCCCTGAAAAACTGCCCCCATATCGATTCCGATGTTCTGGCCCGTTGTGAAAAGGAACTTCAGGAGCAGTACGCCCAGGGAAAATGGCTGAAACGCGACCTGGCCGAAGACGCCCTGGTCTGGGCCAGAGCACGGGCCGCGTCCATGAAACTCGAGGATCTCCCCGGACGGATTGGCGGTGAAATCGTGGAGCTCGAAGGCCGTAAAGGCCTGAAGCTTCCGTATTTCACCGGCCATGTGTTTATCTGCGGGCTTGATATCCAAAAAATCGAAGGAGACGACCTGACGCGATGGGAACAGGTTTTCATCCTGAACCACCTGGCCCAGGGTGGCCGAGCGGTTCCCCGTGGCCGTTGGAAAGGGTTTGTCCAGTTCCCCAACACCGTTTCCAAGGTGATCACCATGACGAAACAGGTGGAGGAACCCCTGAGTGAGCGGTTCTCCGGAAAGAAGGACGAACTGCTTGAACGGTCCCTGGCCATCGGTGGCCAGTCTGTGTCGGACATCGAAGGCTCGGCCGACGCGGCCATCCTTTTCAGGCCCCTTCCCAGGGTTCCCGTGGTTCTTCTTTTTTGGGACAGATCCGGGGAGGAGGATTTCATGGGTCAGGTCAGGCTGATGTTCGATGAAACGGCCATCGAACATCTGGACATCGAATCCATCGTGTTTCTCAGCGAAAGGCTGAAGCAACTTCTTTGCGGAGAACCCCCCAAATCATGAAACGGTACAAGTGCCCCTGCGGCTATATCTACGATCCGGACAAAGGTGAACCCCAGAACAGCATTCCACCGGGAACGCCTTTCGAAGACCTTCCCGACACCTGGCTCTGTCCCTGGTGCGGCTACGAAAAAGAGTATTTCAGGGAACTGGCCGACAACGAGGAATGAGGCCTTCTACCAGTGCGGCTGGTTTCCGATGCGGTAATTCATCACCTCCAGGGTGTCGCTGATCACCACGAAGGCATCCGGGTCGTGGCGTTTCACCAGGTTTTTCAGATCCCCCAGTTCGGGAAAGGTGACCACCGTGTAGATGATGCTCTCCTTTTCCCCTTTGAACCCTCCTTTGCCGTCCAGGATGGTCACACCCCGCCGGATATCCCTTAAAATCTCCGATGAAATATCCCTCCATTCCCGTGAAATGATGAACACGGCCTTTCTCTGGCTGAGCCCCGTGACCAGGATGTTGACCACCTTGGCGCTGACGTAGATGACGATCAGGGTGTAAAGGGCCGATTCCACGGAAAAATACCAGGCCGCCAGGACAAGGACGATGGCGTTCACGAGGAGAATCGTGTTGCCGAGACTGATGGAAAACCGTTTGAGCAGCATCACGGCCATGATGTCCATGCCGCCCTGGGAGCCGGAAGAACGCAGGGTGATCCCCACGGCGGCCCCCAGGATGATGCCTCCCAGAAGGGCGTTCAGGATTTTGTCCTCCAGGCGGATGGGAACGTGGATAAAGGCAAGGGCCAGGGAAAGTCCCACGGCTCCCACGAGGCTGTAAAAAAAGAACCTCCGTCCCACAGCCATCCAGGCTGCGGCAAACATCGGGATGTTCATCAATATATAGATCCATTCCACACGGAGTGCGGGAACCAGGCTGTGGATGACCAGGGCGATCCCGGTGATCCCTCCTGCGGCGAACTGGTTCGGAATCAGAATCCCGTTGACCGCCACGGCGGTGACCACACTGCCGATGGCGATGAGCAGAAGGTCCTTCACGACCTGGCCCGGGGATGAAAAAATGACCTGGGGGTTCGGGGGCTGGGGCATGGCAATCTCCTTTGAATCACCTGGTTTTACAGGTTGAGATACTTCTGGTGTTCCCGTGGCGTGATGTGGGTCCGGTGTTCCTCCCATTCCCGTGTCTTCAGCCGGATGTAGTTTTCATAAATGGTCTCTCCCAAAGATTCCTTTAGAAAATCGCTGCGTTCGGCCTCGACCAGGGCCTCGTAGAGGCTTTTGGGAAGAAAACGGTCGTCCCAGAGTTTCGGGGCTTCGATTTTTCGTTCATAGGCGCTGCCTTTGTCAGGAGCCCCGCAGTCCAGATTCTCCTCGATGCCCCGGATGCCCATGGCGATGAGGGTCGCCAGTTGAAGATACACGTTGCCCGATGGGTCGGGGCTTCGAATTTCGATCCGCGTGTTGTCAGGCGATCCGGTGTAGGGGACCCGGATCATGGAGCTCCTGTTCCTGAACCCCCAGCTCCGGAGGATCGGCGCTTCTTTTTCCCGGATATAGGCCTTGTAGGAGTTGTAGGTGGAAGCCATGACAACGGAGGTCTCACGGGCGTAGCGGAGTATCCCGCCCATGAAGCACCTGGCTTCGCGGCTGAGGTTGTATTCGGCCCCTTGTTTGAAAAACAGGTTGGTTCCCTGACTGCCCTGGGCGGACAGATGGATGTGAAAGGCGCTCCGGTTCAGGTTGTCGAAGGGTTTGGGCATGAAGGTGGCGTAGAGGCCGTTTTTCATGGCGACTTTCTTCGTCACATAGGAGAAAAGCACGGTCCTGTCCGCCGCCTCCAGGGGATCGCAGCATTCCAGGTTGATCTCATGCTGGGACGGGGTCACTTCGTGGTGTGTTTTTTCATAATGGATTCCGCAGTCGTGCAGCACCTCGATGATCCGGTGACGGATCGCCTCACCCCGGTCGTGGGGCTGGGCGTGGCAGTAACCCGCCTTGTCCGAATGGGAACTGTCGCAGACAATTTCGCCGCTCAGTTCGAACTTGTTTCCGTTCAGGAGGAAAAACTCGTGTTCCGGTCCTGCCAGAAAACGGAACCCGTATTTTTCTCTCGCGCTTTCGAGCGTCTTTTCAAGAATATGCCGGGCATCGGTCTGGGAACGGTCCCCCCGTTCATCCAGGATGTTTCCGATGAAAAAATCCACGGATTCATCCCGGAACCTGATTTTCTTCAGGCTGTCCTTGACGGGAAACAGAAGCCGGTCACTGTTTTCCACACTGGCGAAACCGGCGATGGAACTGCCGTCAAACCCGATGCCGTTTTTTTCGATACTGTCCAGGTCCCTGTGATTTACGGACAGGTTCATGATTCTGCCGTTCAGGTCGGTAAAAAAGACTTTGGTCAGACGCATGGGGCTGTTGTCGTCGTTCATGGTGTCCTTTCGATGGTGTTGGTTCGGTGATCAGAAATAATACCAGATGCTTGAATAGTCCTCGGCATGTTCCCCCATGTCCCTCAGCCGTGACAGGTAGGTGAGGATGGGGATGTCCGTGCCGACGTAAGATCCTCTTTCCACGATGTTCTTTTCCCAGGGATGGAATTCGTAGACCCGTGACCCGTCCGGGAGAACGGACAAAAGATCCCGGTGCTGGTAAGCTCTCAGGTAGTTTTTCCCCAGGCCGGGGACGTTGTAGACCGGTTCGTCTGTGCGCCGTGAGCCCGGCAGAAGGCGGTGTTCCTCTTTCTGCTCCTGGAGAATCCGGGCCACGGGAACCCTGTAGTCTTCCGTTTCTTCTTTTCCCTTGGGAGCGAAGGTATAGTAGGAGTCGATGCCGCAGATCCGGATCAGCCGTCTCAGGGCCGCCGCTTCGAACCGTCTGGAAACGTAGAAGGTGAACACATGCTGGTTGTACACGCCGATCCCCTGGCGTCTCAGGCGGTCCACGGCGGAAACAAGCTGGGGGGTCACTTCGTAAACGTGCTCGATGTGCGTGACCAGGGCGATTTCTCTTTTTCCCGGTTTTCTGAACTTGCCCAGCATTTCGGCGAATTTCGGTGTGATCCGCATGGGCATGGTGACAGGGACCCGGCTTCCGATACGGATCATTTCCACATGGTCGATACCGGACACTTTTTCAAGGATGGTCTCAAGGCTCCGGTCCGTCATGGCCAGGGGGTCGCCGCCGGTGATCAGCACTTCCTTGATCGCAGGGTGGTCCTTGATCCAGGCGCAGGCGTTGTCGATGGCTTTTTTCGACGCCATGGCCCTGGGCGCCATGGCCTGGTCGATTTCCCAGTTTCTCTGACAGTAAACGCAGATCTGGGGGCAGGTGTTGAAAGGTTTCAAAATCGCCACCGACGGATACCTTCGGGTCACCAGATCCACGGGCGAGGTGTCGGCTTCGAGCATGAAATCGAAGATTTCAGCCCTGTTGTCCCCATGGGCGGCCATGCGATCCACATAGGACGGCGTGGGGATGACCTGGGTTCGAACGGCGATGTCTCTTCCCGTTTCCGGATCGTTGTCCATCAAAGAGGCGTAATACGGCGTGATCCCGAAGGGGATTCTCGCTTTTCCGGCTTTTTCCACAGCCTCACGTTCTGTTTCAGAAAGGACGGCCAGGGATGAAAGGACCTCCGGGCCGGTGATGATGTTCCGGACCTGCCAGTGCCAGTCGTTCCAGTCCTTTGGCGTTCCTCCGAGGGCGGACAGTATTTCGTCACGGCGCTTTGTTCTTCGTTTCACCGATTCGTCGGAAAGACCGTCGGTGTAACGGTTCATCGTGGCTTCCATGCTTGTCCAGATGGCGTCCAGTTCGTCGGACCGGACCAGGGCCGCCGCCCGTCCCGAGATATTTTCGATATGAGATTTTTCAGGATTGGGTGCTTGCGGGAAACCCCGAAGCCCTCGGAACAGATGGATCATTTCCGCATAAAAGCCTTCGGTCAGGTCCTCACGCTGTATGCCTCGGGCAATGTCCCAGAGGGCCTGGGTCATGCTGAATCCGGAAAGGCGGTCCGACCTTTCGGCGATCATGCTTCGGAAAACCCTGGCGCAGTCACGCATGATGGTTATCTCGTGATCTTCGAAACGATCCGGGCTTTTCCCGTGACGTTCGTACTGAATGCCGGTGACGGCGGCGTAAAGGATGGAACGGGCGGATTCAAGATCGGCGGCGTCTCTGATGGTGTCGAGAATGATACGGCCTTCTTTGAGGCATTCTTCCAGATGGTAACGGGGCGGTGTCATAAAAGCTCCTTTCTTCCATGGTGTTTCCCAGGCTGGACCGGCGTTATGCCTTCCAGGCTGGAGAAAAATGGCCGCCATGGCGATTCCGGGCACGAAGGCTCCGGGAAAGACGGCTTCAAGGTTCGATGCGATAATAGCTTCCTGGGATGGTTAATGTAATAAAACCAATAAGATGTATTGAAACGTCCAAGGCCGTGACCGGGGGAAAAAACGTGATGGTTTCTGCACAGGGGCAGACGATCCCGGAATGATAACATCGCACAAGGCTTTGGAAACGGAAGCTGAACGAACCTTCAGGTGGTGTGTGTCTAACAGGTGGAAACATTTACATGGTCTGATGTCCGGTTTGTTTTTGCTTAGTCCGGACGTCGCAGATGTTCCGATCATGGTTGTTCAACGTCTTGAATTATGTCATTTTTTTATTGACCTCCTTTTGTTTTGTCTGTTGATAAACCCTTTAAAGGATAACAAGCGTGTTCCTGAAAAATCAAGCTTTAATTACAAGCCATCTCAAAAAAAACAAACAATCAACCAGTTTGGAAGGGCTGCAACCCGTTGATATAAAACAGATTTTCATGTCGCGTCTAACCATCTGGAATTATTAAAAATAAAACTAGACATAACATCCTGAATATGCAATATAATTAGGATGGAACTTACAAACGAACAATGGACACGGATAGAGCCCATAATATTAAAATCAACTCCCGAAAAAGACCCTCGTGGACGAAAACCAAAATCGTCAAAGGATGTGTTAAACGGGATATTATGGATATTACGAACGGGTGCACCTTGGAAGGATCTGCCTTCGAGGTATCCGCCATACCAGACCTGTCATCGACGTTTCCAGGAATGGACAAAACGAGGAACATTCCAGGAAATTTTATACGAGCTGGCCAAGGACCTGTACGAACGCGGGAAGATCGACATCAGGGAAGCGTTCATAGACGGGAGCTTTGCACCGGCAAAAAAAGGGGTCTTGCTGTCGGCAAGACAAAGCGCGGCAAAGGCACCAAGATCATGGCAATTGCAGACGCTTCTGGTTTTCCTGTCGCCGCTTGTATTGAAAGCGCCTCCCCTCATGAAGTGAGACTTGTTGAAAAAACGATCGATAGCTGTTTTACTCCTTATGCGCCTGAAAAAATCATTGGCGACAAGGCTTATGACAGTGATCCTCTTGATAAAAAATTGATGGAAGATCGTTGTATAGAGCTGATTGCGCCACATAAAGCGAACCGGAAAAAAGCAAAAACCCAGGACGGCCGAAAGTTGCGGCCATATCGTCGCAGATGGAAAGTTGAGCGACTTTTTGCTTGGCTCCAAAATTTCAGGAGACTGGTTGTAAGATACGAATATCATGCTAAAAACTTTTTATCCATGGTTCAACTTGGTTGCGCCATCATATTGTTGAGGTTTTTTTGAGATGGCTTCTAATTTTTTTTGCCCGGTCCATGGTCCAGGACACCGGGATTTATGAATAAAAGCACGGTTTTTTGTTGGCCTCGGCCTCGAGTTCATGTAAACAGAATCTTCGAAGTCATGTGGATTCTCGAAATGTTTGTCTTCACTCAAGCGGGGTCTTTTTTTATGGGTAGCACGCTGTTCAAAACCCTTTTCGTCGATGAATCGGTCAGGGACTATCCCCTGGTCGGCGAATTCCAGAGCAAACTCGACCTGCCGATGGTGTACGTGGAACACATCAACGAGGTGTACCGGATTGTCAACCAGGACGCAGATCCGGCCACGGAAGGGAAAAAACATATCGTCCTGACAAGGAACAAAAGCCAGTTCCTGAAAAAATGCCCGGGTACGGCACAGTACACCTGCTGCGGCTACAAGATTCTCCATATCGGGTCCTACTGTTTCATGGATTGTTCGTACTGCATTCTCCAGGCGTTTTTTCACCCGCCGGTCCTTCAGTTTTTCGTGAACACCGGGGACATGTTCGACGAATTGGACCGTTACTTTGTTCAGCCCGGAATTTCGCGGATAGGAACCGGGGAATACACGGACAGCCTGATCTGGGACCGCTGGACAGGGATTTCCGAACAGCTGGTGCAGCGTTTCGCGGCCCAGGACAGGGCCGTTCTCGAGCTCAAGACCAAGACCACCTCGGTGAAACATTTAGAACACCTGGAGCACAACAGGAAAACCATCATGGCCTGGTCCCTGAACACCGAACGGGTGATCCGGACCGACGAGAGGCGCACCAGCACCCTCGATGCCCGGCTGAAAGCCGCCAGGCAGTGCCAGGAATGGGGCTATCCCCTGGCGTTCCATTTCGATCCCATCGTGATCTACGAAGGCTGCGAAGCCGAGTACATCCAGGTCATCGAACGCCTGTTTTCAGAAATTTCGCCGGATTCCGTGGTGTATATCAGTCTGGGAACCTTCCGCTTCATTCCCCTTTTGAAACGGATCATCCAGAAAAGGTTCGAGGATTCGGATATCGTCTACGGGGAATTCATCACGGGTCTCGATGGGAAAATGCGATATTTCAAACCCCTGAGAATCAGGGTCTGCAAGGCGATCTATGAGGCCATCCGGAAAATGGCCCCTTCGGTGACCGTGTATTACTGCATGGAAAGCGAAACCGTGTGGCGGGAGACCATGGGATTCTATCCCGGTGAAGACGGTCTTTCAGGCCTTCTCGACCAGAGCGTGGCGAATCACTGCGGCGTGAAACCCTGATCAGGGTCCGGCCTCAGAGTTTTTCGAACCGTTTGAAGAAATTGTGACCCTTGTCGTCCACAAGAATGAAGGCGGGAAAATCCTTGACCGTGATCATGTAAACCGCCTCCATTCCAAGGTCCGCGTGGTCGACCACCTCGACCCGGGTGATGCAGTCTTTGCCCAGACGCGCCCCGGGACCTCCGATGGAACCCAGGTAGAATCCCCCGTAAGTCCTGCACGATTCGGTGACGCTGTCCGACCGGTTGCCTTTGGCCAGCATGACCAGGGACGCCCCGTGTTTCTGGAAAAGGGGAACGTACACGTCCATGCGGGCCGCCGTCGTGGGACCGAAGGAACCGGAAGGGTGGCCTTCCGGGGTCTTGGCCGGACCTGCGTAATAAACGATATGGTTTTTCATGTAGTCGGGGAGGGGGATTCCCCGGTCAAGATCGTCTTTGAGCCGGGCGTGGGCCATGTCACGGGCCACCACGATACGGCCGGACAGCAAAAGGGGCGTTTCCACGGGATACCTGGACAGTTCGGCCCGGATCTGGTCCATGGGCCGGTTCAGGTCAAGGGGAACGGCTTTGTCCTGGGCAATGTCGATTTCCGGAAGGTAACGGGCCGGGTCTGTTTCGAGCTGTTCCAGGAAAATGCCGTTTCGCGTGATTTTCCCTTTGATGTTCCGGTCCGCGCTGCAACTCACCCCGAGACCCACGGGGCAGGAGGCCCCGTGACGGGGAAGGCGGATCACCCGGGCGTCGAGGCAGAAGTGTCTGCCCCCGAACTGGGCTCCGATTCCCAAATTCCTCGAGATATCCATCACGTCCTGTTCCAGGTCCCTGTCCCTGAAGGCACAGGCACCTTCGCCGCCTTGGGATGGCAGGCCGTCAAGGTAGCCGGCTGTGGCCAGTTTGACGGTTTTGAGCGTCATTTCAGCCGAGGTTCCGCCGATGACAAAGGCGATGTGGTAGGGAGGGCAGGCGGCTGTCCCTAAGCTGATCATTTTTTTTTTCATGAAACGCTTCAGGTTATCGGGCGTGAGCAGGGCTTTGGTTTCCTGGTACAAAAAGGTCTTGTTGGCTGAGCCTCCGCCTTTGGCGATGAAAAGGAACTGGTACTCGTCGCCGGGTACGGCCTGGATGTCAACCTGGGCCGGAAGGTTGTCACCGGTGTTTTTTTCCTGGAACATGGTGAGGGCCCTGTTCTGGCTGTATCTCAGGTTGTTTGTCCTGTAAGCGGAGAACACGCCTTTTGAAATGGCTTCTTCGTCTTTGACCCCGGTCCAGACCTGCTGCCCTTTTTTGGCCATGATAATGGCGGTGCCGGTGTCCTGGCACATGGGGAACTGGCCTTCGGCGGAAATCACGGCGTTCTTGATCATCTCAAGGGCCACGAAACGGTCGTTGAACGTGGCCTCAGGATCTTTGAGGATGGCGGAAACCAGATCGAGATGGGAAGACCGAAGCAGGTGGGACACATCCCTGAACGCTTCCCGGGCGATGAGGGAAAGACCTTCGGGTTCGACTTTCAGGATATCATGACCTTCCCATTGTGACAGGGCGACGTGGTTTTCCGTGAGTTTCCGATATTCGGTCCTGTCTTCGGAAAGAGGAAACAGATCCACATAAACGAAATCATCCATGGCGTTTACTCCCTTGCCCCGGACTTTGAGGGTCCGGGTGGTCCATTATTCGAACAACTCTTCAAAATCCTCGAAATCGAACTCTTCGATTTCTTCGATAATTTTCTTGACCCGGCTTTGCGTGTGCTGGTCACAGGCTTCTTCGGGCTTGTTCTCTTCGAGGAAGTACTCCGAATACGTGTCAGGGCAGTGGGGCGTGGCGATTTTACGGGTCTGGCGGCAGATGTTCAGCTTGACCACTCCCGGAGGTACGGGAAAGGGGCTTTTGGTGATGTAATCGGGCATGGCCTTGATGAGGTCCGCAAAAATGGGAATGGCAGCACCGGACCCTGTGGCGTCGATGGAATCCCCGTTGTCGAATCCCACCCAGACAAGGGCCAGGATGTCCGGGGTGTAGCCCACGAACCAGGCGTCTTTGTATCCGTTGGTGGTTCCGGTTTTTCCGGCGATGGGGAAGTTGATGCCGTAACGGCCCAGGGTTTTGGCTGTCCCTGTCTTGGTCACCGATTCGAGCATGGACGTGATGAGGTAGGCCTTGGCCGGAGAAATCACGGGGGTGTTGTCCAGGTATTTCCTCATGAGGATATGGCCGTTTTCGTCCACCACGTCTTTCAGGGGCAGGGCCGTGGGAACCACGCCTTCGGCGGCGAAAGCGCAATACGCGCTGGCCAGTTCCAGGGGAATCACTTCGAAGGCCCCCAAGGCGATGGAGGCGTAGGGGTAGACTTCCGTGGAGAATTTAAACGCCTTGACACCTTCAGCCACGTTGCCGGGTCCTCCTGTGACCACCATGTCCACGGCGGCCCTGTTGCAGGACATCCGGAGCATTTCACGCACAGTCATGTTTTTTTCGGGATGGACCACGTAGTTGTTCGGGGTCCAGGCGGCTCCGTTGATCATGTAGCTCATCTCGGCGTTGGACAGAAGGTCCGAAGGCTTGTACATATCAAGGAGCGTTGCGACCATGAAGGGCTTGAAACAGCTTCCGGACTGGCGCTTGGCCTGGGTGATCCGGTTGAACTGACTGTACTTGTAGTTCCGGCCGCCCACCATGGCCAGGATATTTCCCGTTCGCGGCTCCATGACCACGATGGCTCCCTGGAGCTTTTCGCTGTCGGTGAAACGCTGGAGTTCGGGGTTGTTTTCCTCCATTTTTTTCAGGCCCTTTTCCAGGGCTTCTTCGGCGGCTTTCTGGACGTCCATGTCCAGGGTGCTGTAGATGGAAAAACTTAAGCTGGAAATGGCCGATTCCGGATAAAGCTCGTTCAACTGGGATGAAATGAAATCCATGAAATACGGGGCCACCGGATCTTTCTTCTGGATACCCACCGTGGTGATGGGTTCGTTCAGGGCCTGCCTGAGCTGGGAGTCGTCGATCCATTTTTTCTTGTGCATGGCGTAGAGGACCAGGTCCCGGCGGATTTTGCATTTTTCGATGTTGGAGTAGGGGGAGTACTTGTTGGGCGCTTTGATCAGTCCCGCTAAAACAGCGGATTCCGAAATCGTCAGGTTTTCCACTTCCTTTCCGAAGTAGAAATTGGCCGCCTCACCCACGCCGTTGATGGAGATCGACGCTTTCTGGCCGAAGTAGATTTCGTTCAGATAGATTTCAAGAATGTCTTCCTTGCTGTACTTCAGCTCGATGGCAAGGGAGATCAAAAGTTCGTTGAGCTTCCGGCGGATGGTCCTTTCAGGGGACAGGAAATAGTTTTTCGAAAGCTGCTGGGTCAGGGTGGAGCCGCCCTGCTGGACGTAACCGGCTCTTAAATTCACGTAAAGCGCGCGTGTGATGCCGATGGGGTCTATCCCGAGGTGGGAGAAGAATCGCCCGTCTTCCGCGGCCAGGACCGCATGGATCATATGTTTGGGAACGTGTTTGATGGAGATGATTTTCCTGAGCTCACGTTCGTTTCCGAAATACTGCATCACCAGTTCAGGATCGAGTTCCACCACGTTAACTTCTTCTTTTGTGTCGAGGTGTTCAATCTTCCGGATGGTTTTATTTCTGATTTGGACCAGGGCGGGGAATCCGGGTCTCGCGTTTCCGGGAAGCTGAAGATCTCGAAAGAAGATTTCGATTCCGTTGTTTACCGGATGAAAATCCCCCTGTTTTTCAGGCTGATCGTCCACGGGCTTGTATTCAAGCCGGAGCAGCTTGGCTTCCAGATCGTCAGCGCTGATTTTTTTTTCGGGAAACAGCAGGGTTACGTCGGAATAGACAGACGAGGGGAGCTTCCATTTCCTTCCGGAAAAGCGTTTTTCAATACCGCTTGAAAGATGCCAGCAATAGGCCAGGATGATGACAATGATGGTGATCAGAACACAACCCAGGCCGATCGCCGTTTTTTTCAGTATGGATACCATGATGCTCTATCTTAAGGATTCATTCATGAATTCTTTAAAACCGCGATGGATCGCCGGATGAATTCTGTCAAAAACAACGGGACATACCTTATTACATTTGGATTTGAAAAAAAATAAAAATATCCGGAAAAGAGGGGTGTATTTTTTCAGGCTGTAAACGGTGAAACGGCATATGGAAAAATCGGGAGAAAAAAAATCAAGCCGTTCGGAGGCGAACTATGGCAGTAGACCCTCACTGAACGGCTTGCCGGGGGCGCGAATGACTGCCATCATCGGCCACACCTTGATCTCTATATTAATGATGTTGGCCTTATGGGTCAAGAAGGTTTTTTCCGGAACCCCATTTAAATTATATCCGTGACCTGAAATTGCTGTCTTGACAAGAATCCCGTGAGCACGTATAAGTCCAGGGTTTAACCGCTCAATTCAATTCGGTTTTCAATGTCCTTGAGACTCGATACCCGAAATTTTGCCGAAGTGGTGGAATTGGTAGACACGCTAGACTTAGGATCTAGTGCCGCAAGGCGTGGGGGTTCAAGTCCCTTCTTCGGTACCAATAATGAAAACGGGGTTTTACGGTTTTAACCGTGAAACCCCGTTTTGATTTGGTGGGCGAAATGAAGGGCAAATTTCCATATAATCTACTGGCGGCTGATGTTACCGAGTCGTTCCACAAGGTCGATCCCGTCTGTCACGGTCTTTTCCTTACCGTCTTGATGAATCACGAAACATCATCTCTTTAGGTAGGCATCAGCCAATGCCGGTTCGTGTTGGTCCGGTGGGTCCACTCAAGCACTCTAATAATCGTACCACCCTTTTCCGGCTTTCCTGCCTATCCGCCCGGCGTCCAGGTGTTCGCGGAAGATGCCGGGGGCTTTGAAGCGGTCGCCGTAGGCGTCATTCAGGATATCAAAAACTTTAGATAGAAGGTCGAGGCTTATGTTGTCGCTGAGACGGAAGGGGCCGACCGGATGGCCGAGACCGAGCATGCAGGCTGTGTCAATATCCTCGATGGTTGCGACGCCTTCATCTAAAAGCCTGTATGCTTCATTCATCATGGCGAGCAGGATCCGGTTGACCACAAACCCCTCCACGTTCCGGACCTTGACCGGTTTTTTGCCGATCGCCTCGCAGAACGCTAAGGACATGTCCACAGTTTCCTGGGCGGTCATGAGGCCGGGGATCACTTCAACGAGTTTCATGATCGATGCGGGTGAGAAAAAGTGCAGCCCAATGAACCTTTCGGGCCGCGCGGCTGAGGCCAGTTTAGTGATTGAAATGGACGAGGTGTTTGATGCGAAAAGACAATCCGGTTTGCAGACGGCATGGAGTTCTTTGAAGAGATTCTGTTTGATATCGATTACTTCAAGAATGGCTTCTATGACGATATCAACGTCTTCAAAACCTGCGTTTGATGCCTGTGGGGTTACTCGCCCTAAAATCGCCTCTTTTTCCGATGCGTCGAGTTTTCCCTTTTCGACCGATTTGGAAAGGATTTTATCGATCGTCTTTTTGCCATTTTCGGCAAGTTCCTGGCTGATCTCCTTCATCAGAACATCCATCCCCGCCGTTGCACAGCAGAGTGCAATTTCAGCCCCCATCATCCCGGCACCCACAACGCCGACCTTTTTAATCGCAACCATAATTTTCCCCTTTTTGGACGTATTAGCCGGAACCTCCGGCACAATGATATTTTGTGTTAACGTTTACGTAAACATTAAAGATCTGTCAATACAATACAAGCCATTCAGGAAAAAATTAAAGTACAATTGGAGGACAGTTCAATGATTACATTACAGCTTTATTGAAACTTCCAAAGCTAACAAACTTAAGCCCTGTTCATAAGTATTCATCAACACACTGAGGACCACCGAACCCGGTCCTGTTCATCAGCGATGACACCGTGTGGGATTGAAGGTCTGTTACGCAGCCTTCGGCCAGGATCAGGCAGCGGCGGCATTCAAAGGCCAGAGCCTGGGCACGATTGAAATTGAAGCCCCCTGGTTCATCACTTCAGAGTCATCCTGACAAACCTGGGATGGTAGATATTGCCATAGGTCCAGTTCTGGGCGTTGTCAAAGGAATTGACATTGTAACTCACAAGGATCTCTCCCTTGGGAGACAGATGGGGATGGGCTTTGGCACCATAGGTGAACACATTGCCTGTTGGGTCCGATGCGGGTTCAGGTGTCTGGTAAAAAAACACCGGGTCTGAAAAAACCACATAGCGGAGAAGCAGGCGTCAACAGACATTTTTCAATTGACCTGGCGGATGGCACGCGATAGGCGTTAAGGGTTTTTTGGGCATTGCCATGAAACTTCAGGGTCTACAGTTGTTATTGATAAAGCTTGTCAAATCGGTTCAGTTCTGATTGATTCTTTACGCTGACTTTTAACGCCGGAGACGTGTACGTTCGACCGGTATTAATATAGGAGTTATCCCCCCATGGACATGTGGAAATTTTTTGACATCACGCATCAGAACCACGTTCTCTGCAATCCGACAAATCTTGAGAAACTTGATCAACTTATAAATCTCCTTTCTCTGAAATCCGGGGCGCGGGTACTCGATATCGCCACCGGAAAGGGGGAGTTTCTTATCCGGATTGCACAACGGTACCCTCACATCACAGGAACAGGCGTTGATTTGTCTCCCTATTTTATTGAAGATATCCGCAGGAAACATCAGGAACGCATACCGGATGCCCGGCTGCAATTCCTGGAAATGGACGGGGCCAGGTATGTCCCGGAAACTCTGGAGAGCTTTGATCTGGTATCCTGCATCGGGGCGAGCTGGATTTTTGGCGGGCATCGGGGGACCTTGGACGCACTCCGGAAGATGGCGGCGCAGAATAGCTGGATCGTCGTGGGCGAACCGTACTGGCGGTGTGAACCGGAAAGGGAATATCTGGACGCGATCGAGGCGGCGCGGGACGAATTCGGAACCCATGATCAGAATGCCGAGGCCGGGCGGGAGTTTGGGCTGGAGCTTGTTTACACACTTGTGAGCAGCCAGGACGACTGGGACCGGTATGAAGGCTTGCAGTGGTTTGCAGCGGAAGCCTGGGCGAGTGACCATCGGGATGATCCGGATGTGGAGGCCGTGCTGAAACGGGTTCGTGAGGGTAAAAAAGCGTATCTGAAATGGGGCAGGGAAACCCTGGGCTGGTCGATTTATGTGTTCAGGAAGGGAGGAGTATAGGTCTGGCAAAACCATGCAGACGGATGCGGGAAAACCTCTCGCCCGGATCTGGGCGGGAGCTTTGGATAACGTGCGTTTATGCTGTGAGAAAGCTTTGGGAGACAAGCCATGGAACCCGTGTTGACAGCCTTGACGATGGATGACCGTGAATCCGTCATGGAAATGTTCAATTATTACATCGAAAACAGTTTTGCAGCCTATCCGGAAAAAAAATTGCCGGATGAATTCTTTGATGCCCTTATGGGCGCGTGTAAGGGGTATCCGTCTGTGGCTGTACGGGATGAGTCGGGTACGTTGATCGGCTTTGGGATGCTTCGCGCATACAATCCTTTTCCAGCTTTTATAAAAACAGCCGAAATCACCTATTTTATCCGTCCCGGCTTTACGGGTCAGGGTATCGGAAAAACCCTTCTTGATGACCTTTGCGTCAAGGGCAGGAAAAAGGGAATCACAAACATTCTTGCCAGCATTTCTTCCCTGAACGAGGGCAGTCTCCGGTTTCATTTGAAACACGGGTTCGCCGAGTGCGGCAGGTTTAAGGGGATAGGGCAAAAAAAGGGCAAAACGTTTGATGTGGTTTATTGCCAAAGGACGCTCTGAGGCTTCACCGAGGGTGGTTACGCCGCACATCATGGCCATGGATCCCCATTCCCGGCCCGGTTCAGGGGGCGGTGTGCAATGTGATGGAATCGGAAAATGAGCGGGACACTTCATGTCACCAGCGGCGACATCGCGGGCGGCCGTCTGGCAACGTCAGGAATAGAAGGGCCCATACGGAACCTGGGAATCTGGCCTCGGACAAAGTTCTGTCCCGGTGCGTTTTTACGTTTGAGGGCATTGATGGGGAGTCCGGCTTGCATCTTTATGTCTGTCCGAGCCCGAGTCTATGGCCAGACTAACCCTTTGAATCAATATCGCAACAGAAAACCCTGGGGCCTTCGGAAGTTTCAAACATCATTGAAAGCGTTATGCAAATCGTCTCTCCTGTTATCGACATATAGGGCCGTGTCACTTGAAGCTGATCCGGGTGAAGAACTGCACGCCGGAGGTAGTGTCTTCGGAACCAGTCAGCACTTCGTGCATCATGGAGTGGGGCAAATCTCATGTCTGCTTTATGAACCATATGAGGAGACAAGACCGTAGGGCCGATCTGGATGCCTGAAGGTTCAAGCATATAGCATCTGATCACAGATTCATGTCTGAAAAGATGAGCGCAGGCGTTATCAAGAGCTATATCCCGAACGAGTTCTTTGACGGTTTGGTAGAACAGTTTCCTGAAATCATGATATTTTGTCTTTGTTTCCGAATGGTTGCAAAATGTTGTCTTTTTGTAATGCTTGAAAAGTTTGTCAAAATCATGGGTGCACGAGGATACGGCTTCAAGATCGGTCGTTGGTTTTGCGAAAAAGTATCCTTGAACAAAATCAACATCCGATTCGATGGCAATAATGGCCTGTTCTTCGGTTTCTATGCCTTCAACAAGAACAAGGGACCCGGACTGATGCAACAGACTTACGATTCCCGGAAGCATCTGCCTGATTCTCGGTTGCTGGCCCGCACGTGTTATCATGCCTTGTTCAAGCTTGACGATATGTGGACGCATGGACCAGACCCTTTCAAAATTTGAGTGCCCGGCTCCAAAGTCATCGACAGCGAGAAGGCATCCGGATTCCCTGTAATAATTGATGGATTCTTCAAGCGCTTTTGAATCGACTTCCGGTTCTTCGACGAGCTCAACGACCACACGGTGTGGTGAGAACCCAACAGTTTCCAGCATGTTTCTGAAATAAGTGCCGAATTCATGCCCGTGAATCATAACGTAAGGGGCGATATTCAGAAAAAGCCAGTTTATGTTATCTCCAGTTTTTATAAAATTTATGGTGTGAATGTATCGGCATAAGCGGTCAAGGAGAACAACGTTCCAGGGGTCCATGGTCCTCTGGAAAAGCATGGCAGGGCTTACAGGGTTTCCGGATTTATCTTTCGGTCTCACGAGGGCTTCATACCCGACAATCCGTTTGTGTGCCAGGCTGAAAATTGGCTGAAACGCCGAATCCAGGATAAAGGAATTAAATTGCCCCAGAATTCGATCATGATGCTCAAAGGAATGAAGGGATATGGATTCAATGCCCAGATCTTTTACATTCTGTGTGTGGGAGTTGCGAGCTCTGTTTTCTGATCCGCCCATGGTATTCATTCATCCTTTACTCTATCCAATAAAAACGCTTGATCCGTCTGACTGACAAAAGTTTCTTATCGTTTCTTATTGGGAATACTTTAAGATTATTTACATGGTTTCGTGGTATTGCATTATTGAATAATTTGTTGTAACTTGCCGAATCTTTATGATGAAAACGGATAAACCATATGGAGTCAGGGATATTTAAATTCGACTTAGGGTATCGTGCCGCAAGGCGTGGGGGTTCAAGTCCCTTCTTCGGTACCGCATGGTGTGAACCCCCTTTCTGAAAAGGAAGGGGGTTTTGTGTTTGGAAACCCCAGGGAGGTGAAACATGGAATCGCATGATACGGAATGGGTGGAAGAGGTCTCTTACCATTTCAATGTGTGGTGGGTCAATCTGGGGCAGACTTACGCCAAATCCCGGCTTGACGGTTACATCTGGGCACCTTCTCCCGTGGCTGGCGGAAAATCCTTTCCCCACTGGGATTCCATGAGGGAGGTGGAACAGGGGGACATGGTCCTCTGTTTCGCCCAGAAGGAAATCATGGCCATCGCCGTGGCCAGGGACCGGGCCCGGGTGTATCTCAACAGGAGAAAGGAAGGGGTCAGGGTTGACCTGGATTTTCATGACCTGAGGAGGCCGGTCAGTCTCGATGACATACGGCCCCTGATGGACATGATCAGTGAGAGCATCGAGAAAAACAGGCCTTTCAACACCTTGCGCGGCATCAACCAGGGCTACCTGTTCAACTTCAGCGCGGAAGGGTTGCGCATGATCGTCGAGCAGTTTCCCGACAGGATCCCTGAAACCCTGGCTCCGGTGTTCGGCCTGGCTCCGGATAACCGGTTTGGTACATTTCTCGCCCGAAGGGGTTATGTTTTCGATCCGGAAATCATCCGGCGTTTCATTCTTTCCCTGAAAACCAAGCCCTTCGTGATTTTGAGCGGAAAATCAGGCAGCGGCAAGACGGTCCTCGCCCATATGTTCGCCCGTTACATGGATGAAAAAAAACGTATCGACGAATCCCTTACCGAGGAAAGCGACCTTCTGAACAGACGCTGGTTCAAGATCAGCTACAACGACAAGGACATCGTCAACGCCTTTCAGGGCGGACCTGACAAGGGCATTCACCTGGTGCGGAAAACCATGCTGAAAGACGGGATCATGTCCCTGTACGGCCTGGACAGCAAGAAAAACATCGACATGACCCAGAAGAAAATGCTGAAAGACCTGAAAGAGGGCGATGTGATCATCGCCTATCAGGGCGGTTACACCCTGGGAGGTATCGGGGTGGTGGTCCAGCCTGCATTTTATGATGATTCGGGGGATGCCTTTGATTCTTTTTATGAAGCTACCAAGAATTTTATCCGGGTCGACTGGCTGTTCAAGGGGCCCCTTAAAATCAACGATTTTTACCTGGATGAGCAGAGAATCCCGGCGTTCAGCATGTGGGCCGACGCCATCCACAGCCTGACACCTGAACAGATCCGGCTTTTTTCCGACTATCTCTACACCCGGGACATCCAGATCAACGAGCATGGGGTTCACACCCGGTCACGGACCTATGAAATCATCCCTGTGGGCAGCGGCTGGACAGACGGCTCCCCGCTTCTGGGGGAGCTGGACCGTGACGGTGAAAGCTACACGGTGACCAAGGCCCTGAACCTGATCATCCATGCCGGAGATCTTCTGAAGCGGGGGATGGACAATCCCTTTTTCCTGATTCTCGACAACATGAACGAATCCAGGGTGGAAAACTACCTTTCGGATATCCTCAGCGCCTGGGAAACAGGGGAGCCTGTTCCGCTTCACGTGAACGACGATATCGCCCAGTACCACGACATTCCCCGAGAGCTTTGCATTCCATCCAACCTGTTTATCGTCGGGACCCTGAAAAGCGGAGAAAACGCCGGGAGTATCAGTCGTTCGGTTCTGGACAGGGCCAATGTCATCGAACTGGAGAGCCTGTCCCCGTCGGACTATCTTACGTTCAACGACCGGCCTGTCACGTTTCTGCGTGATCTGGATTTCCAGGGAACGACCATGGCCAACCATCTGAAGCCCGAAGACATCCGGAAACTCATGGCCGGTGTTTTGTCCGAAGAAGGGGACGAGCGTCATGTGATGGACAGGCTGGCCGAACGTCTGGACCTGATCGCCCGGGTTCTCGACGGAGCCGGGCTGGAACTGGGTTACCGGGTGATTAATGATATCTTCCGCTATGTTTATCTCTCTTGGGAAACCTTGAGCAAGCCCCCGGTTTTCATCGAATGGACCGATGCCCTGGACATCCAGGTCGTCCAGCGCATTCTTCCCGGTATTCAGAGTTCAACGCCCCTGACCCACCATGCCCTTGACTGTTTTTACTGTTTGTGTTTCCCGGGCCTGACTGACGCGGAAAAACAGGAGCTGAGCCAGGGACGGGTGATCCAGAGGCTTTTTGACCGAAGCGTCGAAGAGTCTGACCTGCCACGGTCGGCGGCCCGGCTTAAAAAAATGATCAAAGCCTTTGAAACCCAAGGGCACGTTTCAGTGAACTCATGATGGGAACCCGGTTATGCTTCTGATTTTTCCTCCTGCGGCCAAAGCCTGCGAGCCTCCACCCGGAATGGCCCGTCTCCACGGAACCCTGAAACACCATGGCGTTCCTGTCCGGTCCATCGACATGAACCTCGAGGGTTTTTATGACCTTTACCATCGTGAGGTGGAAGCCGAAGACCTCTGGGGCAAACGGGCTGTCAAGAAACGGGAGATGAACCTTTTCAACCTCTGCGATGCACACGGTTACGAGAACAGGGACCGTTACAAAAATGCGGTGATGGACATCGGCAAGGTTCTGACCATGGCCTCAAAGCCCTGGGGAGCCCAGGTTTCCCTGGCCAACTACAAAAGTTTCACCCTGTCACCCCTTCGAAGCCATGATCTTCTCTACGCCGCCGAACACCCTGAGGAGAATGTGTTCTATCCTTATTTCAGCCGCCGTTTCCAGGAGCTGCTCACCGAAGACTCCGGCGTCCTCGACACGGTGGGATTTTCCATGAACTACCTGAACCAGGCCCTGTGCACCTTTGCCATGATCGGATACCTGAAACGCCTGGGCAGGCCGGTTAAGATCGTTCTGGGTGGTGGCCTGACAACCTCGTTCATGAGAAAACCGGGTTTCCTGTCTCCTTTTGGAAAGCTGGTGGATCTGATGGTGGCAGGGAAAGGGGAGGAACCCCTTTTGAAACTTTTCGGTGTGGAGCCCCGTGAATCGGCCTGTCTTCCGGATTACGGGGAACCGATTCAGGACAAACCCTATCTGAGCCCCGGACTGGTGCTGCCTTACTGCACGGCCGACGGTTGTTACTGGAAAAAATGCACGTTCTGCCCGGAACAGGCGGAGGGCAACCCGTACGAACCCCTGCCCGTGGAAACGGCCGTGGAGCAGGTCCGGGAGCTGGACAGGATCTACCGGCCGGCACTGTTCCATTTCGTGGACAACGCCCTGAGTCCCAGGTTTATGACCGCCCTCTCAAGAAGTGGGTTCCAGACGCCCTGGTACACCTTTGCCCGGGTCACGGGCCAGATGAAAGATCCCGATTTCTGCCGTTCGCTGAAACAGTCGGGATGCCGGATGATGAAACTGGGCATCGAATCCGGGGATCAGAATGTTCTCGATCACCTTTCCAAAGGCATTGACCTTCAAACCGTCTCTGAAACCCTGGTCCAGCTTCATCGGGCCGGGATCGCCACTTATGTGTACCTTCTTTTCGGCACACCCTGGGAGACGGAAGAGACGGCGAGAAAAACCATGGATTTTGTCCGGGACCACAAGGATCTGATCTCCTACATGAACATCGCCCTGTTCAACCTGCCGTATTTCGCCAAAGCCTGGGACAACCTGGATACAAGCGACTTCTATGACGGGGATCTGTCACTTTACAAGGAGTTCAACCATCCTCTGGGATGGAACAGGTCCAACATCCGGAATTTTCTTGCCAGGGAATTCAAGAAACACCCGGATATCTCCGCCATTATCAACCGGGACCCTCCGGTGTTCAACTCCAACCACGCGGCGTTTTTTTCATGATTTCGTTTCCGACGGGGCCCAGAACTCCAGTCTGTGGCCTTCGGGGTCGTGGACGTGGAAAAGTGTGGCGTTCCAGGCATGGGAAACCATGGGGGTGGGCGAACAGTCGAGGGCTGAAAGACGGGAGTGAAGGGATATGACGTCCTCCACCTGAAACGTCAGGGTCAGGCCCTGGCCACCCGAACTTTTCAGGGTGGATCGTGCGCTGTCGGCCACGCTCAGGCGGGCCAAAGGGTTGATGGCAAATTCCACAAACCAGGATTTGGAGAGAAGCACGGGAAAACCGAGGGTGTCCCTGTAAAACCGGACGGTTTCCCGGAAACGGTCACAATAGAGAATGGTGTTGACCGTTCTGATTTCAAAAGCCAGGGGCTCGGGTTTCGCATCGTTCATGTTGCCTCGACAGCTGGGGTAAAGATGGTCGATGTTTTTTTTGTACTATGCCTCAGACCGGATGATCTGGCAACTTTCAAAAGAAGGTTTTCGCACCCATGAATGTGTTGAAAAAAAAATACATGTACGTCCAGGCCTTTTCCTGCGACTCCACCTTGAACAAAGGTTCTCTTGTCGGGTTTCACCATGGGTGTGACGACGGGCTGAACCAGGAGTTGATTCATGATATGACAGGTCGGGGCCTTTTCCCCCATTACGGTTTTTCTTTTTATGAAAATCCACCGGGGCGAATCATCCGCCATGGGAGGGGAGGACGGCCTACTCTCTACCGGTCTGACCGCCTTTACACTCTGGGCTTGTCTTCCTTTGTCAAAGTGATAGCTGCCCAGGACATGTTCAACGATGACGGGCTTGCCTTTCACAGAAACCTGAGTTTTCTGATGGTTATAGGAAAAAGAGATGCTCTTTTTGATGATTTCCGCTTGTATCTGGATTTCAAAAGCCGGGATGACAACGACCACCCCCTGGTCCGTTTCTTTTCACAGCGACCGGAGGATCATGGAACAGGGATAACGCCCTGTTTCGAAATTCTTGGAGGACAGCACGACCTGCTGGAAATTGTGGGCGACCTGGACTACGACAGTGACAACGGCTATGCTGACAGTGTGTACCTGATGTCAGGCCTGTCATCTTCCCTTGTCTTGTCCCACATCACCATCCGGAACCTGATTGAAAAAGAAAGTCATGGGCTTGCGGAACTGCTTCAGATTCCCGTTCTCGATGAACGGTACAGCGGTCTTCTTGAATCGGTGTTTCAATTCGACAGAAAGTCAGCCTTCCGTGGTGGAATTGGTACTGAAAAGCTTTCTCTGTGCGGGATATCTCCAGGGATTCTGGGGTATGGGGATGTGGTTCTGGATGTGGCAAAACGGACAGTCTCAGGTAAAAGAACGGATCTCGTTCGATTTATCCTTCATCTGAACAGGGAAGGTGTTCTGGATCAAATGGACCTGCGTTACCTGGTTTGAGCCAATAAAAAAACCGTGTCCGGATTCTATGCAATGAATATCGTGCCGGACACGGTTTAAAGACAGGAATTACTCCCAGATGATGCAGCTTGCGGGGCAGGAATCCATGGCTTCCTGGATCAGGCTTTCGTCTCCGCCTTCAGCTTTGATAACGATCGCTTTTTCATCATCTGCGTTGAATTCGAAAACTTCAGGGGCGATTTCCACACAGGCTTCACATCCCATGCATTCTGCTTCGTCGATGACCACTTTTTTTGCCATTTTTTTTATTCTCCGTTTTAAGGTGGATGTTCATGTCCGGATGTTTATCCGGACGTGGTTCTAAGAATGACTTGCACATCACGGCAAGGCCCCGTACCGTGTTTTAAGCGGCAGAAGGCCTGACATTTCTAAAATTACGGGGGGGATTATAGCAACCTTGAAAAGAATTATGCAAAACAATTATTAAAAAAAAATGATTTAGCCCGTGGATTCCGCTATAATCACCGGACAATCTACCAGAAATCTTTCAGGGAGGCAGACTATGAACGTGTTGATCACAGGCGGTACAGGGTTTGTCGGAACTTATCTCACAGGCCGAATGCTGGATCTGGGCTGGAATGTCACCATCACGGGCCGTTCAAAAAGTGTTTACGAGGGACGGAAGGGATTCGATCATCTGATCTGCGACACGGCCGAAGAAGGACCATGGCAGGACCATGTGTCCAAAGCGGACGCCATCGTCAACCTGGCCGGGAAAAACATCTTCACCCCGTGGAAGGATGATGTGAAAAAAGAGATCCGTGAAAGCCGGATCATGACCACACGGAACCTGGTCAACGCGTTGGGCTCCGGGTCGAACGCGGTGTTCCTGAGCACCTCGGCGGCCGGCTTTTACGGAAGCCGTGGAGACGAGATTCTGACCGAGGCCTCGCCCATGGGACAGGGATTCCTGGCTGAACTGTGCCGGGACTGGGAAAAGGAGGCCAGAGAGGCAGAAACCAGGGGCGCCCGGGTGGTGTGCATGCGGTTCAGCATGATTCTGGGTAAAAACGGCGGAGCCCTGGAAAAGATGCTGCTGCCTTTCAAAATGTGCCTTGGGGGCAAACTGGGAAGCGGGGAGCAGTGGATGTCCTGGATGCACCTCGAGGATCTGGCCGCAGCCGTGTTGTTCCTCATCGGAAACGACACGGCCGAAGGGCCGCTGAACTTCTGTTCGCCTTTACCTCTGAAAAACAAGGATTTCACCCGCGCCCTTGGGTCTGCTCTGGGAAGGCCGGCTTTTTTCCAGGTTCCGTCGTTTGTCCTGAAAACCGTCATGGGGGAACTGGGGGATGTGGTTCTCGGCAGCCAGAGAATGACGGCCGATGGCCTCGAGAAGCTCGGGTTCGGGTTTGCCTATCCTGAAATCAAAAGCGCCCTTGAAAACATCGTAAGTTGACAGGAAGGGGAAGCGGGTTTGCTATGATCAGATACACGGGAATTCACCATCTGGCCCTGGTCACGGACGACATGGACAAGACCATCCGGTTCTGGCGGGATCTTCTGGGCATGAGGATGCTCGCCGCCACCGGAGACGGGACGAACCGGCAGTACTATTTCGAGATATCCGACAACAGCATCCTTTCGTTCTTCGAATGGCCCCAGGCCGCAAACCCCGAGGAAAAGGACCACGGGGTTCCAACGTCGGAACCCCTGGCCTTTGACCACGTGGCCATCGGAGTTCCTGACATGGAAACCCTTATAGCCGTCAGGCAGACCCTGGAAGACGCCGGGTTCTGGGTGTCCCACGTGGTCGACCACGGGTTTATCCATTCCATCTACTCGTTCGATCCCAACCGCATCCCCATCGAGTTCTGCACCGATGTGAAAGAACGAAGCCTCCGGAAAATTTTAAGGATGAGCGACAGAAAACTGGGAGCCGTGGCCGCCGAAGGCCACGATCCCCAGCCAGGCCACTGGCCTGGGGCAGGGGATGATTCTTGAACTTTTTACCCTTGGATTTTTCCCACGGCCTCGTCAATGGCTGTCCGGTGTTTTTTGAAGACCGTGATTTCCCCCGAGGCTTCGGCGATGATCAGGGTGTTGTCCTTGACGAACACGGAGATCAGGTAGGTGTAATCCTTTTCACCTGAAGGCGCCGCCAGTTCGATCTGGTAGCCTTTCAGGGTATCGGCTGTGATGTCCTTTTCGGCGATAAAGCGGTAGCCCGATTCGGTCAAGTGCTTTTTCATGGCTGTTTTCCAGAAGGCAAGTTCGGCGAAAGGCTTGTTTTCGGCCGTTCTCACCCGGTACATCACTCCGTCGGATGTGACGGCCCTGAAAGGCTCGGAGCCGTCGTAAGCGGCAAATCCGGCGGGAGTCTTTACCGGCCCAAGGGTTTTGCATCCGGAAAACACGACGATGGAAAAAACGATCAGGGTAAGGGCGACAAGGTTATTTCTCATGGTTGAAATCCTCGATCATGGTTTTCAGGTTCAGGGTGTTCAGCCAGGCAAAGGACGAGGTGCCTGAGTAGACCGGGGCGTTCCTGTCCTTGAACTGGAACTGCACCGTTACCCGGGCAAAGGCGAGTTCATGTTCCATGAAGGCGATGGAACCCTTGAGGCTTTCGATGTCCGCCACCACCTCCTGTACGGCACGTTCCACACTGACGATGGTTTTCTTTTTCGAACTCTTCAGGACAGCCAGGTAGCGCTCGAGAATCTCCTGCTTTGTCTTGAGGCTGGTTCGTTTCTGGTTCAGGGCCTCGTCGAATCCCGTGGTTTCGAGACGCCGTTCCAGAACCGTGCCCAGGGTTTCGCTGAAGGCGATGAACTCGGCGCTTTTCGACGCGGGAACCCGCACGGTGACCGACTGGTCCGACAGGTAGGTGAAGTAGCCGTCAAGAGCCTGGGCCTTGGCGATCAGGGTGTCGCCTGTCCCGGCCGGGTCGCTCACCGACAGGGTAAGGGTGGTCTGCTCGAAAAGGACGGGAGCGGCCTGGGTCACGGCCGGCAAAATCGTGATGCCGAAAATCAGCAGGACCCATGCCCCGGACAGGGACTTTCGTAATCTTCGTGATGTTTTCTGGTATGAAATCATGGTCATGTCCTTTCCCTGTTATCTTGCGCCCTTGACAATGGCGTCGGTGATGGCTGTTTCAAACCTCGTTTCGTGGTCCAGGCTGGGGTAGTAGATTTCGAACACCTGGAGATCCTGGTCCTTGACTTGGAGACCCAGGACATACACGTAAGGTTTGTCCGAAAGGCTTTCCATGCGGAGGCAGGTGAAAGACCCGGTCTGTTTTTCCGTCATGGTCCTGAATCCCTTTTCAAGCCGTTCTTTGACAGCGCTGATCCAGAACGCGGTGTCGCCCTTGGGGCTGTTGGCTCTCCGGCAGGCCGAGAAAACCACGCCGTCAGCGCTTTCCGTGATCCAGGTTTTTTCACCCAGCGCCACCATGTCTTTCGGGGCTTCGAATTCAAGTTTCCGGCCGCTTTCCAGGTTGGCCCGGGAGAAGGGGGACAGCTCGTGGATCCAGCGGAATTCGAAAATGTCCGGTTTTTCTCCTCCAAGGACCGAGCTTTCCATGCCGGTCACATCCAGGCTGAGCCGGGAGAAATCGGCCAGAGCCGAGAGGGTTTTCAGCATGTTCTGCATGGACTCGATGCTTTCGTTGAGACGGGCGATTTCTTTTAGAAGCGCCAGCTTTTCCTCTTCGTCGTCGGTCTGGTTCAAGAGTTCCAGGTAACGGTTCCTCGACGCTGTGGCGATTTTCATTTTCAGATCGATATCGGTGAAGGCGTCGGTGACATCCTGGGCCGACATGTTTTTCGACAGCACGTCACCCAGGGTGAGGATCTTTTTGAAAACACCGTGGAATTCCCTGACCGGCACACGAAACACCGCGTTGCCGGTGCGGACCTGTTCCACATAGCCTCCGGATTCCACCACAAGGCCCCGGGCCTTTTCGATGAGTTCTTCGGGCTTGGGCGAACGCATCCTGGCGTAACCGTTGTAATGGACCATTCGTTTTTTGGTGACCGAGGGTTCCCGGGGTGTTTCCGCTCTCATGGCTTTCATGGGGGCGGGAGCCATGGGGGCGTCGTAGGCTTCCAGCATCCGGTAGGCGCCTGCGGATTCGGCCCGGTCGAGATCGGTGGCGGGGCTGTGGCCCATGTTTTTCGTGCCGCAGGATAAGGTTGTGAAAAGGAGGGCGAACACGGCCGTGAACAAAGCGGCGTGTTGGATCCTAAGCCGCCGTTTTCGTGGATTGAAACCAATGGATGTCATCATGGGATGGGGTCTCCGTTAGAAAATCAGTCGATGCAGTTTTTGGATTTTACCGCGACATAAGTCATGCAATCTTAAACCCTGAGGATCAAAGGCGCAATTAAAAAACCATGGAAAAAAACGAACAAGGGACATTCCGGCTGTTATTTTTTCTGGCCTGGGATTTGCTATATTCTTTGTCAGCCAGGAAAACGACAGGGATACACAGAAAATCCGGCATTTTTTTCCTGAAACATGACACGCCGTGATATGGATCAGGAAAAAACTGCCGTAAAGCCCGCCCGAACAGGCGGGACGAACCAGGGCGAAAGCCCGTTCCAGGGATTGGGAGAAAGACCATGACAGGAATCAACGATATCAACAAGGTCGGTCAAGTCAGACCCTTGACCACGGGAACCCAGGACCAGGTGAACCGGGGCGCCGATGGGGACCTGTTTCAGAAAACATTCGAACGGATTCTTTCCGAGAACTCAGAAACGACGACAGCATCGGTCTCACCGGCCGCCACGGGCCTGGCTGAGATCAGCGCCAGTGCGTTCAACCTGAGAATCGAGGATGAAAGTGTGGGCGCTGTGGAAAAGAACACGGAACAGCTGCTGACCCTGATGGAACAATACGCCAGAGATCTGGGAGACCCGAATAAAACCCTGCGGGATATCGAGCCCCTGGTCCAGGGCATCAAGGAAGGGGCCGACCTTCTTTCCGAATCGGTGAAGAACGACACGGCGGCCAGCGATCGAATCAAGACACTGGCCGAAGAAAGCGCCGTTCTCGCCAATGTGGAATACATGAAATTCATGCGTGGCGATTACGCCTGAGGCCCGGTCGGGCGGGAAACGTTATCCGTGTAAGGGCGAACCTTTTGTTCGCTCTTACACGAATCCGTCAATCACATGTTTTTCTTTTTCCGCGCCAGCAGATCGCCGCAGTGACCGCACAGCGCCATGCCCCCGCTCAGGTTTCTGGCCTTGAATCCGTGCTGGGTGAGGATCCTGTAAGCGATGTAACCCCTCAGCCCCACCGCGCAGTAGAGGATGACCGTTTTTTCCTTGTCCAGCTCTCCAAGTCTTAGCCGCAGGTCGTCGACGGGAATGTTGACGGCATTTTGAAGGGCACCGTTCATCCGGCGTTCCAGGGGCGTCCTAAGATCCACGATCACATGGGTCGAGGGATCGAGACCGGCGATATCCTCGGGGTAGATTACGTCCATGTCTCCTTTCAGGATGTTGGCCGCCACGAATCCCGCGATGTTCACCGGGTCCTTGGCCGAGGAGTAGGGTGGGGCGTAGGCCAGTTCCAGTTCCTCCAGGTCGTAGACGGTCATGCCGCCTTTGATGGCCGTGGCGATCACGTCAATGCGTTTGTCCGCCCCTTTTCCCCCCACGATCTGGGCTCCCAGAACCCGTCCGCTGCCCGGACTGAACAGCAGTTTGACGTTCATGTACTCCGCGCCGGGGTAGTAGGTGGCGTGGGAGGCCGAGGTGGTATAGCTTTTCTTGTAGGGAATGTTCCGGGCCTTGAGGCTTTTTTCATTTGATCCCGTGGACGCCACGGTCAGGTCGAAGACCTTGGCCACGGCTGTTCCAAGGGTTCCCTTGTACGTGGACCGCCGTCCTGCGATGTTGTCCGCCGCGATGCGCCCCTGCCTGTTGGCCGGACCGGCCAGGGGGATCATGGCCGGGGCTCCGGTGACGAAGTCCCGTGTCTCGATGGCGTCGCCCACGGCGTAAATCGAAGGGTCGGAGGTCTGGAGGGCGTCGTTCACCCGGATTCCTCCCCGATCACCCAGGGCGAGCCCCGCGTTTTGGGCCAGCTCGTTTTCAGGCCTCACTCCGGCGGCGAACAGCACCATGTCGCAGTCGATGACGGTTCCGTCCGAGGTTTCCACCTGAACCCGGTCTTTTTGGGGAATAAACCGTTTCACAGCGCTGTTCAGGATCAGACCCACTTTTTTCTCGCGAAGATGGGTGTGCACCAGGTGGGCCATTTCAAAATCAAGAGGGGCCATGACCTGGGCGGCCATTTCGACCAGCGTGATTTTGATGCCGCGGTGGGCCAGGTTTTCCGCCATTTCAAGGCCGATGAAACCGCCTCCCACCACCACGGCGCTTTGTGGATTCCGGCTGTCCACAAGCTGCTTGATCCGGTCCGTGTCGGGAATGTTGCGAAGAGTGAATATCCGCTCGTCGTCGATGCCGTCGATGGCGGGCTTGAGGGGCGCGGCTCCCGGCGAGAGGATCAGGGAGTCGTAAGTCTCACGGTACACCTTGCCCGAATGCACATCCAGGATCTCCACGGTTTTTTCCGAGGGGAAAACATCTTTGACTTCATTGAATGGGCGGATGTCTATCCTGTAACGGGCTGAAAAATCCTCGGCTGTGGTGACGAGAAGGTCGTCTCTGTTTTTGATGACGCCGCCGATGTGGTAGGGCAGGCCGCAGTTCGCAAAAGAGATGTACTCTCCCCGTTCGAGAAGAATGATTTCCGCGTTTTCATCGAGCCTCCGGAGCCGGGCCGCCGCGGTGGCTCCTCCTGCGACGCCGCCTGTGATCAGTATTTTTTTCATAGTCTGTGCCGTTCTCCCTGGATGGTAAAACATGTGACATGATGGATGTCCCGGAACGCCTCTATGCAGGGCAAATCGCCTGAATGCCAGGCGATACCGGTCATACAACCGGATCATTACCATTTTTTCAATTGAATTCACAGTTTAAATAAGGGATAATCACCTCACTATGCTGTCTGGCAGGCCCTTGACCTTCGGCCTTTCACGAACGAAAAACCTCCATGGAATGAAACCATGCAAAACCTGATTTTCAAAAAGGGGTACGACCTCAGGCTCTCCGGCATTCCCGAAAGGGATGTGGAAGAGGCGGGAAAACCTTCGAGAATCGGCGTTACTCCCCGGCACATCCCCTTTGTCGTTCCAAGATTAAGGGTTGAAAAAGGCTCGCGGGTGAACATCGGGACGCCGCTGTTCGAAGACAAAAGGAACCCGGAACTGGTGTTTCTTTCCCCGGGCGGCGGCGTGATCGCCGACATCCGATACGGGGAACGGCGGGTGATCCGGGACATCGTGATCGATCTGGACGATGACGAAACCATGGAACCTTTTGATGTCGCAGATCCGGCCCGACTTGACTCCATGGATCGCGGCGAGATCGTCTCACGGCTTGTCCGCGGGGGAGCCTGGGCTTACCTCAGGGAACTCCCCTTTCGTGATATCGCGGGAAGAATCGAACCGCCCGAGTCCATCGTGGTGGTCCTGGACGGCCTCGACCCCTTTGCCCCGTCTCCCTCGGTTTACCTTGATGGCGTGGACGACCTTTTCCTTTACGGTCTTTCCGTCATGGGTAAACTGTCGAAAACCGTGCATGTGGTTGCCGCAGGTGACACGGGACGTTTACCGGAAAAAGTGTCCGTGAAGGTGACCCACGCGGTCGCTGGACCTTATCCGTCCCAGGATCCCGGTGTGTTTCTGTATCATGTGAAAAAAAGTCCCGAAGAGAACAGGGCCTTTTACATCGACGGCCAGGATCTGGTTCTTCTGGCCCGACTGATGAGAGACGGGGCTTACCCCACATGGAAGGTGCTGGCGGTGGGTGGGCCTCAGGCCGTGAAGAAAAACCATGTGAGGGCCCGTGTGGGTTGTCCGGTGTCGGCTCTGGGGCTTGATATCGGTCCATCTGTCCGTGTGGTGGGCGGTGGGGTGATGAAGGGCGTTACGGTGCCCAGGGACAGTTTTGTCGGGTATTACGAGTCCGGCCTGACCCTGCTGGAAGAGGGGAACGAGGAGGATTTTTTCGGGTTTCTGAAGCCAGGCTTCCACAGACCGTCCTATACCCGGACGTTTCTCTCCGTGTTCAACCGGAAACCCTTGCCTCTGACCTGCAACATGCGGGGCGAACTCCGGCCCTGCATCAACTGCGGAACCTGCGCCTCGCTTTGCCCCGTGGACATCCTGCCCCAGTTCACCTTTAAATGCCTTCAGGCCGGAGAGGTGGAAGAGGGGCTGGCCCATGGACTTTTGGACTGCGTGGAATGCTCCTTATGCACCTACGTGTGTCCGAGCAAGATCGACGTGTGCGGGATACTCCGGAAAGCCAAAGCCGATTATTACAAGGAACGGGCCTGATTATGAATCTCTTGGCAAAACAGATCCAATCCATGCTGGATCGTGTGGAAAAGCACTTTGAAAAAGGCGGGAAGTTCCACCGTTATTACCCTGTCTACGAAGCGACCCGGACTTTTTTCTTCATTCCCGGCCATAGCACCGCAGGCCGTCCCCATGTACGGGACAGCCTGGACCTGAAACGGCTGATGAGTTTCGTGATCCTGGCCCTTGTCCCCCATTTTCTCTTTGGGGTTTACAACGCCGGTTATCATGCCCGGCTTGCCTCGGGCCTTTCCACGGATTTCCTGCCGGTGGCGGGAAAGGGACTGGTGCTGGTCCTGCCTCTGGTGGTGGTTTCTTACGCTGTGGGGCTTTTCTGGGAAGGGCTTTTCGCCATGATCCGGCGGCACAACATCAGTGAGGGGTTCCTGGTCACCGGCCTTCTCTATCCCTTGGTACTTCCTCCCACGCTTCCTTTGTGGCAGGCGGCCATCGGGATTTCCTTTGGCGTGGTCATCGGAAAAGAGGTGTTCGGAGGTACGGGTCGGAACCTGGTGAACCCGGCCCTGACCGCCAGGGCCTTCGTCTTTTTTTCCTACCCTTTGTCCATATCCGGAGACAAAGTCTGGGTGGCGGTCAGCGAAGGGGCGAAACGTCTGCCCGACGCGGTGTCAGGCGCCACGGCTCTGGCTGTGTCGGCCGCCGTCACCGTTCCGTCTTCCGTGGAGTCCAGGCTGGCCGAGGCGGGTTTCACCCTGGAAAAACTGTTCTTCGGCCTTTATCCTGGAAGCATCGGGGAAACATCCACGCTGCTCTGCCTGATCGGCGGGATTTTTCTCTGCGTCGCCGGTATCGCCAGCTACCGGATCATGATCGGAGGCGTTCTGGGAGTCCTGGGAACAGGCTATCTCCTGAACCTTCTGGCCGGTCCCGGTTCATCGCCCTATCTCAGTCTTGACCCTGTGTACCATCTGGTCATGGGCGGATTCGCCTTCGGCATCGCCTACATGGCCACCGACCCGGTCACCGGGCCCGGAATGAACGGGTCCCGCTGGCTCTACGGCTTTCTGATCGGCGCCCTTACCGTGATCGTCCGGGTGTTCAATCCGGCCTATCCTGACGGGGTGATGCTGGCGATTCTTTTCATGAACCTGTTTGCCCCGCTTATGGATTTCGTGGAAATCAAAATCAAACTCCGAAAGAGGATTCCCAATGTCTGAAAACACCCGATCCGTCGTTTTCGCGGCCCTGCTCAGCCTGATCTGCTGCGTGCTGATCACGGCGGCCTGCACGGGACTTCAGAAATACCAGAAAGCCAACGTGGAACTGGACCGCCAGGTCAATGTGGTCCGGGCCGCCGGTCTGCTGGAAGGGGACAAAGAGTTTACGGCGGAAGAGATCCGGCGCATCTATGCCGAGCGTATCGTGAACGCCTGGGTGGATTCCCGAGGCGAAGTCCTCCTTTCACCACCTCCGGCGGAAAGGACGGATGTGTACCCCCTTTACCTCTGCAAGGAGGGAGACCGTCTGTACGCCACCATCATTCCCCTGGATTCCAGGGGGCTGTGGGGACGGATTTACGGGTATCTGGCCCTTGCCAGGGACGGGGAGACCGTGGTCGGGTTTTCCGTGGCACGCCACGCCGAAACTCCTGGGCTGGGCGGTGAAATCGAGAGCCCGTGGTTCACACGGCAGTTCAAGGGGAAAAAGATCGTTGATTTTGAAAAAAACTTCGTGTCCGTGTCCATTGCCAAGGGAGAAGCCCGGGGGAGGGTTCCCGATGACCGGATGGCCAACACGGTGGACGGAATCAGCGGAGCGACCCTGACCGGAAATTACCTGAGCCAGGGGCTCAAAGAAACCCTTCAGCGGTTCGAGCCGTTTTCGAGCCGTTTGAGAAAGGGTGAAGCGGACGATCTAAGGTTATAACGATCCAGGGAGGAAACATGTCACTGAAACAGACAACGTCCTACAGGGCTTTCAAAGCCGCCCTTTGGGGAAACAACCCCATTTCCAAACAGATCCTGGGCATCTGTTCGGCCCTGGCCGTGACGGTTCAGATGAAAACGGCCTTTGTCATGGCCCTTGCCCTGACCCTGGTGCTGGCCCTGTCCAACCTGATCGTGTCCCTGCTTCGGCATTACATTCCCAGAAACATCCGGATCATCGCCGAACTGGTGATCATCGCGTCCCTGGTCATTCTGGCCGACCAGATTCTCAAGGCCTTTCTTTACGATGTGAGCAAGCAGCTTTCCGTTTTCGTGGGCCTGATCATCACCAACTGCATTGTCATGGGCCGGGCCGAAGCTTACGCCATGGCCAATCCCCCTGTTCCCTCGTTCTTTGACGGACTGGGCAACGGCCTGGGATACGGCCTTGTGCTTGTCGCCGTGGCGTTTATCCGGGAGCTTCTGGGCTCAGGAAAAATTTTCGGACTCCAGGTGGTGCCCGACGGTCTGTACGAAGCGGGGTATTCCAACATGGGGCTTCTTGTCCTGGCGCCGGGAGCCTTTATCGTGATCGGTCTTCTTTTCTGGCTTCAGAACACCATCAGCAAGGAAAAAGAATACTAAGGAACTTTTATGGAACAGCTGATCAACCTTCTGTTTGTTTCGGTCTTTCCCGGCAATATCCTGCTGTCCTATTTCCTGGGGATGTGCTCGTTCATCGCCGTGTCCAGGAACATGGGCACCGCCACGGGACTGGGTGTCGCGGTGGTGTTCGTCATGACTCTGACCACGCCGGTGAACTGGCTGGTCCATCATTTCCTGCTGGCGCCCGGAGCCCTGGCCTGGGCCGGGCTTCCCGATCTGGACTTGAGCTACCTCACGTTCATCACGTTTATCGCCGTGATCGCGGCTCTCGTCCAGTCCGTGGAAATGATCATCGACCGATTTTCCCAGACCCTTTACACGGCCTTGGGTGTCTTCCTTCCCCTGATCGCGGTGAATTGCGCCATTCTCGGAGCGTCCCTGTTCATGGTGGAAAGGAACTACGGTTTCGCCGAATCGGTGGTCTACGGGTTCGGTTCCGGAGCCGGATGGATGCTGGCCATCGTCACCATGTCGGCCCTGAGAATCAAGATGCGTTATTCCGACGTGCCCGGGGGGCTTGACGGATTCGGGATCACCATGATCGTCAGCGGTCTTCTGGCCATGACGTTCATGCTGTTTTCAGGAATGGCGGTTTAAGGAGGACCG
Source organism: uncultured Desulforapulum sp. (assembly GCA_964637565.1). Classification (GTDB taxonomy): domain Bacteria; phylum Desulfobacterota; class Desulfobacteria; order Desulfobacterales; family Desulfolunaceae; genus DYJE01. The sequence goes on from CAZWTY010000007.1 coordinate 62,001, forward strand.
ATTGTGATCTATATCATAAGCCTTTGTGTTTTTTCCGGGATCATCCTTTTTCTGGTGGGTCTCCTGCTTCTGCTTCAGAATGCCCTGACGAAAAAAGGGGACCGGTACATTACCTTGAACGGTGACACGGAAAAACGAATCAAGGTCACCGGAACGCCCACCGTTCTCACGGCCCTGCTGTCCAACAGGATCTACCTTCCTTCCGCCTGCGGCGGCGGTGGTTCCTGCGGCATGTGCAAATGCGTGATCGAGGAAGGGGGAGGCGAAGTGCTGCCCACCGAACTGGCCCACCTGTCACGCAAGGAAAAGAAGGACAAGGTCCGGCTGGGCTGTCAGGTCAAGGTAAAAAACGACATGTCCATCGTCATTCCGGAGTCGATTTTTTCCATCCGGAAGTACCAGGGAACGGTGGTGTCCAATAAAAATGTGGCCACGTTTATCAAGGAGCTGGTGGTGGAACTGGACGAAGGCGACGAGATGGTCTGCGAAGCCGGTTCCTACATCCAGATCGATGTCCCGCCCTACGATATCGCTTTCAAGGATTTCGACATTCCAGACAAGTACAGAGAGGACTGGGACCGTTACAATCTCTGGCGGTACAAAGGAAAACTCAGCGAACCGATTTTCAGGGCATACTCCCTGGCCAATCCCCCTTCGGAGACCAAACGGCTGATGCTCACGGTTAGGATCGACATGCCCGCTCCCTGGATTTCAGATATCCCTCCCGGAAAGGGTTCCACCTATATTTTCAACCTGAAGCCCGGGGACCGGGTGACGATCAGCGGTCCCTACGGTGATTTTTTTGTGAAAAAAACAAACCGGGAGATGTGCTTTGTCGGAGGCGGAGCCGGTATGGCCCCCATGCGCTGCCATATTTTTCACCAGTTCTACACCTTGAAAACAGAACGGAAAACAACGTTCTGGTATGGGGCGAGATCGAAACGGGAGATGTTTTACCATGAGGATTTCGAAAAAATCGATAAGGTATTTCCCAACTTCAATTTTCATGTGGCCCTGTCCGATCCCAAACCCGAAGATGAATGGAAAGGGTTGACAGGGTTCATTCACTCTGTTCTTTACCAGAACTATTTGAAAGAGCACAAAGACCCCACGGAAATCGAGTATTACCTCTGTGGCCCACCCCTGATGATCGATTCGGTGCTGGCCATGTTGGACAGCCTGGGGGTGGAGCCCAACATGATCCATTACGACAAATTCTGATACTGTAAAAAGGAAAAAGACCCGGATGATCATGAGACTGAGCAGGCTTTTTCGGGAATTCATGGAAAGCGAACAGGCGTCAGGTATTATTCTGATCGCCTGCACCGCGATTTCCATCATCATGGCAAACTCCGTGTTCGGCAGGGATTACCTGGATTTCTGGCACATGAAAGTGGGTTTTGAAACGGGGGGCCTTGACCTGAAACACAGTCTGGAACACTGGATCAATGACGGGTTGATGGCTGTTTTCTTTCTTCTCATCGGGCTTGAAATCGAACGTGAGCTATACGTGGGCGAACTTTCCGATTTCAGGAACGCCTCCCTTCCCTTGTTTGCCGCCGCAGGAGGCATGGCGTGTCCCGCCCTGTTTCATTTTCTTTTGAACCGCGGACTTGAAGCCCAGGCCGGTGTGGGCATTCCCATGGCCACGGACATCGCCTTTGCCCTGGGTGTTCTGGCCCTGGTGGGTAACCGCGTTCCGGTGTCCCTGAAAATCTTCCTCACGGCACTGGCCATTGTGGATGACCTGGGGGCCATCGTGGTCATCGCGGTTTTCTATGTGGGTCATGTTTCCTTGGTGTATCTGGGCCTGTCCCTGGGGGTGTTCGCCCTGTTGATTCTGTTCAATCGCCTGGGTGTCAAACATCTTTTTTTCTATCTGATTCCAGGGTGTGTCATGTGGTATTTCATGCTGAAGTCGGGGGTCCACGCCACCATCGCCGGGGTTCTCCTGGCTTTTGCCATTCCTTTCAGAAACGGCGGGCAAGAATCCCCGTCCTCCCGGCTCCAGCACGGTCTCCACAAACCCGTGGCCTTTGTCATCATGCCCCTGTTCGCCCTGGCCAACACCGGAATCGTCCTTTCCGGAAACTGGGTCGAGGGCCTTGCCACCAGCAACTCCCTGGGGATATTCGCCGGATTATTTTTGGGCAAACCCATCGGGATTGTGCTGTTCGCCCTGGTGTCCCTGAAACTGGGCATCTCCAGGCTTCCCGAAGATCTTGGCCTGCGGCATCTGATCGGCGCGGGTTTTCTTGGAGGTATCGGGTTCACCATGTCGATTTTCATCACCCTTCTGGCCTTCGGCAACCCGGATCTTGTTCAGGAATCGAAAATCGCCATTCTGGTCACCTCGTTCCTTGCAGGGCTGACGGGCTTTGTCGTCCTCAAAACATGTCCTGGTTCCGACCATGGTGAAGGCAGATAAATCCGTTACTTTTTCCCCATGAGCGCCACGTCTTTGCGCGGGATCTCACAGGTCCAGCCTCGCTGGTTGGCAACCTGTCTCAGGGTCTCTTCTCTGTAAAAAACCACATGGGTGGGTTCTCTCCTGTAATGCCAGAGCTCGAACCGTGAATCTTCCGTCTGGAAACAGGTCATGAGGGCTAGCCAGCCCCCCGGTTTCAGCAACCGGTCAAGGCGTTTAAATTCCGTGGCCGGATGGTGAAAGTGCTCGATGACCTCCGTGCAGGTGATGAAATCGTAGGATTTACTCAACACCGTTGTGTCCGGATGGAAAAAGGGGTCGTAGCGGTTGGCCGAAAACCCTTGTTCCTCCATCATCAATGAAAGAGCAGGACCTGGGCCGCACCCGTAATCAAGGCCGCAGGCCCCCGGGCTGAGCTTTTCAACCAGGGGGCCTGCCAGCTTTGACAGGAAACGCCTGTATCCAGGATCCAGGGGATCGTTCCGGTGGTCAAGGTAACACTGGTATTCCTCTTCGACCGGAAGACGGTCCGAAGGATCGAGCCAGGTTGAAAGGCAGGTTTCGCAGCGGAAATAGGTCTGATCCCGAATGACCATGAACCGGCGGATGTCGGTACTTTCACAGACAGGGCAGGGACAGGGCGGTTCAGGTGCGGAAATCATGGTCGGGGCTAATTAATCCTTCACAGCTTTCATGGTTAGAAATCCAAGGGTCAGGGTGTATCCTATGAACAGGGCCACGATATGGTGCAGAGCGAGAAAGCTCGCAAGGGACGCGGCGATGATCAGGGAGTAGAAAAGAAAGGGGACGAAAAGCCAGGCTTTTTTCGTCAAGCAGGCCCCGGTGCCTCCCAGAAGGGTGAACACGGCGTTGCTTGAGCCGTAGTCTCTCACATGCAGGAAATGGTTCTGATAATAAACGGGAAAATGTTTCAGAACAGGGTCCAGCAGAGCATGGGTGACAGGGTTGGAGAGAAAAAGCCCGGTCAGGGTGAGTGCAAAAAAATAACCGGCCCCCAGAACCCCTTCCACAAACACGCCGAAAATATAGAAGCTGAGCTGGTCTCCGAACAAATGGAACCCGTCGTTATGGAACAGGGGGCAGAGGGTCAGGCCTTTGATTGTGACCGTTGCCGGAGTATAGGCGCTCTCACCGAACAGGCCGTAAACCCCTGGGACCGTCACTTTGAGAAGATGAAGAACCACAAAAAAAATCACCGACAGATGGGTCCATTTCGTTCTCCAGATGTAGTCCTTGAAAGAACGGAAATAGAGATCTTCCCCCTTGTCGGCCCGGTTCATGGACAGCACCCCCTGTTTTAACTCGAGGAACTTTCCCCATTGCCTGGCCACAATACTCTGGACCAGGACCCAGAGCCCTTGCGGGAAATGGGCCTTGATCACGCATTTCAGGCTGTGGAGAAACCCCAGCCCGCTGGACGCCAGGTAAAGATTGTCCCATCGGGTGGGGTTGAGTTTGTTCTTGAACCGGTAGTGGCCTGAAAAATTGTAGACGGAGCGGTGACGCCTGAAAAGAAAGTCGAGGAAAGCCGAGGCAGGTCCTTTCTTTTCGATGCGTGACAGGGGGGCCATTCCCAACCGGACTTCGGGGATTTTCTCGGCATGGAGGAGGCGCATCACCTCGACGATCATCAATTCGTTGGTTCCGGCCCTGGCTTTGCCCGAGCGGATGATGTCGTTGAAATAATACCCGAGAACCTGGCCGTTGTAGCAGAAGGGAACGGCGGTCATGAACGCCTGGATCGTGCCCCGCACGGTGAGGATGAACCAGCGTTTCAGGTCGTATTTGAAAAAAGGGTCCACCTGGTTCAGAAAACCAAGTTCAAAGGTTTTCTGTCGTTTCCAGTCATCGTGGAGGGCCGCGAGTTCTTGCCTGTAGATGTCCAGGTCGGCGGTCCTGATTTCAACCAGTTCGGCCCCTCTTTTTTTTAGTGTTCTCCCCAGGGGCAGGGCGTCCAGGGGTTCGGTCCTGAAATAGTCTTCCAGTTCGAAAATGGGTTCGCTGCCCACCTGCCAGACGGAAAAACCTTTTTCACCGAGAACGGAGGCGAGTTTTTCACCGATGGGGAAAAGGCAGAGCTTTTTGTTCCGGCTGTTTTTCAGGTCGATGATGGCCTGGGCCCGGGATTCCTCGTCACAGTGGGGTTCCGTGGCCAGAACGATGCGATTGCCGTAGGTGATGCCCCGTGCCTGACCGTTTTCGATCTGGATATGCTCAAGTCCGGGATACATGGACATGAACGAACTGGTCCTGTTCCCGTACTCCTTGAAAATGTCCCATTCCTGCTCCATGAAACCCCTCTTGCGTTGAAATGTCCCTGAAATGAAAGAGCTGGATAATCCCCGGGTTTCAGGTGTTGAGTTATAGTGGTTGTCATAAATCCGTTCCGAATGAAAAACTGACGAACGTCGAACATCCAACGCCCAACATCCAACATCGAATGAAGGATAACTCCTTTTTTAAATAGTGAATTTGAACACTGTTTTCTTTCCATGCGGAAAGGGTGAGCCGTGAACCCATTCACTATTCGATGTTCATAAAAATGCGGCAATCGGAATTTTATTCTGACAACCACTATAATCGGAGGGGTATTTTAGAACGGCGAAGTGAATCGGGCAAACCATTTTTTTATTTTCTTTTTGAATAATAAATCTTGTCTTTAGATTAATGTTTTCTTTGAGTGAGAATGAAAGAATAATATATATCTGGTTGAGGAAGTATTTGTTTGAAGGTGCTTTGAGGGTGCGGAGTTAAGGTCAAATTCAACCATAAAAGAAGAAACTTAAAATTGGCTATATTTTAGCGCGGCTTCTAAAAAATTGTTAGGAATTCTGCAAATTTTATGGCCAGGTCCTGCGAAAACGATTTGCTGATTGCCCTCAGCATGTAATTCTCCGCTCTTTGAATTATAAAAATAAAAAACCAACTCTCCACTTGCTTTGCCAATATTTTTTATTTGCATTTCAACACGGATATTGTCGTATAGGTAGAAATCTTTGTAATAATTACAAGACGCTGATTTGGTGATTAAAATTAGTCCATTATTCATGCTTTCCGTAGCATCTTTAACGGCGTCTTTGACCCATAATTCCCTGACAATTCCCTGTATTTTAAAAAAATTTACAAAATACATGTTTTTAAGAAGATTGGTATCTCCAATTGTGACATTTGTATAATAAATAAATTTATTTCCGGTATCTGAAGACTGCAAAGCGTCCCCCTTTTTCAGAAATTGAAGCATAGCTTTTGCTCCAGCATCCCGCCGTTCAAAAATAACGGTGGGATGCTGGTTTTTATTTACCGCTTATTGAACCTGTTTCTCACAGGCCATGATGGTGTGTTTACAGAGAACGGAGGTGGTGACAGAGCCCACGCCTGCGGGAACGGGTGAAATGCGGGCCACGATGGGTTCCACGGCGTCGTAATCCACGTCTCCGCAGTACTTGCCGGGGTTCAGCGGGTCGGCGTTGATGCCCACGTCGATGAAGGTCTGGCCGGGTGATGCGGCGTTGGCTTTCACCAGGCGGGGGAAACCTGCGGCGGCCACGATGATTTCAGCCTGTTTGCAGGTATCGGGAGTGGTTTTGTCCGTGGAATGGTCGGCCACTTCCATGCCCTTGTCCGTGAGTTTCAGTTCGTCCACGCAAAGGGTTCCCTTTTCGTTGAGATAGATTGTGGTGACTTGGGCTCCGGCTTTGAGAAGGAGGTAAGACACGGGTTTTCCAACCACCGGTCCCTGGCCGATGACCACGCATTTCTTGCCTTTGACAGGGACGTTGTAATGGGCCAGCATGTCCATGCAGGCCGTGGGGGTGCAGGGCGGGAAACCGGTGCTCTTGCCGGCAAAGAGCTGCTCGGCGCTGATGGAGCTCAGGCAGTCCACGTCCTTTTCCACAGGAATAAGGCTCTTGGTCTTCTTTTCGTCGATATGGGCGGGCAGGGGGGCGAACATCAGGATGCCGTGGATGTCCTTGCGGTTGCCCACCTCGGTGACCGCTTTGGAAAGGCTCTCCTGGTCGATGTCTACGGGGTGTTCAAAAACTTCCACATCCATTCCGATGGAGGCGCAGGTTTTTTTCGCGCCGCCTTCGTAAAACAGGTCGTCAGGACGGGCGCCCACGCGGATGATCCCGAGTTTCGGGGTTTTCCCCTTGGCCTTGAGGGCGGCTACGCGCTTGGTCAGATCGTCTTTCATTGCATCGGCAACAGGTTTTCCGGTCAGTCGTTCAGCCATGGTGATGTCCTTTCTTATTTGGTGAGTTTAGCCAGTACGCTGGCAAAAGTTTCGTCGGCGATCCGTGTTCCGTCTTCGAGAAGCTGATCCATCTCTTTTCTGATGTTTGCGACAAACGCCTGATCCTTGATGGTGTTCAGGTTGATGATCACATTGAGGCGTGCGGCGATCAGAGCCGCCTTGAGGAAGGCCACACCGCAGCCCACGTCTGAAATGGCGATGAGGGTTCCGATTTCACCCATCCTCTGGTGGATTTTGATGCCTTCAAAGGATTTGCGCATGATGTCCATGGGGACGCCGCAGGCGTTCTTGCTGCATGTCTCAAGGGTTTCCTCCTTGAATTTCGCCTGTTCCGGTGTGTCCTTGGGAAGACCGTAGGCCTTGGACAGGGGCTCGAATTCTTCCGCGTCCTTGTCCACCAGGATGTTCAGGGCCTTGATGACCGCTTCACCCTTGGCGATGAGGTCTTTCACTTCCGGTTCCACATCGGCGTATTTTTTTTTTCCCACCGTGAGGTTGCCCACCATGTTGGACAGAGCCATGCCGATGGCCCCTCCCAGGGCCGCAGCCCCTCCGCCTCCCGGAACAGGTGCTTTCGACGCGAGAACGTCGACGAAATCCTCACAGCTCTTCTTGACCATGGACTCCATAAACCTTCCTCCTTTACAACATTGATGAATATGTGCGGGGCAGAACCAGGCAAAAGGCAGGGACAGGGGGCACCGGTGGGGCGCATGGGAACGACGGATAGAACCGTGCCGCGCCGGTGATCGTGCCGATCCCGGATTAAGGGCCTCGGAAAAAATGTTTTATCCCAAAATGCATCCCAGCTTCACATCATCTTTGAACGATCTTCGTGTAAAAAAGTCCTCGACATAGCTTTGCTATGCCTGCGGCTTTTTGCTCTCAGATCGTCCAAATCCGATGCAAATCAGGGCGCCTTTCAGGGCAAATCATTTTTTCCGAGACCCTAACCTGATGCTGGGGTCAATTGATTTTTTATTTTTTACGTATAAACATATTGAACAAGCTCATCCATATATACAGCGACATCGTGATTTGTCAAAATATTTCGCTGGGTGACGTCATACTTTGTCAAAAGACAGGCCATGAGGGCCATGTAAAGGGAGGAAAAGCTTGACCAGAGAGAATTCAGACTGACAGCCCGTTGAATCGCTATCGCAATCGGGATCGCTATCGAAAAGTGTGGATATAGAATCCGATAGCGATTTTTTGGCAAAGATCATGTTTTTAAAGCATGATCTGTTTGTACGAGGTGTGATTTCAGCCCGTCGACACCACGGTGTTTTCGATCCGTTCGATCCGGTCCATCAGCGGGGGATGGGAATAGTTGAGAAGCACGTAAAAGGGGTGGGGGAAAAGGTTGCCCAGGTTGTTGACGCTCAGCTTGATCAGGGCCTCTTTCAGGGAAAGGTTGTCACGGGTCGTGGTCACGGCGAAGCGGTCCGCCTCGTATTCGTTTTTACGGGAGTACATGTTCATCAGGATGTTGGTGAAAAAATCCACAGGGGCGAAAAGCAGGCCGAAAAAAACCAGGCCGGCGTAAACCGACATGTGTTCCATGTAAAACGCGTCGAACAGGCCCTGGCGTGACAGACAGACTGAAAGGATGTAGAACATCGCCCCGGACTGGAGGACCGCGATGAAAAGGGTCTTTTTGATGTGGTTCAGTTTGAAATGCCCCATTTCGTGGGCCAGAACGCCCACAAGTTCCGGTACAGTGTGCTGTTCGATCAGGGTGTCGAAAAGGACGATGCGCTTGCTTTTTCCGAAACCTGTGAAGAAGGCGTTGGATTTGGATGACCGCTTGGAGCCGTCCATCCTGAAAACCTGGGTCAGGGGAAAGCGGATGGCTGCCGCGTAATCCATGAGGGCTTTTTTCAGCTCACCGTCCTCGATGGGTTCGAACCGGTTGAAAAGGGGCATGATCACCGTGGGGACAAGAATCTGCATGATCAGCATGAAGACCACCACCGTGACCCAGCAGGTGATCCAGGCATAGGCCCCCAGGACTTGGAAGAACAGGAGAATGACGGAAAGAAGGGGGGCACCGATGGCCAGGGCCAGAAGAACGCCTTTGACGGTGTCGGCGATGAATGTTTTGACCGTGGTCTTGTTGAAACCAAAGGCTTCTTCGATGACAAAAGTGTCGTAGACCGTGAAGGGAAGGGAAACCAGGGCTTTGCCTGCGGCGAGAATTCCGATGAACAGAACGCCGGACAGAACAGGCCCGAAATTCAGATGGCGTACGGCCTGATCGAGATAATTGAATCCTCCCGCGAACCAGAAGGCCAGCACCACCCCGAGGTTCACTGTTGATGTGACCCAGTTGAACCGGGTGTTGACCCGAAGGTACTCCTGGGATTTTCCATAGGACTCGGGGCTGTGGTGATCTTTGAACAAATCAGGCAGTTCTGTCCTGATCATCCGGAGGTTGAGGACATCGGCCACGATGTTGAGTACAAAGTCAGCCAGAAGGGCCGCGATGATGATGACTGCGTAGATGTTCATCCAGCGCTCCTTTCAACCTCTCAACAGTCGGATGTAGTCCGCGACAATGTTCTGGCTCTCATGGAGCACCACATCGTTCCCGTTGTTCTTTTCGCTGAACTCATCGTCTGTGTTTTCCTTGTCCTGGGCTTTTTTCAGCTCATCGTAACTGGCGTAGGGTTTTTTCCCTTTGGCCAGCCTCAGGGTGTTCTCGAGCTTGAGCGCCCATTTCTGAGCTTCCTGTTGTTCCCGGAGCCGCTGTTTTTCGTTGAGGCTGATGGTTTTCTTTTTTTCCAGTTCCTTGAAATGGGCGTTGAACTCCAGAAGATATTTGAAGTCCGGTGAGTTTTTCACACGTTTGTCATGAAACACCTGAAGTTTTTCGACGATATTTTTGAGGTTGACGTTCATGTAGGGCCTGAAACGAACCGGTGTCGTCCTGTCCCAGGGCAGAGCCTCTGAAAGGGCGCTTTCCCCGATTTCTTCCGGATTGTAAAGAGAGGGAAATGTGATGTCCGGGATGATACCCTTATGCTGGGTGCTTTCACCCAGAATTCTGTAAAATTTCGCCACGGTGATCTTGAGCTGTCCTTTGTTGAGATCGTGCAGGGACTGAACGGTTCCCTTGCCGAAGGTCTGGGACCCGAGGATGATGCCCCGGTTGTGGTCCCGGATGGCGCCGGCGAAAATTTCGGAGGCCGAGGCGCTCATTCGGTTTACCAGAACCGCGAGGGGGCCCGTATAGGCGATTTCGGGGTCGTCGTCCGGGTAGACGTTGAAACTGTTCCTGGGTGACCTGACGATGACCGTGGGGCCTGTCTTGATGAAAAGACCGGTGAGGCTCGTGGCTTCATGGAGCGCTCCCCCTCCGTTTTCACGGAGATCCACGATGACGCCGTCCACTTTTTCGGCTTTCAGTTCCTCGAGGAGTTTTTTCACGTCCCGTGTGGTGCTTTTGTAATCCGGGGCTCCGCTCTGGTAAGCGTTGAAATCGATGTAAAATGCGGGAATGGTGATGACGCCGACCTTGTAGTTCCGGTTATTGTTTTTCACCGTGACCACGCTTTTCTTGGCCGCCTGTTCTTCAAGTTTCACGGTGTTGCGGGTGATTCGGATGATTTTGGTCTGTTGATCGTCGGTGGAGGTGGAGGGAATGATTTTCAGCTTCACCACGGTGTCCTTGGGGCCCCGGATCATCTGGACCACATCGTCCAGGCGCCAGCCGATGACATCCACCAGGTCCCCTTCATTGCCCTGGCCCACGGCTACAATCCTGTCTCCTGCTTTCAGAAGGCCGGATTTGTCCGCAGGCCCGGCGGGAACGAGCCGGACCACTTTGGTGTGTTCGTTTTCCGTTTGAAGAAGTGCGCCGATGCCTTCAAGGGACAGACTCATCCGGATGTTGAAATCTTCCGACGCCCTGGGTGAAAAATACTGGGTGTGGGGATCGTACATCCGGGTAAAGGAGTTCATGTAGATCCTGAAGGCGTCTTCGCTTTTTGTCTGGCTTACACGCACGAGCTGGTTTTTGTAACGCTTTATCAGGGCCTCGGCGATGTTCTTCTCGGGTTTGTCCGACAGCTTGCTGTTCAGAATATCGTTTTTGAGGCGTTTGATCCAGATGTCGTCAAGTGCTTTCTGGTTCGGGGCCCATGGGGCGTTTTTTCTTTCCGTATCGAACACTTCGCTGCCGGTAAGATCAAGTTTGGCGAAGCAGCAGTCCAGAGTTTTGATGGAGAAGAGAAGGCGTTCGATCATCCGTTGCTGGTAGCGGTTGAACATGGTGTAAGCCGGTTTCAGGTCCCCTTTTTTAATCGCGTTGTCGAGCTGGGTTTTGTAGATGTCGAAGGACCGGATGTCGCTTTCCAGAAAGTAGAGCCGGGAGGCGTCCAGGTCCTCCAGGTACTTGTCGAACATTTTTCGTGAAAAATCGTCGTTGATCTCCAGGTTTCTGAAATGTTTGTGTTCCAGGTTCTTGTAAATGTTGATCCCGGTGGACATGTGGATTTTTTCAGGAGCAAGGGGTTTGTAGTACGACTGGCTGGTCAGGTTGTTGCCGTTGACGGGCTGTTTTGTCTTTCCGTTTCCATCGGCATGGAGCAGGTGAAAGGAGAGCAGAAGGGTCAGGACGACCAGGACAAGCACCTGTTGCTTTTTCATTTAAGACTCCTTGAAAGGCGGTATGTTTGAGCCAGGCGGCTTTTGGTTTTCACAGGTTTTTGTTTATAGCATAAAATCGGAAACAAGGTGAAAAATATCATATTTGACACGTAAAAAGTCACGAGCAGGGTTCCCTTTCGGGAATATCCCGGATATTTAGGGTATTGCCCCAGGAATTTAAAGGATTCACCTTATATACACCCCGATATTTTTTTTTTATGATGTTTGCCACAAAAACAATGTTTGTTAATGTGACGCCGTTATAGATTTCATATTCAAATCGATTTGAGCCGGGAAAAGTGAGGTGGTTATGCCGACATTAGACGAAAGAATGACCGAAAGTATCGAATCCCTTGAAACAAGGATCGCCCAAAGACAGGAAGCCCTTGAAGTTTCACCGGCACTGTCCAGATACATCGAAATGTTGGAAAAATATCTCCTCGAACTTGAAGAGCGCGTCGTGACCATGGAGAGAAAAATGAAGGAAGACTACTATCCCATCCATATCATCACCAACTGAAACCGAATCGTTACGGAATTGAAAAACAGAATGAAACAAGAGGGGGCTGAAAGCCCCCTTTTTACGTGATGAGGTACGCAGTTAACCAGATTTCATTCAGTCTTTATCGAGAATGGTCATGGTTTCCAAGACCAGATCCACCTGATCGTTGTGATTGAAGAGCGGGGCGGCCGTCAGACGGACTTTAATTTCTTCTCCGTCTTTCCGGGTGATGTTTATTTCAAGGATGTAGGGAGCTCCTGTCTTGAAAACCTTGGCCGCCGGGCAGGTATCGGGAGGCATGGATTCACACCGGAACAGGTCCCAGCTTTTTTTGCCTTCCAGATTACCGAACATTTTTTTATGTTCAGGGCTTGTTTTCAGAATGACGCCTTTCCTGGTGTGGATTGAAACGATCAGTCCGTGACCACCGGAGGGGCTTTCCGTTTCCGACAGAATCTCGATGACCTGTTTGACGGCGGATAAACGCTCCGAATCCACCGCTGAAGGGAAAA